>DATBID010000562.1:0-7969 GCA_036557125.1 Bryobacteraceae bacterium | reverse complement strand
GGCAGCGCCCGCCGATGAGCGTTTGGGCGACCATGCCTATGGGATCTACGCCCAGGACAGTTGGAAGGTCACGCGCAAGGTGACTTTCGATTATGGCATTCGCTGGGATTACGCCATCAATTGGAAGGAACAGTATGGCCGCCAGCAAAACGCGGCCTTCAACCTTCCCAATCCGCTGATCGGCGGAAGGATCGGAACGGTGGAATACCTGGCCACCTGTCACTGCCAATACAGCGAGGCTTACCCGTTTGCTTTCGGACCGCATCTGGGAGTCGCCTGGCAGATCACGCCGAAAACGGTGTTCCGCGCGGGCGGCGCCATCTCTTATGCCGCGGAAACGGAAGGCGGCGTAGTGGGCAGCTCCGGCGACTTTTACACTATACCGACGTCTGCGTATGGCGCCGCCGCGGGCGCCCCAGGGGAGGTTCTGGCGGATGGGGACCCCGAGGGGCCCGGTAACCGGTTCGGGAATCCGGTGGTCCATTGGCCGAATTTCACCCCTCAATATCCGGTACCGGCCGCGCCCGGAGTGATCCCGCCCTCCTCGCCGTTCATTTCGATCGCCAAAAACACCGGCCGATTACCGCGCACGTTCCAGTGGAGCCTGGGTTTTCAGCGGCAGATTACACAGAACCTCGTAGTCGATGCCGCTTACGTCGGCAATCGTGGCGCCTGGTGGGAGGGACCGCTGCTCGCCGGCTTAAATTACAACGCGCTGACGCCGCAGCAGTTGCTGCAGTACGGACTCAACGTTCAAAACCCGGCCGACACCACGCTCCTCAACACGCAAATCAATTCGCCCGCGGTGATCGCACGCTTCCCATGGCTGGCGAATCCCAACAGTGTCTATCCGGGATTCCCGGCCACGCAAACTCTGCTA
Organism: Bryobacteraceae bacterium; assembly: GCA_036557125.1. Taxonomy (GTDB): domain Bacteria; phylum Acidobacteriota; class Terriglobia; order Bryobacterales; family Bryobacteraceae; genus PSRJ01. The sequence goes on along the minus strand of DATBID010000562.1, from coordinate 7,089 downwards.
CAGGCGCTGCGGCCGTATCCACAATGGAACGGCATTCCGCCTTTCCAGGGCCCGCCGGATGGGGACACCTGGTACGACTCGCTGCAGATCAAGGCGACCCAGCGCCTCCAGCACGGTTTGAGCATGCAGGTGGCCTACACCTGGGAGAAGGAGCTCACCAACGGCACCAACTCCAACTTTTCCTACGTTGTGCCTTCGCCGCCGCTCGTAAACGACGTGTTCAACCCACGCATCGATAAGCAGATTTCCAGCTACAGCATTCCGCAACTGCTGATTATTGCCTTCAGCTACCAGACACCTAAGTGGACGGCCGATTCGACCGGGATGAAGGCGCTGTCGTGGATAACACGCGACTGGACAGTAGCCGGAATTCTCCGTTATCAGAGCGGGCAAATCCTGCAAAGCCCGTTCTCGTCGAATAACCTGCTCGCGAACCTGGCTCGCGGACCGGCGAACAACCCCGCGGTGTGGGGCGGCGGCTACACGTTTTTGAACAGGGTGCCGGGACAGCCTCTGTTCCTGGTAAATCCGAATTCCAAGTTCGATCCGACCCAGCAGCTTGCGCTGAACCCGGCTGCATGGGTGGAGCCTCCGTATGGCACTTTCGGGGCTTCCGCGCCGTACTTCAACGACTTCCGCTGGCAGCGGCAGCCCGCCGAAAGCGCCAGCTTCGGGCGTGTTTTCCCGATCGGCAAGGAAGGCCGGTACAAGCTGCAGATCCGGGCTGAATTCCAGAACATCTTCAACCGCTTGTTCCATTCGACGCCGCTCGATGGCTCGCCTTTCGGCGGAACATTTACGAGTGTCAGCACACCTACGCTCCACGGCAATGCCGGCGGCGCTTTGTCGCAGGGCTACGGCTTTGTCAACTTTTTGAACGGCGTAGGGGCTCAGCCTCGAGGGGGTCAGATCGTGGCGCGATTCCAGTTCTAATGTGAGGCGCGTTTCGAAAGCACCGGCTGGTACGAACTACGTCCGCGACCACTCAAAATCAGGAGACCGAATAGTTAAAATGCGCTGATGGACCTCTCTAGATCCTTGCGGGCGCTTGCTCGAACGCTATCTTTGGCGGTTTTCCTGGCGCCTGCGCCCGTGTCCGCACAGAATGCCCTCGGCTCTATCGTCGGGCATATCGTCGATCCGTTGGGTGCGTCAGTCCAGGGAGCAAAGGTATCCATTCGGAATGTAAATACCAATCTCACCGCGACCACTTACGCCGGCGCTCTCGGCGATTACGTCTTTGTTAACGTGCAACCAGGCACATACGAACTGAAAGCAGAAGCGCCGGGATTCAAGACAGCTCGCGCGGATGGATTGGCGTTGGATGTTGGACAGACGCTTCGTCAGGACGTATCGCTCGAGATCGGCGGCGCCACAGAAGTGGTTCCCGTGGTAGCCGACGCCCAAATGGTCCAGACCGACGATGCCGCATTGGGCGCGGTTGTTCCGCAGAAAGCGATCGAAGAACTCCCCATCAACGGGCGCGACTTTACAAATCTGCTTCGTCTTCAAGGCGGGGCCGCAACCACAGGGGGAGGCGTCTCGTGGGCCTGGACGATGCACGGGCTGAACACCGATTGGCTCTCAACCAGCATCAACGGTTCCCGCTCGGAATCGAATAGCTTCCTGGTGGACGGTATCGACAGTAACGACGTGTTCTTTTCGGCGCCTTCCGCCCTACCACCGGCTGCGGCGGTTTCCGAATTGCGAGTCGATACCGGCGCGTATTCGGCCGAATTCGGACAGGGCGCCATTCAGACGACCGTGGCCGTCAAGTCGGGAACTAATCAGTATCACGCTCAAGCTTACGACTATCTTGAGAACAGCATTTTCCAGCCCAAAAGCCCGCTGAACAAATTCTTGAACGACGCTAATCCGGGGGCGCTCCCGCTCCCGCTGAATCCTCCTTTCCGGCAGAACCAGTACGGCTTTACAGTCGGCGGTCCGTTGCAGATCCCCAAAGTGTATAACGGGCGAAATCGGAGTTTTTGGTTTTTCGGTTATGAAGTTGGCGCCCAGAGGAGTCTCGCGTCCAGCCGCATCAATGCGCCGACGGCCCAGGAACGATCTGGAAATTTTTCCGATTGGCCCTATGTCCTTTACGATCCTCTGACCTCTGGCGAAGCCCCGGCCACGGCGGCCAATCCCGCGGGGCGCCTGCCGTTTCCCGAAAATCAGATTCCTTCCTCACGCATCGGTTCGATCGCCCAAAATATTCTCAACTACCTACCCACGGCTAACGTTGGCTGCCCGAATCCCTGCACCAGCGGCGGAAACTATCAGGCATCACTCGCGAGACCTTGGGACACAGCGATGACAACCATCCGGGGAGACCAGATTCTGAATAGCAACAATCTGCTCATCTTTACCGGTGTTTTTGGGGACCAGACGTTCTTGAATCCCTCTCCCATGCCATTGTCGGGCGAGACAAAATATACCAGGCAGCAATTGTTCGGGCTGAACTGGCAGCACGTCTTCGCGCCATCGATCTTCAACGAAGCTCGTATTGGATATACATTTCAGCGTTTCCAGGACGCTTCCCAAACATCCTACGGACCAAATATCGCTGCTCAAATGGGGTTTCTGAACGAGCCCAATGTGCCCGCCTTCTTCGGCCCGGTGATCGTGAACTTCAACGGTTACCAGACTCTGGGCAACCCAAACTCCGCGTGGAGGCAGGAGGCGCAGAGCTTCCAGTATCTGGACAACCTCAAAATCGTCCGGGGGCGGCATACGCTCGCGCTGGGCGTCGATGTACGCCGCATGCGAGTGAACTTGATCGACGGCTTCGGCGGCTTGATGGGCGAGGTGAATTTCACAGGAGCGTACACCGCTTCCAGTCCGGCCCAGGCGAGCAATGCACAAGGCCTTGGGTTGGGCAACGCCTTCGCCGATTTCCTGTTAGGCGATCCGCAAACCGTGAGCAGTCCCTCGCCGGTTCCCACCGACCACTATGATGTGCGCGGCACGAACTGGAATGTTTTCGTTCAGGATGATATCCGGGTGAGTACGAAACTGACCCTGAACCTTGGCTTGCGATATGAACTTCCTCCAGCTTTTCACGCCACGAACAATAGCGGCATCGCGCTGGATCGGATGAATGGCGGCGGCTACCTGTGGGCGGACCCGGCCTTCCCGCAGGCGGTCACTCAGGCGCCCGGCGTGAATCCGGATTTCGTCCGTTGCTGTGTGGATAAGGAACTGATCCAGCCGGACCGCAAGGACTTTGCGCCCCGGATAGGATTCGCATGGAGGCCTTTTTCTACCAGTCGCTTCGTATTCCGCGGCGGTTACGGTATCTTCTACGATATTTATTGCCGCTTCTATGAACTGAGTACCTTCGACGACAACAGTCTCTATATCGCGCCGGCGGTGTCGTACCCCGCGGGGAGTGGGTTCGAGCCGGAATCGCCCGTCGCATTGAACAAGTTGTGGAGTTCTTTCCCCACGGGGTCAACTAACTTCGGCCGCTTCCAACTGCCGCTTTGGAATGCGCAGTTTCAGGTAAATTGGCCGGAGAATCACCAGCCGCGCACACAACAGTGGTCGGCGGGTTTCCAGTTCGCTGTGACGCAAGACCTATTGCTGTATGTGAGCTATGTCGGTTCGCACGGACTGGACGAAAACGGCTACTGGTACTTTAATGCGGGTTATGCTCCCGCTATGGCGGGCGACCCATGCAATGTCTGGATTTCCAGGTTGCAGGCCCAACAAAACCAGCCCGCATGCCTCTCGGATCCGAATTTTCAGCCAGTCAATACTCGCGATCCTTATCCGAATCTGGATCCGTTGACTTACGCTAATGCGAATATCTTCTGGTCGAACTATAACTCCGCGCAGGTGCGGCTGAACCAGCGATTCCGGAACGGATTGCAGTACCAGTTGAATTATTCGTACTCAAAGTCATTGGATGTTCTTTCGGAGATCGGCTTGATCTTCGGCCAGAACGGTTTCGTGCAAGACCCGCATAATTTGCGGGGCGACTACGGGCCGTCCGCATTCGACCAGACGCACCGCTGGAACGCCGTAGGCTCCTATGAGCTTCCGTTCGGTCCGGCAAAGACTTGGGACTTCCACCGGTGGAACTGGCTGGTTGGCGGGTGGCAGGCGAGCGGGACTTTCGCCGTAGCCACCGGCATGCCGTATACCGTATACGCGTTCAACGGCGGCGCCGACCAGATCGGTCTGAATCGCGGCGAACTGATCCGTCCCAATTACGTGGGAAACCCTCATTCTGCCGCACCCAGCATTTTCCGGATGTTCAATACATCCGCCTTTGCCGCGCCCGAGCTGGGCCGGTTCGGAGACGTTGGCCGGGACACTCTTCGCACCCCGTACTACCTAGATACGGATCTTGCGTTCGGAAAAAACTTCAGGATTAACGAACGCCAACAGGTGAAGTACAAGCTGGAGATCTTCGACTTCGGTTCTACCTGGCATTCCAGTCAGTACCTGGTTTATCCGAACAATGTGCTGGCGTCGAGCCCCGCAGGCTGCACTGCAGGTCCATCCGGTAACTGTTCCTTCGGGTCACTGGTGCCATTAAACGGCGCCGGCAGCCTGAACCTGTGGAACCCCCGAAAGATTCAAATGAGCCTGGTGTATTCGTTTTGAGGCTGTTTCAGTGCAGGCTTTCCGCCACGATCACGTTCGCGCCCGAGCGGTCGAGCTGCGTATAAAGAATCGAGCGCTCGTCCGGCGATATGGCGACTCCGATATCGCCCCGGTCCAGGAAAACATCATTCAACATTCGAATCAGGCGCACCTTCCTGGTAGCTAGGTTATAAGCACGGATGGCCGCGGGCCGTGACTCGGAAGGACGATCTATAAATACGATCTGGCCGCCCGAGAGGTCCCAACCATCGGTCTGCACGTTGTAAGGAGTTCCGATCACCAATTCCGCGGCCGCCGGCGTGCGGGCGGACGCCGCAGTGGGTATACGCCACAGTCCAGCTTTTTGCGCCCCGGTGAAGTACAGCCACTTGCCATCCGGCGATTCGCGTGACAGGTACCCGCCTTGGTGTGTGATCTGAACCGGACGGCCGCCGGACACGGCTTGTCTCCAGATTTGGAAGTGGCCATCCCGATCGGAGGCGAAATAGATAAATTTGCCGTCGGATGACCAGCCCGGGGCCTCCGCCGGCATGCCCGTTACCAGCCGTTGCGGCCGCCCGCAATGCAATTCCACGGGATCGCAATCGATGGCCACAACCGAAATCTTTCCGTTGAGCCGGGCTTCGAAAGCGAGCCGGCGTCCATCGCCAGACCACTCGGGACGAGCGAGCGGCGGGCCATTGAAGTTTGTGACCTGTACTTGGCGGGACCCATCGTTGTTCGCAATCCAGATCTCCCGCGTGCCCGAGCGGTCGCTGATAAACGCGATGCGCCCGCTGCGGGAAAGAACCATGTCCTGATCGCGGGCCGTGGATGCTATGAGCCGGGAAGGCGTGCCGCCCCCAGAGGCAGGGGCGCGATAGATGTTGAAGTCCCAAAGTTGGTTCACCCACGCCAGGCGGCGCGTGTGTCTGCCGGCAGTGGGCGTGATGGCGTCGATCTCTCCCTGGGCGATGCGCTCCGGCCGGGCGGGGTCTGCGATCGCGTACCGCCAGATACTGAAAACAGTGCCGCTGCGTTGGCCGGAAACGATGAGGCTTTTTCCGTCGGCTGTCCAGGCGTGCCCCCAGATGCCGCGTTGGTCAAAGGTAATCCGCCGGAGGCCGCTTCCGGTGGTGGATACCAGGTAAATATCGTCCGCCCAAAAGCCGCTCACTCTCTTAAAAGCGATGGTGGTTCCATTCGGGGAAAACTTAGGATCCCAGTCTCCCCAGAGACCATCCTGCGGAAAAGTAAGCTGCCGCTTTGCTCCAGTGCGCAGATTATATAAATAGATAACCCTGCGGTTCACATTTGGCGCGGCATCGGTGAAGGCCAACTCGGTCCCATCCGGAGACCAATCGATAGCGGCGCTGAGATCTACTTGGGCAACGTCCACGATCTTTTGTTCGCCGCCGCTACCGGGTATAGAGCTAATCGGAATGGAATAGATTGCTCCCGACGATGGAAAATGCCGCGCAAAGGCGATACGCGTGCCGTCCGGTGACCAAACCGGAGTTCCAATGTCGCCCGACGGGGAGTTCGTGAGTTTGACCGGCTCATCCCCGCCTATCCGCTTAACGTAAATTTCTTTGGGGCTATCCAGCCGTTCGCTCCAGGTAAATGCCACAGACTGCCCGTCGGGGGAAATCGCAGGGTCGCCTTCCCAGCCGGCTTGCGCGGTCAGAGGCTGAATGCGGAGGTCTGCAAACTCGCTGCTACTTCGTCTGGCGGAACCGCGCCAGACGAAATATCCCAGCACCAGAAAACATAGCAGCAGGGCCGCTGCTATCATCCCGTACCACGAACGCTCTGGTTTTCGCGCGGCAGCCTGACGAATTTCCGCCAGCTCCCGGACGATCTGCGCGGCATCGGGGCGCGCGGCCGGATGCTTCTCCAGCATTCGCAGGATGACCGCATCGAGCGCGGCGGGAATTTTGGCGTTGAACGATGATGGCGGCGCAGGCCGCGCGTCCGACAGAATCGTATGCAGGGTGTCGAACGGCGATTCCGCCCAAAACGGGTGGCGGCCGGCGGCCAGCTCATAGAGCGTCAGTCCGAAGGAAAAGATGTCTGTCGCGCCGGTGAGCGGTTCGCCCCGCGCCTGTTCCGGAGACATGTAACGCAAGGTCCCCTGCAGCACGTCCGGGCTGTAGACGGCCGATTCGCGCGCGGTGTTGTGGGCCAGACCGAAATCCAGAATTTTGACGTATCCGTCCGGGCGCAGCAGAATGTTTTCGGGCTTGATGTCGCAGTGCAGGATTCCGGCGGCGTGCGCCGCGGAGAGGGCCTGTGCCATCTGCATTCCGATCTCCGCCATGCGGTGGGCATCAAGACGAGTTTGCAATAGCGCGCGCAGCGAGTGCCCCTCGATCAGCTCCATCGCCATCACCACCGTGTCCTCGTGCCGGATCACTTCGTAGACCGTCACGATGTTGGGATGGTTGAGCGCGGATGCGGCCTTGGCTTCCAGCGTGAGCCGCCGGGCGGAAGGGT
>DATBID010000561.1:0-5385 GCA_036557125.1 Bryobacteraceae bacterium | reverse complement strand
AGTGGGGCAGGCGCTTTCGCCTGCCAATCCTTTGGAAAGCCGAGATGCACAACATTCAGACCTTTATGCGCGCCGGGCTTTTGCTTTGCGCGGCTTCCTCTCTCGCTTTGGCCGGAGAGACTCGCACCTGGACACAGGACGACTACGCCGATTTTCAACACGCCGTAACCAAGAATCTCTCGCTCCGCAGCGACGGTCTCCTCACACTCGCGCCCCAATCGAAGGAATTCTACGATTCCTCCGCCATGTATCTCTGGTCTCTGGCGCGAGATTCCAAGGGCAATCTCTATGCGGGCGGGGGAACCGGAGGCAAGCTCTACCGCATCGCGCCCGATGGGAAGGGCAAAACATTGGCCGACTTCGACGCGCTCGAAGTTCACGCCGTCGCCATCGATTCCAAGGACCGCGTCTACGCGGCCACCGCTCCCGATGGCAAAGTCTATCGTGTCAACACAAACGGCAAGTCCGAAGTGTTCTATGATCCCCACTCAAAATACATTTGGGCCATGGCCTTTGACCGGCAGGACAACCTCTTCGTAGCCACCGGCGATCCGGGTGAGATACACAAAGTAGCGCCGGATGGCAACGGTAAAGTTTTCTTCCGCTCGGAAGAGACCCATGTGCGCTCCATGGCGCTCGATCACAACGGTGGCGTGGTCGCCGGCACCGCCCCCGGCGGCCTGGTTCTGCGCGTATCTGCGGCCGGCGAAGGTTTCGTTCTCTACCAGATGTCTAAGCCTGAAGTGAGCGCCGTAGTGGTCGGGCCGGATGGCTCCATCTATGCTGCGGCCGTAGGTTCGCGGCAGCCTGTCCCGCCTCCCCCGCCGGTCGCCGCTCCCGCTCCTGCTCCCACTACAGTGACCTTGAATATCGGTGCAGGCGTCCAGGCCGTCTCGCGGCAGCCCGCTCCACCCAGGGTGATCAGCCCAGCTCCCGCCGGAGTGACCAACGGAAGCGAAGTCTACCGCATTACACCGGATGGAGAACCGCGGCGCATGTGGGCGAATTCGCAGGACGTAGTGTACGCCATAGCCTTCGATCGCGATGGGCGCGCGCTTCTCGGATCCGGCAATCGCGGCAATATTTACCGCATCGATTCGCCCTCCTTGTTTACTGCATTGCTCACCGTCCCCGCCACCCAGATCACGGCTTTTCAGGCGGGCGCCGATGGCCGCCTGTACGCGGCTGCCGGCAATGTGGGCAAGGTGTACGAAATCGATCCCACGCCGGAATCGCAGGGCAGCATCGAAAGCGAAGTCTTCGATGCAGGCCTGTTCACCCGCTGGGGCCGATTGAGCTTTGAAGGCAGAACCAATGGCGGTCAGATTTCCATTCAAACCCGCAGCGGCAATCTCGACCAGCCGCAAAAAAATTGGAGTCCCTGGTCCGCGGCCTCCTCCGATCCCAAAGGCGCCCCGATCGCTTCGCCCCCGGCCCGCTTCCTGCAATGGAAAGCCACTCTCGCGGCGGCGCGCGGAGTCTCGCCGGAACTCTCCTCAGTGGAAGCCGCCTATCTGCCAAAGAACGTTGAGCCGCGCGTTGAAAAAATCGAAATCACGCCGCCGAATTACAAGTTTCCCGCTCTCTCCGCGGCGCCTTCCGCCCCTTCGCCTTTAAGTTTGCCCGCCCTATCTCTCACATCTCCTGTCCACTCTTCGCGAGGTGAGCCGGCTCCGGCCGAATCGCCCTCCACCAACACGCCCGCCATGCAGTACGCCAAAGGCTGGATCGGCGCCCGCTGGATCGCTTCCGACCCCAACGGCGATTCTCTCATCTACAGCGTGGAGATCCGCGGCGTGAATGAAACCGAGTGGAAGCCGCTTAAGGACAAGCTGGCCGATAAGTATTATTCCTGGGACTCTACCACATTCCCGGATGGCCACTACATCATCCGCGTGACCGCATCCGACGCGCCGTCGAACCCGCCCAACCAGGCGCTGCGAGCAAGCTTTGAAAGCGAGCCGTTCCTGATCGACAACACTTCGCCCGCGATCACGGGCCTCACAGGCGCCCGTAACGGAGCCAAGCTCGACGTACGTTGGCATGCCGCCGACTCTTTGAGTAACATCGCGAGAGCCGAGTACTCGCTCGATGGCGGCGATTGGACCGTAGCAGCGCCAGTGGGTGGCATCGCTGATTCCGCCGATCTCGATTACACCCTCGCTCTGGACGCCCCTCCGGGCGAACACACCATCGCGGTCCGCGTCAACGACGCCTACGACAATCAAGGGGCTGCAAAGGTAGTCGTGCGATAAACCCCCGCCGCTCCTCTGTCAAGCCGCGATCTGACTGCCGCGCAGGCCGCTCTCGCGCAGGTCCAGCATCCGTTCGAGTTCGGCGGCTACGCGGTCGTTGATGAGCTCTTCGGCGCGGAGGCGTTCAACGCGGGCACGTTCAGCTTCGATCAGAGAGAGCAGCACCGGTTGCCGGTCCGCGCCGCTTTCGATTTCCGAAAGCCGGTCCTTGTAATAGGCTCGAAGCTTGGCGGCGGCTTCACAGGTGACCTGCCCGCGGGTTTCGAGGAGGGCCAGGTGCTCCATGGCTGCGCGAGCGGCTTCGCCTTCCGCAAAGGCGATCTGCTGTTCATCGTCCCGATGCTCGCTGGCGGCGTCCCGGGCCACGTGCAAGACACGGACGAGGTGCGGCAGAGCGATGCCTTGTGCCACCAGGGTGACTGCGATCACCACGGCAGTGATGAACAGAACCGTCTGAAATTCCGCGCCGCTGATTTCGGCTGAAAGTGGGATCGAAAGGGCGGCGGCTAGAGAGATCGGCCCGCGCATCCCCGCCCCGGCGATGACAGTCATATGGCGGCCGGGCATGTGCCGGTTGCCCTCTTCGCGCAGCGCCGTACGCTTATGAAAAAAGCCCCACATGAGCCCACACCAAGCCCCCCGCAAGGCGATCAACATTCCGGCGATCCCCAATCCCCACACTAATAGCTCTCGGGTGGCGGGCGTGCCTTGGACTACCTGGCACAACTCGATGCCGGCCATTACAAACAGTGCGCCGTACAGCAAAAACACAACGATTTCCCATACCGAAGCGGCGTGCAGGCGGTTGCCTGCCGGCGCCACGTCCGCCCGGCGCTCACCGATGTACATCCCGGCAGTCACAGTGGCCAGGACTCCTGAGCCGCCAAGATATTGGCACGGCAAGTAAGCAGCAAAGGGAGTCAAGAGCGTGACCGCGATTTCAAGGCGTGGATCGAGGATATGGCGGCGTAGGAACATGACGGCCCTACCGACCAGCCAACCGTACAGCGGTTCTCCTACGACGATAGCCAAGGTTTGCAATCCTTCGGATTCGAGTGAAAAATGGCGTGTGACGGCCGCTTCCACCGCGAGGTGTACAAGCGTCAGCGCAACGGCATCGTCCACCAAGCCTTCACCTTCAAGGATTGCGGCTAACCGGCCCGGGATGCCGGCGCGGGCAGCCACAGCCACGGCCGCTGCCGGGTCGGTAGGCGAGAGCACCGCCCCGAGTGCGAAGGCTAAGGCCCAAGGCAGGCCGATCAACCGGTGGGAGACGTACGTTGCAGCGAGCGCATTGAGGACCACCAGCCCGAATGCCAGCAGCACAATCGGCCCGGCATTATCGCGGAATTCCGGCCAGGGAAGCCGGACGGCCGCCGCATAGACGAGCGGGGGAAGTAACAAAAGGAGGGCGGCTTTCGAACTGAGCGTCAGGCCGGCGGCTCCTGGGGCGAAGCCAAAAATGAAGCCGAGTGCGCACCACACCACCGCCTCGGGAATGGGCCATCTGCGGCCTATGGCCCCTCCGATCACAACCAGACTGAATACGAAAAACCACAGCATCGCCCGATGCCCGTCTCGACTGCGACCCCGACCGCAATTGTGGCCTGTGCACGCCGCCTTCCGTAGCGGACGTAACGTTGAAATCAACGGCGCATTGGTACGGTGGCTTCTGTAGGTAAAGGAACTTCTCTATGAAGATCGCCATCCTGTTCGGCTCCGGCGAGCCGAAGTCGGGAAAGCGTAACCTCGCGACCTAATTGTGATTGACGCTACCAATCCCGCGGCGGAGCTTTTGCGACGCCCGAGCCAACAAAAAACCCGGCGGAATCGCAACTCCGCCGGGCCGCGTCGATCAAATTCGACCCTGTATTGGTAACTTCCTGGTCCCCTTCGCATCGGGGTTTCTTACACTATATAACAAGCTTTGGCCGCATACGACGATTTTGCCTGGTTTTACGACCGCTACTGGAACGAGGAGTTTCATAGCCTGGCGTTCCCTATTCTGGAGCGCATCTGGCTGTCCCGTCTGCGGCCAGAGGCGCGCATTCTCGATGTCTGTTGCGGCACGGGTTACCTAGCCGGCCTCTTATGTCATCGGGGCTACCATGTTGCCGGTTTTGATGCGTCGCCGGAAATGATTCACTATGCCAGCGAAAATGTGCCCGCGGCCGAATTCCAGGTGTGCGATGCAGTTGACTTTCGCGCGCCTTTCCCAGAAGCGAAGCGCTTCGATGGGGCCGTCTCCACGTTTGACAGCCTCAATCACATCCTCGAAAAAGACGACTTGCGCTCCGCCATGAGTAACGTCGCGCAGGCGCTTCGGCCCGGCGCTCCCTTCGCCTTCGATATGCTGCTGGAGGACGCTTACCGCACGCACTGGGGCGAGGCTTTCGCGCTGGTGCGCGACGACCACGTCCTGACCATCACCGCCTCGGGCTATGACTTCCGCTCCCGACTGGCCTCGTGCACCCTCACCATGTTCCGGCTGCTAAACGGCGCTTGGCGGCGCGCCGATTCTGTGATTCACGAACGCTGCTATACGACGGAAGAAATTGGCGCGGCGCTTGCCCACGCAGGTTTCGAACAGCTCACCTGCTACAGTGCCCGTGACCTCGGCATGGCTGGACAACTCGGCGAGGGCCGCACGTTCTTCGTGGCGGTCAGAGCATAGCCCCTCCACCCGCCCAAGGCTCGAACCAGGTTTACGCTTCGGTGCCCACCATCTCCCGAATCTCGTGAACCAGTTGTTTGAGACTGTCGGAATAGCCGGTAAGCTGCACCCCGGCGCCTGCGCCGCGATCGGCATTGGAGGCGGTTCTTTGAGTGAGGCTCTGCATCTGTACGATGGCATGAGCAATCTGCTCGACACCAGATGCCTGCTGCTGGCTTCCCGAGCTGACCGCATCTACCAGCGTTTTCACCCGGGCAGCATTCTCGGTCAGTCCCCGAATCGCGCCGGCCATCTGGTCTAAGCGCTCGCTCCCATCGTTTGCGTTCCGCATCGATTCCTCAATCAGGTCCGCGGTGTCTTTGGCTGCCTGGGTGCAACGCTGTGCCAGGCTGCGAACTTCATCGGCTACTACTGCGAAACCGAGCCCAGCTTCGCCCGCGCGAGCCGCCTCTACCG
>DATBID010000560.1:0-4576 GCA_036557125.1 Bryobacteraceae bacterium | reverse complement strand
ACGACTACACCATCACTCCCACTTTGCTTGCACATCTCGGCGCGGGCTACTCGTACATTTACTTTTTCGACGATGGTCCATATACCAAGAGCGGCAAGACCGTCAATTGCCAAACCATGCTCGACCTTCAAGGTTGCGAGGGTAGTTTCAACTTTCCCACCATCGTTGCCGGAAACGTCACTCTACCGCAGAATCTGGGCGGCATGCTGCAACTGGGCAATGCATTGGCTCACACGCACTCTCGCGTGGAGAGGCCCGCGGCCAACGCCAACATGACCTGGGTCAGAGGAAATCACACGTTTAAGGCCGGAGCCGAGGTATGGTGGCAGGCCTATATTCAATCGCCGCCAACAGGCGTGGGGCTGTATTTCACCGACCTCACCAACGCGGGTCTGGCGTTCCAGCAGTCGGGAACGGTTGTGAACAATTCCGCCGGGGCAACGGCGTACCCGCAGGCACTGGTTACAGGCGCTTACTCCAGCGGCTTCCCGTATGCCAATTTCCTGCTGGGCGATGTCAGTCAGGCCACGCAATACGCGCCAGTGGATTCGCGGATGTTCAAATCGCAATGGGGGCTGTTCGTTCAAGACGACTGGAAGGTGACGCGCAAACTGACGCTCAATTACGGCTTGCGCTGGGATTATGGCACGGTGAACACGGAAGAGTATGGAAGATCGGCCGATCTCGGCATTAACGTGCCGAACCCGTCGGCGGGTGGCCGTTTGGGCGCGGCCATTTTCCAAGCCACCTGCCACTGCAGCTTCGCCTCGGCTTATCCCTATGCGATCGGCCCGAGGGTGGGCATCGCCTATCAGATCGATTCGAAAACCGTGTTTCGCGGCGGCTGGGGCTTCGCCTATGCGCCGGCAAACGACATTACTCTGGAGGACACGGCGAACGTGGTGAACACCGCGACAGGCATCAACAATTATCTGCCCTTGAACGCACCGGGCACGATCCCCCAGCCGGTCTGGCCCAACTTCAATGCGGGACAAACGCCGCTGCCGGGCTTTACCACAAGCGGCTTCCTGCAGTATATCGATCCGAACGCTGCCCGGCCGGGCCGCCAGAATCAGTGGAGCATCGGGGTCCAGCGCGAAATCACCGCGAATACGTTAATTGAAGCCTCCTATGTGGCCAATCGCGGCGTGTGGTGGACCGGAGGCCTGTCCAGCACCACCACCGGGCCTTTCGGCTACATCAACCAGGTGGCGCCCTCCGTGTTTGCCGCTTATGGGCTGAATCCATATTCGAACCCGGCAGACAATTTGCTGCTGGGCGACGCTCTCTCCAACCCGGCTGTCATCTCGCGATTGGGAAATATCGTTCCGTACTCCGGTTATTCGACCAGTAACACTCTGTATAATGCGCTGCGCCCCTTCCCGCAGTTCAGCACAATCAATGTCTACAACTCGCCGACTGGCCGGACGTGGTACGACTCTTTGCAAATGAAAGCCACCAAGCGCCTTTCGCACGGCTTACAGGTGTTCGGCACCTTTACCTGGTCGAAGGCCATGGTGGGAGTCCGGCCCAACCTGTACGTACCCTCGGTAAAGTCACTCCAAACTACCGACCAGCCGTTCCTGTTCAACGCCAACATTGTGTACACGACACAAAAGTGGTTCAACAATCGTTTTGCCGCGGCAGTCACGAAAGATTGGGCCATCGGCGCTTTCCTGGAATATGCGAGCGGATTGCCGCTCACGCCTCCGGCGGCGACGAATACCAACTACATTGGCGGCAGTGAACAATTTCGCGTTCCGGGCCAACCGCTATACCTCAAGAACCTGAACTGCGGCTGCATCAACCCGTATACGGATGTGGTGCTGAATGCGGCTGCCTGGGTCAATCCGGCCAATGGCACATTCGGCCCGGCAACGGGAACACTTTACGGCGATTTCCGTTCGGCCCGGCGGCCGCAGGAGAACATGAACCTGAGCCGGACCTTCCACTTGAAAGAACGCTTATCGCTGCAGCTTCGCGCCGAGTTCGTGAATATCTTCAACCGCACGCAAATCGGCAATCCGAGTACAGTCGCGCCGGGCGCAGCGGTGAGCCACAATGGCTACGGCCAGTTGACCTCCGGTTTCGGCGTCGTCAACCTGACGGTGGCAGGCGCCCGACTGGCGCCGTCGTATACCCAGAACCTCGTGGTCGGGCAGCTTTACCAGCTTCCGCGCACTGGAACGCTGATCGCGCGCATTACTTTTTGAAAGCGATCCGGGTTGCTGCCCTTATACTGAGGAGATGAGTTGCGCGATCTGCGCTGTTCGGCGCCCAAAGCGGCTCTGCCCGGGGGTGGGCGGCGAAATTTGTTCCATCTGCTGCGGCACCGAACGCGAAGAGACGGTGAGTTGTCCGCTCGATTGTGAATATCTCCGCGACGCGCGCCGCCATGAACAAGCCGGCCGGCGCCAGGAGAACAGCACCGCGAGCGGCCGGGATAAATTGCCGGACACCGATATCCGTGTGACGGACGAGTTCCTCCGGGAGCGCGAGGATCTGCTGGCCGCTTTGGGCGAAATCGTCTGCGAGGCCGCTCTCGAAGTCCCTGGAGCGGTCGATTCCGACGTCCAGGATGCGCTCGCCTCGCTGGTTCGCACGTATCGCACTCTCGCCTCTGGCATATATTACGAAACTCTCCCCGAAAATGCGGTAGCAGCCCGCGTATTTCGGGGCGTGCAGGACAAAATCAAACAGGTCCGCGATGAGGAGCAGCGCCGCCAGGGCATGCCCGTAATTCGCGATGGCGACCTTCTGCGCTGCCTGGTGTTTTTCGAGCAAGTGGCATTTACTAACAACAATGGGCGCCGGCGAGGCCGGGCTTTTATCGATCTGTTGCGGAACTTTGCTCAGGCGCAAGAGGACCAGCACGCGGCGCGGCAATCGCTTTTGGTGCTTCCTTAAGCGTGGGCTCCCGGACCTGCTGGATGGCGAATGCCCTCCGCGTGGCCGTAGAGACGATCTGCCCATAGTACTGCTCCCGGCCATTCACAATCAGTTCGACGGGGCTGTTCACCGACCTCTCAAATACCACTACATGACCTTCGGCGAGATCCAGCAGATGTTGTACCGATAATTCCATGCCCTCCACCCGCGCCTCCAAAGTCAGGGATGCCTCGCGCAGCATCGGCAGAAAACGCGCCTGTTCCCCTTCGGTCGCATGCGTCTTGCGCACCGACCATTGCTGGTCGAATTTATGACGCATCATCTTAATTACGATGGACGGCAGCGCGATGTTCATCATCCCGACCGCTTCCGCGATCCGAATCTCCACGCCGATCGCAACGACCCCTTCGTTGGCCGCCAGCACATGCAGCAACTGCGGCTCGGTCTCCATCGAGTCGATCGTGAAATCGATTTCCGTCACTCCCTTCCAGGCTTCGCGCAAGTCGTTCAAGATGATCCGCAGCAAGCCATCGAGCAGCTTTTGTTCGATTTCGGTAATGTCCCGTTGAATGGAGCCCGACTGTTTCCCGTTCCCCCCTAGCAGCATTTCGATCATCGGAAATGCCAGCGACGGGTTGAGTTCCAGCACCCCGTTGCCGTCGTAAGGCTTCAAGCCTACAGTGACAAGGCACGTAGGTGAGGGTAGTCCTTCCAGAAATTCGGCGTAAGAAAGCTGTTCGACGCTGACCAGATTGACCGTAAGATAGGAGCGCAGGTATGCCGAGAGGTTCGATACCAGGTTTCGTGCAAAAAAGTCGTGAAGCAGGTGAATGGCCCGCACCTGAGATTTCGGAATGCGGTCCGGACGCCGGAAATCGAATGGAATAGCGGCGGCTTCCCTTCTCTTATCCTGTTTCTCAAACACTTCATCGATTTCCTGCTGCGAAAGCTGCCGGGCCATCCGCTCCCAATCTCCTCTCCTTCTATCGGTTGCTTACCCTCCCTTCATTAGTCAAACCCGCGCCCGTTTTTGCGGTCTTTTCGTTCCCCGCTAATGAAAACCCGGGGTTCTGCCGATGAATGGGTTGTAAGGAATCGAATGGAATCCAACATCTTGGTTGTGGATGATTCGGCTGCGATCCGAAAGATCTTGCAGCGGGTATTGCGGCAGACCGGCATGGCGATTCAGACCATCCATGAGGCTGGTGACGGGGAGGAAGCCTTACAAGTCTTGCAGTCCAACAAAGTGGATCTCATTCTGACCGACATCAATATGCCTAGGATGGACGGCCTGGCGCTACTGGCGGCGCTCAAGCGTTCCGCCGAATGGGCCAACGTGCCGGTAGTAATGATCACCACAGAGGGCGGCGAAACCAAGGTGGCCGAGGCAGTCAAACTGGGCGCCGCCGGCTACGTTCGAAAGCCGTTCACCGCCGACCAGATTAAGGAGAAGCTGGCTGGAATCCTCGAGCCGGCGCTGCCGTTATGAACGTTCAAAACCTGATTGTCAATTCGCTCCGCCACTCCGTGACTGCAGTCTTTTCCACGATGCTGACCGGCAGTATCGAGTTCGAGCAGATAACGCTCGAAAATGCCACTCCAGAAGTAACCGATCACGTCGTTTCCTTTATCGGAATCGCCGGAACCTGGGCCGGAACCGGAAGCCTGACATGTACTCCAAATGCCG
>DATBID010000559.1:0-18748 GCA_036557125.1 Bryobacteraceae bacterium | reverse complement strand
GAGATCGGCATCCGCCCGCGGTGAGCCGATCGCGGGCATTGGCCGCCGCCGGATGGAATGATCGGTGAAGACGACGTGATCGATGTCAGCCGTAGGATTGCGCGGCATGTGGCATGTCGTGCAATTGTCGCCATTGGTCTGCCGCTCCAGGCGCGCGCCTTTGCAGTCGGAGGTCCGATGACAGGTCAGGCACTTGCTCCGGAAGTAGGCAGCTTTTTCGCTCGCATCCGGAACGAAATGGGGATCGTGGCAAGTGCCGCACCACAGCTTCTCTCCGCTGGCCCTTTTGCATGCACTCTGCGCCAGGTTCTCCACGTGGCTGGTCACGCGCAAGAGTGAAGGCTCGCCGGAGCGCACGAACACCGTCACGTACTTTGCCAGCCGGTCGCCGGGCTGAAAGTCTCCTTCTTCCTTACCCGCCTGGGGCACCCGGATTTCGCCGGAAAGGTGGCACTGCTCGCAGATACTGTCCCGTTCGGCGGCGCCGAGCTTCGCCGGGTTCACCATCGGCTTGCGCTTGGCGATGTGATCGCTTCCGGGTCCATGACATCGTTCGCAGGCTACGCCGCCCTCTCGAAATGGAGGTGACTCATACGAATTCTGCGTGCCGGCAATCCGCCGGATTGCGCTCGAATGACATTCGAGGCAACCCGGATTGATTGGGCGGGTCAGGTATGGGTAATCGAAGCCGGCGTATCCGGGCGCGGAGTTCCATGAAGCCGAATTGCTGTAATACGCGACTGGCGCTTCATATAGGAATCCGTCAAGGGTGAAAAGATAGCTTCGCGCCGCAGCGCCGCTGCCGACGAAGTACTCCAGTGGGCGGCGCCCCTGAATCGGTTCTTTTGTGCCCTGCTGGCGGAACTCGAAGAAGTATTTCCCCGTTTCCTGACCAACGTGGTAAGTGACGGCGCCATGGGAATCGCGAAACTCCGTGCGATCGAAAGTCTCCTTTGGCTCCTCCGTGCCGACGCGGCCGCTGCTATGGGCCATTGGCGTTCGCAGGAAGCTGCGATAAATCGCAGCATGGCAGGATGCGCACGCCTGGCTTCCCACAAAGTCTGCACCGCGCAGGCAGAGCGCGCCGGCAACGAAGAATGCGAACGCACGGAACAACCGGCTGAGTATATCATCCGCAGCGGCCTGGGTTGGCAGGCGAAAGCGCCTGCCCCACTCTTTCATCGCGGCATCAGAACGTGAAGCGGGCGACGATCTGGCCCGAGCGCGGAGTATCGCCCGCGCCTGCAATGGTCGCAAGGTAGCCGAAGCCGCCCGTATTCACACCATTTGAGATCGTGGGCGCGGAGGCGGGATTAACGATCGGGACTCCGCCAACACCGGAACTCGCAAGGGGCGCGGGCATGGAGAGGAACAGGCGGTTGAAGATGTTCTGGAACTCCGCCCGGACATACAGATTGTATTTTCCCTCTTTACCCATCCGGAAGTTCCGGCCAAAGCTCATCGACTCCGCAGGTTGCCGCTGCCAGCGGTAGTTGTTGTAGAACGGAGCGGACACGCCAAAGGTTCCGGCGGGCGCATCGGTCCATGCAGCCGGGTTGAGGACGAAAGTGGTTTGCGGGTTGAAGCACCCACAGTTTGGGTCCACTTTCAAGGGATTTACACCGGGAACATAGTTATAGAATGTGGCGTCGTTGCGCTTCAATTGATTCTGGAGCTGGTTGTTGGAGCGCGGGACCGGAATGAGCGCTCCGTTTTGATAGCGCAGCACCCATCCGAGTTGCCAATCGCGAGCGATCACGGACAGCAGTTTCATCCCTTTGCTGTCTGCGGCGAACTTGGGAGTAGTATAGGTGCCGGAAACGACCAGAGCCTCCGGCCTCACCAATTGGTTGAGTTGCTTATTGAGTCCGTAGTTAAAGATGTCGTTGTACAAGGGGATGCCTTGGACGAATTGCCCGGTTTCAGCTCCAGTGCCGTTGACCAAAGCTTTGGACCAAACGAACGAGCCTTGCACTGATAAGCCGTGTGAGAACCGCTTAGTGACCTTGGTCTGCAGCGAGTCATACCAAGTCTTTCCAATGGGCGGGCCAAGGGAAACAAAGGGTATAGTGTTCCACTGCGGCACGGGCCGGATTTGTTGGGCGACCGTTTGGTTCCCCGGCATTCCCGGATAGGCCGGGAAAAAGCCGGCAGCCGCAGCCGCCGGAGAGCTGATCAAACTGGTAAGCAAAGTGCGGTCGGCCGGATTGGAGAGACTAAGTCCGTAATGAGCCAGAACCGAATCGCTAAGAGCATTAGCGGCCATCTGATCCGCGTAGGGCGCCGCGCCCCAGACCTCGCGGTTTCCGACGTACGTGGCCTCGACCACGATATCCTTTTGCACTTCGCGCTGGATGCCAATGCTCCACTGCAGAATGCGCGGAGGCCGCGCCTCAGGTGCGTAGTAGATAAACGGATTGCCTGGGGGGAGTAAACCGCCGCTGGCTACCGGATATTTGCCGGGAGTAAAGCTTGGCCAAGTGACATTCGGGTATGGATTTCCACCGGCAAGGCCGTTGGGAACGGGCGTGACGCCGTATCCGGTGGCGTTCACCTGGTAATAGTCGGCGGTGCTGTACGAAGTGCCGGCCGGGGTTTGAAGCAGTCCGTAGCTCACACCAGCGCCGCCGCGGAGCACGGTTTTCGAGTTGATTTGGTAGGCCACTCCGATGCGAGGCCCGAAGGCATAGGGATAATTGTGGGATAAGGCGCAATTGCAGCGGCCGCCCCCGTAGCCTTCGTAGATACCGGCGCCCAAGAGTCCTCCTACAGTCGGATTCGGAGTGATGAAAGAGGCGTCTTGCATCCGGCCATGCTCCTCTTTCAGGTAAGTTTGAAAATCGTATCGCAGACCGTAATCCAGCGTGAGCCTCCGAGTGATCTTCCAGCTATCCTGCGCGTAGAAGCCCATGAGGTGATCGCCGAGCTTGGTTTGTGTGTACGGGCTGATGGACATGGAGTCCGGAACGCCGAGAAGAAAGCTGGCATAAGCAAAGCCCGAACCGTTAGCGATGTTCAGTGCCTGGCCGTTCTGCCAGGGATCGGACGTCTCGGCGTTGGAGAAAGTGAAGTTCCCGTTGGTGCGCCAGGCGCTGTGCTCGGGATATCCCTCGCCGGTGTATTCGCCGCCGAACTTATAGATATGATTGCCGTGTACCCAGGTCAGGCTGGTATTGGCAGTGGGCTTCTCTTCCCAGATGAAGGCTTCGAAGCTGCCTCCTAGCGCCCCACCTGGACCGAATGCACCGGTTGGCCCGCCCCAGCCCCCGGTACTGGCATTGTACAGTCCACCGATCGTGGGGAAAAGATTCTCGTTGAAGTAGCCGTGCATCCCAATGGTTGACTCATCAAATGCTGGTGGAACGGTCGGCTCGTATTGATGGAAGAAACCAATTCCCGCGTGGAAAAGCACTGTCGGCTTGATGGTGTAATCGTAGTTCAGACGGGTTGTCCAGTTTCGGTAGCCGGTGGGAACCTCAGTGCTGTACGGGCCGATAAAGCCATTGGCGTTGGGCGAGTTCCACTCATAGTGGGAGAAGTACCAGGCGAGCTTGGCGGTGGGGCTGATAGAGTGATCGAGCTTCCAGGAAACTGTAGTTGTATGCTCCCAGTTGACGTAACCCGGTATGTTGAAGTTGTTAATCAGCCCGGGCAAGTTCGGCAGAGGAAGCATCTTTTGAATGGCCAACGCCACCGGATCGAATCGCGAAAGCGGAACGGTGTTATTCGGGAAGGGGTCGCGCACCTGAGCGCCGTTTACCGTTCGCGTGGTGTTCGGATCGAAGACTTCTCCGTAAGTGAGCGTCTGGCCGGCGGGATCAGTGGCTGGTTTGCCGCCCAGCGTGAGACCTACCGGAGCGCCTGCGCAGGCGTTGGCGGCGACACTGAAATTGAAACAGCCGGCATTGGAGAAATCGCCGTTGCGATACGTCTGGGTGGGCACGGTCGTAATTCCATTCGCGATCGCCTGGCTTTCGCGGTACTGCTCGAAATTGAAAAAGAAAAAGCTCCGATTGGTTCCGTTGTAAACCTTGGGAATGCGGATGGGGCCGCCGAGGGTGAAGCCGTAGTCGTTGCGGCGCTGGGCATTGCGGATGTGCTGGCCCTCCTTGGTGGAGTTTACGGTACCGGCATCGGTGAAGGGCAATCCGGCGTTCAGGGCCTCATTCACCAGGTAGTCGTAACCGCTGCCGTGGAGCGAATTGGTGCCGGATTTCATCGTGTAGTTGAAGTAACCGCCGCCCACCTGGCCGAATTCCGCCGCAAAATTGCTGGTCTGCACCGATACTTCCTGGATAGCATCCACGCCCGCTGCCTGGCTGCGCTGCTGGTAGACCTTCCAGAGGGTTCCGGTGGAGTCCTGGCCTTCAATGCGAATGGATTCGCTATTGCTGGGCAGCCCGTTTACCACTAGTTGATTGTCGTTTGCGAAACTCACACCCGGAAGCAGCAGCGAGCCTTGCAGCGGGTTGCGGATATTTCCCATTGTGGTAGCGCCGGTGTAGCCTCCTCCCGCGATGGTGAGCAGGGGAAGATTATCGGCATCGTTAGTAGTTACCAAGTGGCTCATTTCGCCGCTCTCGGTTTTGAGCAGCGGCGCGGTATCGGCCACAGTGACTACTTCGCTAGCCTCGCCAACCTCGAGCGCCACATCTTTGCGTGTATCCGTGTAGACGACAACCGGAATTTTCTGCTGGACGAATTTCTTAAACCCGGGTACGTTCACGGTAAGGTCGTACGTGCCCGCAGGCACCGAAATGACGTAATTGCCGGTGGCGGACGATCCACCGCGATACACGACACCCGTATCGACGTTTTTGACCTCGATGGCCGCTCCGGGCACGACGGCGCCGGCAGGGTCGGAAATAGTGCCTGTAATCGTGCCTTGGTTGGACTGCGCCAGCACGCTCAAACTAGTCAGCAGCAGGAAGTATAAAGTACGCCCGAATCGATTCATAATCCACAATCCCTTGCGCCAAGCCGAGGTTCGCTTGGTACTCGATGAATTATATGCGGCTAGGCACTGGTGAGTCGATACGTGAATACCGATACGCGGTATCAAGAACGTTGATATTCGCAGTAAGGCGTCGCCGGCGCAGATTACCGATCGAGGTCGGCGCGCCGGCGGCCTAGGATTGCGTTCAGAACGTAAACCGCGCGACGACTTGTCCCGAGCGCGGCTGAGCCCCCGCTCCTCCAATCGTCGCGAGATAGCCATAGCCGCCGGTATACACTCCGCTGCCGTTTGTACTGGTCGGCGTCGCCGGGTTGGTGGCGCCTGTTGCCCCCGCCGCGACCCCGGTCGCAGGCATCGAGAGGAAGAGCCGGTTGAAGGGGTTCTGGAACTCGGCGCGGACAAACAGATTGTATTTGCCCTCCTTGCCCACACGGAAATTCCGGCCAAAGCTCAGTGCTTCACCAGGCTGCCGCTGCCACCGGACGTTGTTATAGAACGGAGCAGAGACTCCGAAGGTTCCGCCCGGTGCATCCGTCCATGCCTTTGGGTTGAGAACCAAGGTAGTCTGGGGATTGAAGCATCCGCAGTTGGGGTTTACCATCAGCGGGTTCGCGCCGGGAACGTAGTTCCAGAATGTTGCGGCATTGCGCCCCAGTTCCAGGTTGAGCTGATTGTTGGAGTACGGAGTTTGGATGAGAGCACCATTTTGGTAGCGCAGCACCCACCCAAGCTGCCAATCCCTAACTACCTGGGAGAGCACTTTCGTCGCTCCAGTGTCCGCAGAGGGGAGTTTGGGCGTCACGTAAGATCCCGAAATGACCGCTGCCTGCGGCCTCACCAGTTGGTTGAGCTGTTTATTGATCCCGTAGTTATAAATATCGCTGTAGATCGGGACACCGGCGAGGGTTGTAATACCGCCCTCCTCCGACCCCGTGCCGTTGACCAACGCCTTGGACCAGACGAACGATCCCTGCACGGATAAGCCGTGCGAGAACCGCTTGGTGATCTTGGTCTGCAGCGAGTCATACCACGTTTTGCCGATGGGCGGGCCAAGATTGCCCTGCTGGGAACCCGACCACTGCGGCACCGGGCGGAGTTGCTGGGCGACCGTTTGGGTCGGCGGCATTCCCGGATATGCCGGGCCAAAGCCGGCCGCGATGGCTTGCGGAGAACCGATCAAACTGGTGAGCAACTTCTGGGTACTCGGGTCAAGGATGTTGAGGCCGTAATGGGCAAGAATCGAATTGTTCAGGGAGTTTGAGGCGACTTGATCTTCGGCGGTCGCGGCCCCCCAGACCTCACGATTCCCCACGTAGGTAGCCTCCACTACGATGTCTTTTTGCAGTTCACGCTGGATGCCAAAGCTCCATTGCATAACCCGCGGAGGCCGTGCGGAGGGATCGTAGAACGTGTACGCAGAACCCGGCACCAGTAAGCCGTTGCTCAACAGCGGGTAGTTGCCGACGTTGAAGACGGGCCAAGTGAGGTTCGGGTATGGATTTCCACCGCCAAGCCCGTTGGGCATCGGAGTGATGCCGTAGCCGAGGGGGTTGTACGTGTAATAGCCGGCTGCGCCGTAGGATTGGCCGCCCGGGGTCATTACCGATCCGTACATCACGCCGGCGCCCGCACGCAGCACAGTCTTCGAGTTGATCTGATAGGCTGCACCGAGGCGCGGCCCGAAAGCATATGGATAGTTATGGGACATCTGGCAATTGCAGCGCCCGGGGCCATAGCCTCCGAAGATGCCGGCGCCCGGACGTCCTCCCACGGTCGGATTGGGGGTACTGAAGGAGGCGAATTGCTCGCGGCCGTATTGCTCGGTCAGATAGGTTCCGAAATCGTATCGCAGGCCGTAATCGAGCGTGAATTTCCGGGTGACCTTCCAGGTATCCTGCGCGAAGAACGCAACTTGGTGATTGCCCAATTTGGTTTGCGTCGGGGGAACGAGCGCAAACGAATCCGGCGTGCCCAAGAGAAAGCTGGCATAGTTGAAGCCGGAGCCGTTGGTGTAGTTCAGGGGCATGCCATTTTGCCAGGGATCGGACGTCTCGGCGTTGGAGAAAGTGAAGTTTCCATTGGCGCGCCAATTGCTTTCGCTGGGATATCCCTCAACAATGAGTTCACCGCCGTATTTGAAAATATGGTTCCCGTGTACCCAAGTCAGGCTGACATTGGCCGTGGGCTTCTGTTCATAGAGCCACGTCTCAAATGTGCCTCCAACCCCGTTTACACTGCCAAAAAGGTTACTGGCGCCAGAGGGGATTGCGGGATAACTCGCGGAGTTGGCCCAGCCGCCCGTGAGCGTGCTGCCCAGTTGGAAGATGGTAGGGAACAAGTTCGGGTCGAAATACCCATGCAGGCCGATCGAACTCTGATTGAACGATTGTTTAGTACCTACATATGGAAGGTACGGCTCGAACTGGTGGATATAACCGATGCCGACGTGGAGAAGCAGCGTCGGCTTTATCGTGTAATCGAAGTTCAATCGCTCGTTCCAGTTCCGGTAGCCGACGGGCATGACACCCGTAAATGGGTATTGCTGCGGGGCGAATCCGTTGGCTTGGTTCTGGTTCCAGGCATAGTGATTCACGAACAAGGCAAGCTTGGCCGTGGAGCTGAGCGAGTGATCGATCTTCCAGGAAAAGTCGGTTGTATGGGTCCAAAGGGTGTAGCCAGGTATGTTGTAATTGTTGACAATCCCAGGCGCATTCGGCAGCGGCAGCATCTTTTGAATGGCTAGAGACACAGGATCCATACGGGTAAGCGGAATCATATTGTTGGCGAATGGAGTGCGCACGTTGTATCCGTTTACCAGGCGCGTCGTTGTGGGATCGAAGACCTCGCCATAGAAGAGAGCCTGGCCGGCTGAATCCACGGCCGGCGCGCCGTTCATGGTTAGCGGAGTGTTGCCAGCCGGGCACGAGTTTGTAGCGGCGTTGAAGTTTAAACATCCCGCCGTTCCGAAATCGCCGTTGCGGTACGCTTGCGTGGGCACGCTCATAAGCCCGTTGGAGATCAGCCGGTTTTCGCGGAACTGCTCAAAATTGAAAAAGAAGAAGGTCTTGTTGGCTCCGTTGTAAATCTTCGGAATGCGGACAGGGCCGCCGATGGTACCGCCGAAATCGTTGCGGCGCTGCGTATTGCGGATGTGCTGGCCCTCTTTCGCGGGGTCCTGGATACCGGCATCGGTGAAAGGCAGTCCGGCGTTGAGCGCCTCGTTCACGAAGTAGTCGTAGCCGCTGCCATGGAGCTGATTGGTGCCGGACTTCATGGTGAAGTTGAAGGAGCCGCCGGCATCTCCGCCATATTCCGCCGCAAAATTGCTGGTTTGAACGTTTACCTCCTGGACGGCGTCCACGCTCATGGTTTGGCTGCGCTGCTGGTAGACCTTCCAGATGGTTCCGGTAGCATCCTGGCCCTCGATACGGATGACCTCGCTGTTGCTCGGCAGGCCGTTCACCACCAGTGCCATGTCATTGGCAAACTGCACTCCGGGAAGAAGCAGGGACGTTTGCAGCGGGTTGCGGATATTTCCCATTTGGGTGGCGCCGGCATATCCCCCGCCCGCAATGGTGAGGAGTGGCAGCTCATCGGCATCTTTTACTTCGACCAGATGGCTCATTTCCCCGCTTTCGGTCTTCAGCAAGGGCGCCGTGTCGGCCACCGTGACCGCCTCATTGGCCTCGCCAATTGCAAGCGTCACGTCTTTGCGCGTATCCGTGGTCGAAACCACCTGCACGTTCGATTCGACGAACCTCTTGAAGCCAGGAACGTTTACCGTAATCTGGTACGTGCCCGCGGGCACAGGGATGACGTAGTTCCCCGTATTCGACGTTCCTCCTTGATAGACAACACCCGTATCTGCGTTCTTGACCTCGATCTGCGCGCCGGCAACAACCGCACCCGCAGGATCCGAAATGGTTCCGGTAATTGTGCCTTGGTTGGACTGCGCAAATGCAGTCGCAGCCGCAAAAATCACGAAGGTTGTCGCAATCCTAAACAGCCTAGTTGACATGTTCGAGCCCCTTTCCCCGAAAGTCCCTGGCTGCGTTCGGTGAGAAGTTCCCCGCACCGCACGCGCTACTAATGCATGCAAACAGTAAATTGGGAGGATTCTATCCCAGTGTTGACGACCTGTCAATGAAAATTGAGATGGCCCAAAATGGTTAGAGCTATTTGCTGAAGCCCTAGCCCCTGGTTCGGCGGACGGATAAAAGCCGCCGGCTTTCAGAATGTAAAGCGCCCGACGATTTGTCCGGAACGCGGACTGGTTCCCGCGCCTCCTATAGTCGGGATATAGCCGTAACCGCCGCTGTACACTCCTCCAATCAAGGTCGGTAGCGTCGCCGGGTTGGCGGTCACATTCGCGTTGGTCGGGGCGTTGCTACCCGCCAACGGCATCGAGAGGAACAGCCGGTTGAAGATGTTCTGAAACTCGGCGCGAATGTACAGATTGAATCTGCCTTCCTTACCCATGCGGAAGTTCCGGCCAAAGCTCATGGACTCAGCCGGCTGCCGCTGCCAGCGGTAGTTGTCGTAGAACGGAGAAGAGGTTCCGAAGGTTCCGCCGGGAGCGTCCGTCCAAGCTTTTGGATTGAGGACCAGCGAAGTCTGCGGGTTGAAGCAGCCGCAATTCGGATTTACCAGCAGCGGATTCACGCCGGGAACGTAGTTCCAGAACGTGGGGCCCGCACGCTCCAGTTGCTGGTTGAGCTGGTTGTTGGAATAGGGGGCCTGGATGAGGGCGCCATTTTGGTAGCGCAGCACCCACCCGATCTGCCAATCCCTGACCACCTGCGATAGCACTTTCATCCCTCCGCTATCAGCGGAAGCGATCTTCGGAGTCGTATAGGAGCCGGAAATGACCGCCGCATCTGGCCTGACCAACTGGTTGAGTTGCTTGTTAATGCCGTAGTTGTAAATATCGTTGTAGATCGGAATACCGGCGAGAGTCGTAATATTACCGGCCTCCGCGCCCGTGCCATTAACCAAGCCCTTGGACCAAACGAACGATCCCTGCACCGACAAACCATGTGAGAAACGCTTCGTAACTTTCGTCTGCAGCGAGTCATACCAAGTCTTGCCGATGGGCGGGCCAAGATCGATAGCGGTCGGCGCGGTAAACTGCGGTGACGGGCGGAGTTGCTGAGCGACCGTCTGCGTGAGCGGCATTCCCGGATATGCGGGGCCAAAGCCGGCCGCTATGGCTTGGGGAGAACCGATCAAGCTGGTGAGCAACTTCTGGCTCGCGGGATTCGCAATGTTGAGCCCGTGGGCGGCAAGGATCGCAGGGGTCAGGCTATTGGAGGCAATTTGATCCAGGCCGGGCGCGGCTCCCCAGACCTCACGATTCCCCACGTAGGTAACTTCCAAAACGATGTCCTTCTGCACTTCGCGCTGGACGCCCAAGCTCCACTGCACAATGCGGGCAGGCCGCGCCTCGGGAGAGAAGTAGATGTTCGGATTTGACGGCGGCAGGAGTCCGGCGCTGGCGGTCGGATATTTGCCGGGACTGAAGTTGGGGAAGGTGAGATTCGGGTATGGATTCGGGCCTGAGAGCCCGAGGGGCATCGGAGTGATTCCATATCCCAGGGGATTGTATGTGTAGTAGTCGGCGACACCGTAAGAGAGGCCCTGCGGAGTCTGCGTGGTTCCATACATCACGCCCGCGCCGACGCGCAGTACCGTCTTCGGGTTGATCTGGTAGGCTGCCCCGAGCCGCGGCCCGAAAGCATAGGGATAGTTGTGGGAGAAGGCGCAATTGCAGTGCGCGCCAGGGCCGGACCCTTGGTAGATGCCACTGCCTAACAGGCCGCCCACAGTCGGGTTCGGCGTGCTCCAGGAAACCTCCTGCATGCGGTTGTATTGCTCGTTCAGGTAGGTCTGGTAATCGTAGCGCAGGCCATAGTCCAGAGTGAACTTTCGAGTGACCTTCCAGCTATCCTCCGCGTAGAGACCAAAAAAGTGATTCCCGAGTTTGGTGTTTGCTATGGGACTGAGCGCAATCGAATCCGGTGCGCCCAACAGAAAGCTGGCGTAGTTGAAACCGGTGCCATTGGTAAAGTTCATCGGCTGGCCATTTTGCCAGGGGTCCGCTGTTTCGGCATTCGAGAAAATGAAGGTACCGTTGGCTCGCCAATTGCTCTGGTTC
Source organism: Bryobacteraceae bacterium (assembly GCA_036557125.1). Lineage (GTDB taxonomy): Bacteria > Acidobacteriota > Terriglobia > Bryobacterales > Bryobacteraceae > PSRJ01. The sequence continues at coordinate 7,637 of DATBID010000559.1, read as the reverse complement.
GGATATCCCTCAATGGTAGTTTCTCCGCCGAATTTGAAGATATGGTTTCCATGCACCCAAGTCAGGTTGGTGTTGCCCGTGCTCTTCTCTTCGAAGAGACGTGTTTCAAACGATCCTCCCACACCGTTTGTGTTGGCAAAAAGGGTTGTGGCCCCACACGGAAGTCCCGGGCTGCAGGCCCATCCGCCGGACGTCGATTGGCCCATTCCGAATATCGTGGGGAACAGAGTCTCGTCATAATATCCGTGCATGCCGAGGGAATTTTCGTCGAACTTCTGTGGAATGGTCGGCTCGAACTGGTGGAGGTAACCGATACCCAGATGGAAAAGCAGCGTGGGCTTAATGGTGTAATCGAAGTTCACACGGGTAGTCAGGTTCCGGTACGCGGTGGCCGTTTGGCCCGAGAACGGGCCGGGAACTCCGTTGGCATTGGGCGAGTTCCAGCCATAGCGCGACAGGTACCAAGCGAGTTTGGCGGTGGGGCTTAGCGAGTGATCGATCTTCCAGGAAAAATCCGTCGTATGCGTCCAGTTGAGGAAATCGGGAATGTTGTAGTTGTTGATGATGCCGGGCGCATTCGGCAGCGGAAGCATATTTTGAATGGCCAGTGCTGTTGAGTCGAACCGGCTAAGCGGAATGGTGTTGTTGGCGAACGGAGTACGCACGTTGTAGCCATTCACAATACGGGTGGTGGAAGGGTCGAATACCTCGCCATACGTGAGGGCTTGGCCGGCCGAGTCAACGACCTGCGCGCCGGCGTTGGTTAGCGGAGTGTTGGCCCCGTTGCAGACATTGGCGCCAAGGTTGAAATTCAAACACCCCGATGTACCGAAGTTGCCGTTCCGGTAAGCTTGCGTGGGAACGCTCATCACTCCGTTCCCCACCGACAAGCTTTGACGGTACTGCTCGAAGTTGAAAAAGAAGAACGTCCGGTCGTGACCGTTGTAGATCTTGGGAATGCGGATAGGGCCGCCGATGGTGCCGCCAAAATCGTTTTTGCGGTTCGCATTGCGGATGTGCTGGCCCTCTTTCGCCGAATTGATTGTGCCCGCATCGGTGAATGGCAATCCGGCATTCAGCGCCTCGTTCACGAAATAGTCGTAGGCGCTGCCATGGATCTGATTCGTGCCGGATTTCATGGTGAAGTTGAAGTAACCGCCGCCGGCTTGCCCGTACTCCGCGGCAAAATTGCTGGTCTGTACGTTCACTTCCTGGACAGCGTCCACGCCCATAGTTTGGCTGCGCTGCTGGTAGACCTTCCAGAGGGTCCCGGTAGAGTCCTGGCCCTCGATGCGGATGGTTTCACTGTTGCTGGGCAACCCGTTCACCACCAGTTGCATGTCGTTAGCGAAAGATACGCCGGGAAGAAGAACCGAAGTTTGCAGGGGGTTGCGGATGTTTCCCATTTGGGTGGCGCCGGCATAGCCCCCTCCGGCAACAGTAAGGACGGGGATCTGATCCACCTCGTTCACTTCGACGAGATGACTCATTTCCCCGCTTTCCGTCTTGAGCAAGGGGGCAGTGTCCGCCACGGTGACCGTTTCGCTGGCTTCGCCGACCTGAAGGGTAACGTCTTTGCGGGTGTCCGTGGCCACGACCACCTGCACGTTCGATTCTGTGAACTTTTTGAACCCAGGTACGTTCACTGTAATCTGATAAGTACCCGCAGGCACGGGGATGACATAGTTCCCCGTATTCGACGTTCCGCCTTGGTAGACTACGCCTGAATCCGCGTTCCTGGCCTCGATTTGGGCTCCGGCCACAACCGCCCCAGCGGGGTCGGAAATCGTTCCGGTTATCGTCCCTTGGTTAGATTGCGCAAACGCCGTCACACCGGCAAAAATTACACACGCTGTCGCAATCCTAGACAGGCTAGTTGACATATTCGCTTCCCTTTCACTGAAAGTCCGCGACTGCGTTTGGTGAGACGATCTCCACACCCCACGCCTTCGATCAAGCTATTAATGCATGTAAAGACTAAATTGGCAGGATTCTATCCCAACATTGACAAACCTGTCAATGCAAATGGGCATAGGCCAAAAGTCTGTGCTGCCAGATCCGTTGGGTCCTACCAGAGCCTGGCTTTCTCGCAAGCTCTCATTTAGCCCCGGATTCCCCCAGGAATCTCACGATCTGCCATCTCTCCCCCTCCGGCAGCTTCGCCCACGCGGGCATCCCTTTCCGCACCACCCCGTTCGTCAGCACCCAGAAAATCTCTCCCGGTGCCGCCCGCCCTACGGCTTCATCCCGCAAAGCAGGGCCTCTGCGCGACCCCTCCTCCATCGCTCCGTGGCACTCTGCACAATGCTGCTCAAAAAGTTTCTTCCCCGCCACCGCGGCCAGCGCATTGGTTTCGAGCGGATTCCGGCGCGCCCGCGCCTTCTGGGGCGCTCTGGCGAACACCGCCTCCGCCGCTTCGTACCGCGTCTCCGCAAATAGCGCACATGCGAAGGCCGTCGCTGCTACCAAAGCCCGCGTCCTCATCCCCGCCTCCCGAATAACCCCCGCAGCGTCTCTCCAAACCCTCCGAATTCCTTCGAAAGCCCCCAGCGCACGAGCACTCGATGGCTGTTGGAGTTCAAACCGAACCCCGTCGAAATCCGCACGGTCCATCCCGAAGGCAGATTCCATGCGATCGCCGGAGCCAGATAATGCGACGTTTCATGTAGCCCGAGACTCTCCGCATCGCCCAGCCCTCCGTACATCTCCGCTCCCACCACGAAATTCTCCCGGCAGAATGTGCAGCGTGTGGCCGATGCTTCGAGCGCCAGCGGCCGGCTTAGACCCATCGCATACCCGAACTCCCACGGATCGCCCGGCGAAAGATTCTTCGTGAATAGCGGATTCACCGCAAAATTCCACCCCGCAAAATCCTTCGAAAGGATCAGCTTGAATTCCAGCTCGTGGTTATGCTCTTGCCGTAGCTCTCGATTCGGCGCGGCTAAATCCGATTCCACATCGTGCCCTTCCACTTCCTTAATCGTCTTGTCAGCCTCGCTGATGTTTTCGTATTCGATATAAATCACCGGGTTGATAAAATGTTCCGCTCGCAAAGGCCGGAACCGGTTCTCCCAGCGGAAACCCGTCAGCAGTGTGCTGTCTTGGAACGTCGCTTGCCCGTCGACATAAATCTCGGTCGCCCACCACGCCGTCGCGCCGTACTCGAATTCCACCCACGGCGCCACAAACTGGTTGCCTCCCCGCTGCGTCCCGAACGTGGAAAAATACTCCACCTCCAGGTTCCCCGGCTCCTCCAGATGATGATCGTAAGTAACGATATAGGGACTCTCCTGCGCCCACGTGGGGCGCAGGAGAAATATCGAGCCTGAGAGAAACATCGCCGCGCATACGCACCTGCCAGCCGCCATTCGCATCCTCCTGTGGAATTCCCGGCAGACAAGCGTATACTGATAGCGGTCGCCAGCCTGCGGGTTGCCGATCTCCGAGGCCACGCGGTACGCTTCGCCAAAAAGTCACCGCGTGGCCTTCTCTTCCCGGTTTCTGCCCCAGATTAAATCGGTCGCAGCCTCAATGTCAATAAAAATCTGCAACTCATTTGCATCAATCTTGAAGGCCGCCAATAAATCTTTGGATACTACCTGCTAACCAGTTGCAAATGGATCCGGCCTCGCCGGCGCGCCTGTTTCGTTGTGGGATGATCGAAAAAGGAAGAGCCTTCCGTGCAGTGTCATCGGTCACAAGGGAGCAGACGACGCCGGATCTTTCTTCTCTCGCCGGCGAATCTTGCGGGAGAGCGCGGCCGCCTGCTTTTTCGCCCGGAGGCAAAGTTCGATTTAGCAGTTCGCCTTCGACGGGAAGGAATTCCTTTGGGCGAAGCCTTCGCATTCATCAGTGGATTGTATTTCCGGGGCAAGTTGGCTTATGCGCAGACATTCGCCGCTCCGCCGGAAGGAGTGCCGGGCTCGTTTGTGATCCTGTCCGGCGCGGGCCTCGCTCCGCCGGAAACGGTAATTACTCTCGAACAGTTCGAGCGGATCGCCTCCATCCCGATTGATGCGCGCGACCCTCGCTACCGCGAGCCGCTGGAGAAGGCATGCCGGATCTTAGATGAGATTGCGGGTCCGGATTGCGATTTGGTGCTGCTGGGCAGTGTCGCGACTATGAAGTACCTGGAGCCGATGACGGCGATTTTCGGCGGCCGGCTGCTGTTTCCCGAGGAATTCATCGGCCGCGGCGACATGAGCCGCGGTGGACTGTTGTTGCGCTCAGTCCGAGCGGGGCAACAACTGACCTATATATCCGCCGGCAAGCTTACTCACCACGGCTCCCGCCCGCCGAAGCTGCCGAGGATTTCCTCCAGGGCCGGCGTATATGATGCATAAAGGAACTTCGGGCTAGTCCTTCCATGTGGTAGCCAGGCGGACCAGCGTGCGAACGGGGAGACCGGAGGCGCCTTTGGCGAGGAAGGGCTTCCCGTCATCCAGCCAGGCTGTGCCCGCGATATCCAGGTGCACCCAGGGAGTTTCCTCGGCGAAGGCTTTGAGGAACATGGCGGCTGTGATAGCGCCGCCCCAGCGGCCGCCCACGTTGGGGAGATCGGCGAACGGGCTTTTCAAGTACTCCATATATTCTTCGTCGAGAGGCATGGGCCACATGCGTTCACCTTCCATCTCGGCGGCGGTCAGGACGCGGTCGCGCAGGGCATCGTCATTGGCAAACAGACCGACACGGTAGTGGCCCAAAGCTACAACGATCGCCCCTGTGAGGGTGGCGGCATCGACCAGGTGCGTACAGCCCTGCTTGCGGGCGTAGGCCAGAGCATCAGCCAGAATGAGGCGGCCTTCGGCATCCGTATTGATGACTTCGACCGTTTTTCCGGACATCGCAGTGACAATGTCGCCCGGCCTCTGAGCGCGGCTGCCCGGCATATTTTCGACGCAAGGAATGTAGGCCGAGACCGCTATGGAAGGTTTCAGTTGGGCCAGAGCGCGCATGGCGCCGAGCATGGCGGCGCCGCCGGCCATATCGTACTTCATCTTTTCCATGCCTTCGGCCGGCTTGATTGAGATGCCCCCGGTGTCGAAGGTAACGCCTTTGCCGACCAGACCCAAATGGGTTTGGCCGGCCGGCTTGTTCGGCCGGTAGTGCAAGACGATGAGAGCGGGCGGTTCATCGCTCCCTTGCGCCACTCCGAGCAACGCGCCCATGCCCAGTTCTTTCATGCGATCCCGGTCCAGAACTTGGCATTCCAGGCGGTATTCGGCAGCCATCTTACAAGCGGCTTCCGCGATCGTTGCGGGTGTCAGCCGGTTGGCAGGCTCGTTTACCAGCGAGCGTGTAAAATTTTGCGCTTCGGCGATCAAGCGGCCGCGGCCGGCGGCGCTATCGACATCTTCCCCGTCGCCTCGGGTGGCGACTATAAAGGATGCGATGGTGTTTTTGCTCTTGTCTTCCCCGGACTTATACCGGTCGGGTTCGTAGTCCCCCAGGACGGCCCCTTCCACGGCCGCGGCGACAAAATCGCCGGTGGCCCACCCGCCTTCCAAAGCCAGGACCGCGTTCTTCACCGATTTCCCCTTCAGAAACCGCAGCGCGGCGCCTGCCAATTTGCGGACTTGGGCGGAATTGAAGTCCTCTTGCTTCCCCGCTCCGGCTAACAGCACTCTGCGAGCAGCCACTCCGGGCGGATGATGGATAAGGGTCAATTCCTGAGCCTTTCCGGTGACTTCGCCGCTATCGAAAAGGGGGCCGGCGGCAAAGCGCTCCTCTTTGCGACCCTCGAAGACCGGGACGACGAGCGCGTCTGTATCGATTCTTTCCAAAGGACTGCCGTCTGTGGCGATATTCATAAGTAACAATTGTTGCTCAACCCTCGACTAGTCGGAAAACCTTCCAAATTTGGAAGCGGGTCTCCAGACACTGGCACTTGCCCGGTTGTAATCTCTATTGCGCTGTTTCGACTGTCATTAGGAGCCTTCGTAGTACAATGGAGTTCGAGTCCGGGTGGCAGCGCTGTTCCAAATCCTGTAACGCAGAGGCGGGAAGGGACGTCGAAGCAACTGGACAGCGGAGCTCCCAACCAGGGAGCCCGAGGAACAAAGATGGCCGATTTGTCTGAGTCCAGCAATCCCTTGCTCAATCCAGATGAGCATCTAAACCGACTCCTCGCTCCAACGGATATGGAGCGGCCTTGGTTTCGCTCGTTGTACGCGAATATCAAGGACCTGATTCATCCTCCAAAGCTGCCCCCGCTGGAAGTGACTTCCCAGCCGGTTGCGGTGAAAGATATTTGGGGTCAGTACGGGCACCAGAAGAAGTCCTGGCTCTACTCCACCACGTTTCAGGTTTGCGTAGTCATCCTGCTCTTCACCGTATTTTCCAGTAAAGCAGTACAGCAAGCTGTGAAGGAAACCGTATCGCTCGTAGCGCCCGTGGATCTTTCGGATTACAAACCTAAGCCGCAGATCATGCACGGCGGCGGCGGTGGCGGAGACCGCTCTCCATTGCCTGCGCCAAAGGGCAAACTACCGAAGCAGTCCTTGCGGCAATTCACACCGCCTGCGGTAATACCGCCGCAGCAGGCGAAGCTGACGATGGATCCTTCCATCATTGCTCCGCCGGATGTGAAGCTTCCCGATGTGAACCTGCCGAATTACGGCGATCCTCTTGCGAAGTTAGGTCCTTTATCGAACGGACCGGGTTCCGGCGCGGGGATTGGTTCCGGTTCCGGCGGCGGCGTGGGAGCGGGCGAAGGCGGCGGCCTCGGACCGGGTAAAGGCGGCGGTTTCGGCGGCGGAGTTTTCAAGGTGGGCGGCGGCGTGACTGCTCCCCAACTGCTCTACAAGGTGGAGCCGGAATACTCCGAAGAAGCGCGCAAGGCTAAGTTTCAGGGAACAGTAGTTCTGTATGTGGAAGTCGATCCCAGCGGTCATGCCATCAATCCCAAGGTGATCCGCAGCCTTGGGTTGGGCTTGGATGAGAAGGCCATCGAAGCCATTCGAAAATGGAAGTTCAAGCCGGGTTATAAAGACGGCAAGCCGGTGACTGTCGCGGCCACGATCGAGGTAAATTTCCGTCTGCTGTAGCCATTCCTCCTTGGGATAAAAGGGCGGCCTTGGGTAAAACCGGGGCCGCTTTTTTTATTTTTAGAGAAACAAGCTTTCAGCGATCAGCTTTCAGCCCAAAATCGAACGGCTCGCTTGCGAGCTTTTGGCTGAATGCTGATCGCTGAAAGCTTCTTTACGCCGCCGGTCCGGATGAATAGTGGAAACTGCGGGCGGTGAAGAAGCTGGCGATCGGCTTCATAATCGGCTGCACGTTCAAAAGCGCGCGGTTGAGCGCAGCCAGACTGCCATCGGTTTTGCGGCTGCAATCCACCAGGGGGCTGACTACTTCGTTATGAATGCGCAGGAAGTTGGCCACAATTTCCGGGTCACGCCAGCCCTGCGCAGTCTCCTCTTCGATGATGCCGATGGCTTCTTTCGGTGTGTAGGCGGGCTTATAGCAACGAGAATTGGTGAGCGCATCGTAAATATCGGCGACCTGCAGCACCCGCGCGAGCAGCGGAATCCGATCACCGCGCAGGCGGTCCGGATAGCCGGTGCCGTCCCACCGCTCGTGGTGGTGCCGCACTAACGGCAGGACCGGCGCGAGCGACTGCAAATGTCCGCAAATCT
>DATBID010000558.1:0-12540 GCA_036557125.1 Bryobacteraceae bacterium | reverse complement strand
TTCTCGGCTCGCTCGAGCAGGATTTCGCTCGTGATGAGGTTGCTCAGGACGTTGAGCTTATCGGAAAGCACTTGGTCTTCGCTGGAGCCTTCCTTAGTCTGCGGCTGGGATTGGTAGGTCTTCTCCAATTCGGTGTAGGTGATCGGGTGGTTATTCACCTCGGCGGCCACATTCGCTGGAGGGGATCGTCTGCAGGATGTGAAGACGACTGCGCTAAGAGCTGCGGCCAAAGCAAGTGCCGGATACTTCATGGGAAACTTCATTGTAGCTGGAACAATCAGAGCCGCGACCGTTAGGGAGCGGTCCTCCCGCGAAACGAGCAATATCGCGCGGTCGAACTTCTACTCCAACTGCACCAGCCCCTGGGGCGCCGGCTGCTGCAAAATCTGCCGATCGCGCCAGTTGTCTATGTAGGCGACTTGGTGCACGCAGGCTACGGTACAGCGGGGGGCACACTCTTTGGCAGTACGGTATTCGCGGCGAATGTCTTCGAGCGTGTACTCGGCAAGCGGCTTGGCGGGGTAGCCGCGCTGCTGCGAGCAGTAATGCACCAGGCCGTCTTCGCAGATGTAGAGGTAACGCGCACCCGCGCGGCATCGCCAGCGATTTTCCACGCCTTGCGCGATATTGTCCTGGAACCCGTTGACCTGCGCATAACTCCGCTTTTCCATAGCGCGCATGGCAAGGTAAACTTCGCGCTCGCGTTCCCCTAGAGGCTGGAGCTGGCCATAGTGATCATGGATAATGCCCACGGTGGAAGTGAAGCCCAGTTCGAGCGCGCGCCTGCTTACTGTAAGGGCATCCGCCGGGTTATGCACTCCGCCGCCCACCACCGAATTGATGTTGACATGAAATTCCGCGTGTTCCGCCAGAAGCTGCAATTTCTTGTCGAGCACTTTCAGGCTCTTTTTGGAAACATCGTCGGGCATCACGTTGTCGATGCTGATCTGCAAATGTTCCAGCCCCGCGCGGTTCAACTGGCGGATACGTTCCGCGGTCAGCAGATAGCCGTTGGTAATCATGCCCGCGATCATGCCGCGGCGGCGAATCTGGCGAATCAGCAGATCGAGTTCCGGGTGCAGCAGCGGCTCGCCGCCACTGATGGTGATGATGGTCGTGCCCAGGTCCGCCAGGCGGTTGATGCGCTCGAACATCGTCTCGGTGGGCACCGGCTTGGAATGGTTATCGTACTCGTTGCAGTATTTGCAGGAGAGATTGCAACGGCGGATGGGAATGATGTGCGCGAGGATCGGGTGGCGCGTGGAGAGGAGGCCCTTAACAATCATCCGCAGCTCGCGCAAGCGGCGGCCCAGGCTTTGCCGGCGGCTGGACATGGCAGAGCCCTATTTGAGCACAAAGCCCCTGATTTGTTTAGTATCCAGCGCCAGCCGGTCGCTTTTCTCAGTGAACCCCCGCTACGCGGGGCTGAACGGACGCGTGGGGGAATCCAATGCTTCGCGAACTTTTGCGGCCAGGGTTTCCGGTCGCAAGGGCTTCTGCAGAAAAGACATGCCTCTTCTCAATTCACCCGTGCGCAGCAAAACGTCGTCGGTGTAACCGGACATGAACATAATTTTCAAATCCGGAACCATTTCGCTGAGCCGCGCTGCCAACTCGCGCCCGCCCATTCGGGGCATGATCATATCCGTGAGCACAAGCTGAATGCGGTTGCCCGATTCTCCGTACACGCGCAGCGCTTGCTCGCCATCGGCCGCTTCCAGCACCGTGTATCCGCGGCTTTCGAGCACATATCGCAGAAGCCGGCGCACACCTTCTTCATCTTCGACAATCAGCACCGTTTCGGAGCCGGATTTGCTCACCGCCGGTACGCGTGTCGGCAAATACAAGGTCTCGGCGCGTCCGGCTGCGGCTTGGGCCATCGTCACCCGTGGCAAATAGACGATGAAAGTCGCTCCCTCTCCGACCACACTTTCCACCCACACGGCGCCGTGGTATTCCCCAATGATCTTCCGCACAGTATTGAGGCCGAGCCCCGTGCCCTTGCCTTCTGGTTTGGTAGTGAAGAACGGCTCCCACAAGCGATCGAGCATGGCCGGTTCGATGCCATGGCCGGTGTCGCTGACCGTAAGCATCACGTATTGACCGGGCGCAATGCCGTGCCCTTCCGCCTCCGCCTCGCTGACTTCGGTATTACAGGTCTTGATCGTGATGTTTCCGCCCTGCGGCATAGCGTCGCGGGCGTTCAGCACCAGGTTCATCAGCACCTGTTCCATCTCTCCGGCATCCGCCATCGTTTTACCCAAATCGGCGGCGCATGAGGTGCGAACGTCCAGGTGCTCTCCAATAATAGGGCGGAGCATTTGAACCATGCCGCCGACGGTCTCATTGAGATCGAGGAGCGCCGGTTGCGCTTTGTGGCCACGGGTGAAGCCGAGCAGTTGGCTGGTCAGGCGGGCGCCCCGACTGGCGGCTTTTCGGATCTCGTCCAACTCGTCGCGAACGAAGTGGTCCTGGCCTACGCGATTCAGCAGAATCTCGCTATATCCGGAAATCAAGGTAAGCAGATTGGCGAAATCGTGCACCACCCCACCCAGTAGACGGCCGACATTGGCCATCTTCTCCGATTCCGGCGCTTTTAGGGTTGGGGCCGGTGTTTCGGACCTCTGCAGTACCACCAACGCGCCGCCGGTTGCGGAAGGCATGCGCGTTACAGTAACCCAGAATTGGCAACCACGCTCCTCCACCTGTTGGGAGAAGCGTTCCAATTCGCCTTCCGCGATTGCCCGCATTCCCGCACGGACGATCTCCTGTTTGTGTAATTCCGTACGAAGAGCCGTCCATTCCCGATTGGAAGAGATCAGGTTGCCTGTGGCATCCAGAACTGCGGCAGGAAAAGGTAGTACATCTAAGGGGATCTGCGGAGCAGGCGCAATCTTCGCGCGTTCCTTCCATTCCAGCCTTAGATGTGAGGGACTTGCCACGCCGTTAGGGTTTGCAATCCCATGACCACACGCCAACTGAACTACTACGATGAAACCATGAACATTCTGGTTCAAAAATTGGTGTTACTTGTAACAGCATGTCCTATAAATGGTAAAAATGTTACGCCTCCGCTCTCGGCAATGCAGAATTTATAGCAATCCATGCAGTGGCAAAAAAGTACCGTAAGTTCCGGTACAACGGTATAGCTCTCTCCGGAAAGTACCGCTCCGTAGCGGCTGACGAGCACTGTCAGCGTCGAAAGCTGCCAATCCTGTCATCGCGGAGCGGTATACTTCCACCAACCGGAGTTTTCTCCTATGAAGCGCCAGGTTTTGAACCGGCAAGTTTTGCAGAGCCATACTTGTGGCTTTCGATCCTTACTCCTTGTCCTCGGCGCAGTCTGTTGCGGATGCCGGCATGCGCCGCCCGAGCAGAAATTCGCAGACAGCGCCGCGCAAGCGCTCGGCGGCCTGGACCGGATCATGGCCGTCAAAACTTTAACGATCGAAGGCCGAGCCGACGAAACCAATTTGGGGCAGAATGTGACGCCCGAGGGCCCATTACCAGTGTGGAAGGTGACGGAATTCCGGGAAACCATTGATCCAGGAGCGGGCCGCATGCGCATTCGGGAAACCCGCGCGGCGCAATTCCTCTTTGCGCTTGCCACCGTCCAAAGGCAGGACCAGGGCCTTGATGGTGATGTCGCTTATGACGTAAGCTCCGATGGAAGAACCACGCGCGCATCGTCGGCAATAGCGTACGACCGTCGCATTGCCTTGCTGCACCATCCCCTCAGCCTCATCCGCGCCGCACTCGATCCATCTGCCAAAATCAGTAATCCGCGCCGCGAAGGCAGCCAGCAGCTTGCCGAGATCACGACTGCGCAAGGAGATCTGCTCACCCTGGCCCTGGACAGCGCTACTGGCCTGCCGGCGCGGGTCACTTCGATGAGCGATAACCCCAACCTGGGCGACGTGGCGATTGAAACATCCTTCGCCGAGTACGAAACTGTCGACGGCCTGAAACTCCCGAAACACCTGGTGACACGCGTAGACCAGTATCCCCAATTCGATCTCCGCGTCAGCCGGAACACGATCAACCGCGACGCCACAGCCCTCGCTGCTCCTGAGGAGATCAAAGCCGCCGCTCCGCCCGCGCCGCCACCGAGTGCCGTGAACGCCGAACCGGTGGCCAAGGGCATCTGGTGGCTGGCGGGAAGCGGAAACCATCGCAGTATCTTGTTCGAATTCGCCGACCACCTGACGTTGTTCGAAGTGCCGCTCAACGAGGCTCGTTCGAAGGCCGTGATCGATAAAGCCCGCAGCGTAGTGCCGTCCAAGCCGCTCACCCAAGCGATCGTTTCTCACCACCACTTCGATCACTCGGGCGGGCTGCGCGTGGCGGTCGCCGAGGGTCTAACGATCGTTACTTACCGCGGCAATATCGCCTTCTTCCAGCAACTGCTGGCGCGCAAGCACACGCTCGACCCCGACGAACTGGCCAGGAAGCCACAACCGGTCCGCTTTATGCCCGTGGATGACGAACTGACCCTCAAGGACAAAACCATGGAAGTGCGGCTGTATCATCTGCTGGATAACCCGCGCGAAGGCACCAACCTGTTCGCCTATGTCCCGCGCGACCAAATCCTGGTGCAGGCCGATCTTTATGATTCCACATGGACGCAGTATCCCTGGGCCGATAATGTCCTCCGCAATATCGCCGTGCGTGGCTTGCGGGTGACAAAGGATGTGCCGGTGCACGGCGAAATTCAATCCTGGCCGGATGTCCTCAAGACCATGCATCTGCGGGGAGCCGGAGGAGAAAGATGAAGCTCGTGAGCAAGCGCATTTTGCCGGGGATTTCTTAAAGAAAATAAACTTAAGTAATCCGATGGAAAACATTGTCACTGTGGATTCCCACAAACTGTCTGCTTTGTCACTTCCTGGTCTGGATTACCCGATTGTCGCTGGCGGCAGGTCATGCTAACATTCAAGGCGCGTTTGATAGCTTCGTCTGGTCGAGTGTGTCTAGCGTCGTCCCGCTTGTTTCCCTCTCCGATGAGCGCGCTTTCAATCGTCAGGAGGAATTGTGAAGAATATTTTCGTGGGGAATTTGAATTTCCGCGCTACCGAAGAGGGTTTGCGAGCCTTGTTCGAGCGTTATGGAGTGGTGAATAGCGCCAGAATTATGACTGACAGGGATACGGGGCGGTCGCGTGGTTTTGGCTTTGTCGAAATGGCCAACGATAACGAGGCGGACCAGGCTATCAACGCTCTGAACGGATACACCATGGAAGGCCGGGCGTTGAACGTGAATGAGGCCCGTCCCAAACCGGAGCGCAGTTTCGGAGCGGGCGCTGGACGCGGCGGCGGCCGGCCCGGCGGAGGCTCGCGGCCTGGCGGCCGGCGGGAACCGCGCTTTTAGTCGTTTATTTCGGGCGACTGTCCCGGCGTCGAGTCCGGCTGATGTTTGCCGGTAGGCGTGAGGTTGTCGGTCACCAGCCCAAATCCATACCGTTCGCTGGTTCGCCAAATTCAAATTTATAATTCTCGAATTTTCAACAATATCCGTTGCAGGGCCCGCAAAGCCCACGTGCTCACCGGCTACACTGAGCACAGAGAAGCAGGTTTCGCTGGCCAGCGAAGTTTCTCCAAGTTTGGTGTTCCGCGCTGCCGTTCGGTAGTAGGGCCGAGCGGTAATTGCGGGCGGGCATCGGTGTCCGAAAAGAATTCGTGGTAATGCAGAAACGTAGTTGGATCAAGTAGCGGACGGAGCGCTTGGGCGGCGCTTCGCGCTATGAAGTCCGATCGCGCGTCTGCATGAGCCTGTGTTCACACCCGGAACGGCGGGAGCCACAAACTCCCGCCGTTCCGAAAATTCACGCGAACGTCACATTCGGCCCTCTGACGGGTGAAGGATCGGTGCCGTGCCCGTCCAATTGGCTTTGTTCGCTCCGTTTCGCTTTCAATTCGCCCCTAAACTCCCCGCGTGCCGTTTTCGAGGAATGCCCGCAACCGATGGCTCCGGCTCGGGTGCCGCAGCTTCCGCAGCGCCTTGGCTTCGATCTGCCGGATGCGCTCGCGCGTCACGGCGAAATTCTGGCCCACTTCTTCAAGTGTGTGCTCGCTGCCGTCCTCCAGGCCAAAGCGCATCTTGATAATTTTTTCCTCTCGCGGCGTCAGGGTCTTCAGCACCTGCGCCGTCTGCTCGCGTAAGTTCAGATTAATTACTGCGTCCGACGGAGAGATCCCGTTGTGATCGACAATGAAATCTCCTAAATGCGATTCTTCTTCTTCCCCGATAGGAGTTTCGAGAGAAATCGGTTCCTGCGCTACCCGCAGCACCTTTCGCACTTTGGAAACTGGTAATTGCAGCCGTTTGGCGAGTTCCTCGTTGGTGGGTTCGCGGCCCAACTCCTGCACCATCTGCCGGGAGGTGCGGATCAGCTTATTGATGGTTTCGATCATGTGCACCGGAATGCGGATGGTCCGGGCCTGGTCGGCAATCGCCCGCGTGATCGCCTGCCGCACCCACCAGGTGGCATAGGTGGAAAATTTATAGCCGCGGCGATATTCGAACTTGTCCACGGCCTTCATCAGGCCAATGTTGCCCTCTTGAATGAGATCGAGGAACTGCATGCCGCGATTGGTGTAGCGTTTTGCGATGCTGACCACCAGGCGCAGGTTGGCTTCGATCAGCTCCTTCTTGGCTGCCTCGGCTTCGGCGTGCGCCTTGGTAATGATCTCCAGAGTGCGCCGCAGTTCGGCCGCCGATGCGCCCGATTCTTCTTCGAGCTGCTGCAGCCGCTGCGCATACGTGCGCTGTTCTCTGCGCAGATCCTTGACGGCATCGTTGCGGCTGGGCCAGGTTTCGAGCCGGCGTTGTACGCGCGCGATTTCCCGCTCGACCGGTTTGAATTCTTCGACCGCCAGGCGCACCCGCTCGATCAAATGGGTGATCACCGGCGACTGGAATTTGATCGTGCGCACCACCCGCGAGGTTTTCACCACTAAGCGCCCCAATTCCCAGAGCTGGTGCCGGTACTGCTTGGGCTTCATGCCCCGCGGAATCGCCTGCAATTTCTGACGGGCCTGAAGGACCTTGCGGTATTGCTTGTCGATTTCTTCAACACCGATGAGGAATTGCTGGCGGACTTCATCGGCCACTTCGTCGGTCAAAATCGGATCCGAGACCTGCACGATGTCGCGGGCGGAGATGGCGTCGCGGGCAACTTCGTCGGCCAGCGACAGAATTTCCCGAATTACCAGCGGCGCCCGTGAAAGAGATTTCAGAACCGTGTTTTGGCCGCGCTCGATACGCCGCGCGATTTCCACCTCGCCTTCGCGCGTAAGCAGAGGCACCGTTCCCATCTCCCGCAGATACATGCGGACGGGATCGTTGACCTTCTCGCCCATGCCCGGGCCGAGATCGAGAAGGTCTTCGCCTTCCTCGAGCTTTTGGCCGTCGAAGTCTTTTGGCTCCTCCAGAATTTCGATGCCCGCGCCATCCAGGCCGGCGAGCACGTCATCCAATTCGGAACCGGTAGCCATGTCTCCTGGCAGGACCTGGCTAAGGTCGTCGTACAGGACGTAGCCTTTTTCCTTACCGATTTCGACGAGGCGCTGCAATCCTCCGAATTTTTCCTCTATTGCCACCGATGCCCCGTTAGTTTCGGCGAGATCGAGTCCTGCCCATTGTACAATACAGCGCCATAAAAATTAGGTAATCCGTCTTTCATGCGCGCGCCCCTCCGCCGCGTTCGAGTCTCTCCAGTTCCTGCGCCAATCGCAGCGCCTCGCGGACATTTCCCGCCCGTTCGGCCTGCTTCACCTGAGCCTTCAACTCCGCGCGCCGCATTTGCCCTTCCGAGCGCAGCAGGCTTTCGAGACACCGCTTTCCGTATTCCAAACCTGCACGCTCTTCGCCTGTTTCTTCTGCAAGTAGGATTTCCGCCAGAAGAGATTGATCGCTGTCTTCCAACCGTGCGTTGATGGCGGCGAACGTTACAGCTTCGCCAGCCGCATCCACCGCCCGAATCGCCTGAAAAATGCGCCGCGTAATCAACCGGTCGAGTATCGAAGCATTTTCCAGTTCCGCGATCAGGCCGCGCCGCCCTTCGATTTCGGACAACAGGACATCAATAAGGCCCTTTTCGTCCGCGCGCAGCATTTCTTTCGGAGGCGCCAGGGGCGCATCCTGCCGGTCGGCGGCCGCCTTGCGGAAACTCTCGAGCACCACGCCGCGGTCGACGCCGATATACCCCGCCAGGTTCTCGGCGATCGCCATGCGCTCCACCCGGTCATTAATGCGCTGCACGGCCGGCAGCAGCATTTTGAGCACGGCCACCGTGCCTTCCGGCGTGCGCACGTCATAGCGCGCCCGGGCCCGGTCCGCGAGCCACAAGAAATAGCCTTTGGCTTCCTTCAAGCGTGCTCCATAGGCCTCCGCGCCCCGCTCTTTGCAATACTCATCCGGATCGAGATCGCCATCCAGCTCCACGATGCGTACCACCATGGATTCCGCCAGAAGCAGATCGATGGAGCGCTGCGCCGCCGCCGCCCCCGGCGCATCCGGGTCGAAGTTCACCACGATGTTCTGCGAATGGCGCTTCAGCGCCTGCACCTGTTGCGCGGTCAGAGCGGTGCCGCAACTGGCGACCACAAGCGGGAATCCGGCCGCCGTCACGCCGATTGCGTCCATGTAGCCCTCTACCAAAATCGACCTATCCTCCTTCCGGATCGCGTCTTTGGCGCGATCGAGGTTGTAGAGCGTGTAGCTCTTTTTATATATCGGCGTTTCGGGCGAATTCATGTACTTGGGTTGATCTTCGGCTGCGAGCGCCCGCCCGCCGTACGCGATGATTTTGCCGCTTTCGTTCCGGATGGGAAACATCAGGCGATTGCGGAAGCGGTCGTAGAAGCTCCCGTCCTCGCGCCGCCCTACTAAACCGGAGGCTTCGATCAAGTCCGCGGCAAAGCCGCGCTGCTCAAACAGGCGCACCAGGGCCCGCCCGGAACGTTCCGCGTAGCCCAAGCCGAATTCACCAATGGTTTCCGGCCGCACGCCCCGGCGCTCCAGATAACCTCGCGCCGCTTCGCCTGCGGGACTAGCCAGGTTTTGTCGGAAATTCTCTTGCGCCAACTCATGTATTTCGAGCAGGGCCGCGCGCCTTCGGGAATCTTCGTCGGAAAACTGGGAGCGCTTCGGCATCGGTATGCCATAACGCTCCGCCAGGCTCTTCAAGGCGTCGTAAAAACCCACGCCTTCGATTTCCATAACGAACTTCAGCACGTCCCCATGCGCATGGCAGCCGAAGCAGTAGTAGAACTGTTTCGATGCGTTGACGGAAAATGACGGCGTCTTTTCCGAATGAAAAGGGCACAGGCCCGAATAGCGGTAAGCGCTCGATTTCCGCAGGCGCACATACTCGCCAATCACGGTGACAATGTCCACCGCCGATTTCAATTGATCTACGAATTCCATGCGCCCCTTTGTGGCTATTATGCCTTAGCGTGCTTCGCAATGCCCTGGGTGGGGCAGGCGCTTTCGCCTGCCAACGGCCGCCGGTCTCTTCTCGTCGCAGTGCTTCTGAGCCGCGACCGCCAGGGAGCGCTCTCGTCTTTAAGGGAAATGGGCATTCCTAAATAGGTTGAACTTCAATTCGGCGTGCGGCCTCCCGATCGGCGAGGAGAGGGCAAATGCCGGCCTCCGTTAGGTGTCTTTGCCTCCGATTGCTCTCTTCCTTTTCCCGATGAGGAGAGCATATGCAACGAGGTCTTGGCTGCGCATGGCTGGCGGGATTGTTCTCTGTTTTCTGCCTGTTCGATTTTTCTCTCCAAGCCCAAGTACCAGGTCGAGCCGCTTTCGATTTCGATCAGGTGCGCCCCCAAAACCGGCTGCGGGGGCCCATTGACGAGAGCGCGCGCATTCGGCTGCGCGGCAATCGCCACCCGCTGGCGCGCGCGGAATACGATGAAGGCCGCATGCCGGCGGAGGAATCTCTCGACCGGATGATGCTGTCTTTAGCTCCGGATCCTCAGCAACAGCAGGCGCTCGAAGAATTGCTCGAAGAGCAGCGGAATCCCGAATCCCCGTGGTACCGCAACTGGCTCAGTCCAGAAGGGTTTGGGAGCCGTTTTGGCGTTTCCGAGAACGATTTGCAGACGGTAGTGACCTGGCTTGAAGGACAAGGTTTCCAAGTGGAGCCGGTTACGCCCGGCCGGCGCGTCCTTATTTTTAGCGGCAGCGTGGGCCAGGTGGAAGCGGCATTCCACACGGAGATGCACCGCTACCGTGTCAATGGGGGGCTGCACCACGCCAATGCGACCGAGCCGGAAATCCCGGCCGCGCTGGCGGGCATCGTCGCCGGCTTCGTCTCTCTGCACGACTTCGCCTCGAGACCTATGCACGTGTCACAGGGAAGGCCCGAGTTCACAAGCGGCGGCTCGCATTATCTGGCGCCAGCCGATTTCTCCACCATCTACGACTTGGCGCCGCTTTATGCGAGCTCGACCAACGGTACCGGCTATACGCTCGCCATCGTTGGCCGTAGCAACATCAATCTCTCCGATGTGGCGGCATTTCGCAGCACATTCGGTCTTCCGGCCAACACGCCGAAAGTCATCCTCGCCAGCGGAACCAACCCGGGCCTGGTATCCGGCGATCAGGAGGAAGCCACCCTGGATGTGGAGTGGTCGGGAGCGGTGGCCCGCAACGCCACCGTGGAACTGGTGATTGCCGCATCTACCGCCAGTTCTGATGGCGTCGACCTGGCGGCCGCATATGCGGTGAATCAGAACCTTGCACCGGTTTTGAGCGTTAGTTTCGGCAGTTGCGAAGCGGCCATGGGCGCGGCAGGCAACCAGTTCTTCAATGCGCTGTGGCAACAGGCCGCGGCGCAAGGCATGAGCGTCTTTGTCTCATCGGGCGATAGCGGCGCGGCGGGTTGCGACAGTCCTTCCGAAACCAAAGCATCGGGAGGGCAGGGGATCAACGGCTTGTGCTCGCCGCCTTCGACCACCTGCGTAGGTGGCACAGAATTTAACGACACCGCGAACCCGGCTCTTTACTGGTCTTTTGGCAATTCGAGCGGCTACGGTTCCGCTGTCAGCTATATTCCCGAGACCGTATGGAACGAAAGCCGACTCGTGGCAGGCGGCTCGGGTTTGTGGGGGGGCGGTGGAGGACCGAGCATTGTCTATGCGAAGCCCACATGGCAAACCGGCAACGGCGTGCCCCCGGCAAATCACCGGTACGTGCCGGATGTTGCCCTCTCCGCCGCCGGACACGATGGCTACCTGGTTTATCTGAACGGCGGATTTTACGTCTTTGCGGGGACCTCGGCAGCCGCGCCCTCCTTCGCCGGAATCGCGACGCTCGCCGCTGCCAGAGAAGGCTCGCGGCAAGGCAACGTCAACCCCATCCTTTATGGGTTGGCGGCGCAACAAGCCAGCGGCGGCGCCGCTGTTTTTCACGACACCGCCGCGGGGAACAACTCGGTTCCAGGCGTCACGGGATTCAGTGCCGGCGCGGGTTACGATCCGGCGAGCGGGCTCGGTTCGGTAGACGCTAACCTGCTGGTAAACGCCTGGGCGAACGCTACAAAGCCCACTCCTGCTTTTCAGCTTTCTGCGCCCTCGAGCGCCACTTCGATTACGCAGGGCGCGAACGGGAGCCTGAAGCTACAGGTAACGGTCAGCGGAGGGTTCAATTCGGCCATTACCCTTTCGGCGGGCACCTTGCCTTCGGGTCTGACCGCGGCCTTTTCACCGGCCACACTGGCGGCGCCGGGATTCGGTTCGAGCACCCTGACTCTCACTGCTGCGGCGCAAATGGCGGCCGGCACTTATAACCTGGCGCTCAAAGCGAGCGGAGGCGGCATCAGCCAGAGCGTGCCGCTGGCGGTGACCATCGCGCCGCGCTGCGCCTATACTCTCAACCCCGCAAGCGCCCAGCAACCCGCGGCAGCCGGAAAGTACACGATGACGGTTGCGGCTGCGGCCGGATGCTCGTGGACGGCCGCAAGCAACGCCTCTTGGGTTACGGTAACCAGCGGCGCTTCCGGCAACGGCAACGGGCAGGTTTCGTATGCGCTTCTGGCGAACACCGGCCCATCGCGCACCGGCACTTTGATCATCGGTGGCAGTTTATTCCAGGTGACGCAGCTTGGCTCCAGCGCGACGTTTACGCTGAATCCGGTTTCGGTCAACGCGCAAGCTACAGGCGGCATCGGAACGCTCTCTGTAACCGCGCCGGCATCCGCTACAGCCTGGAGCGCGCAAAGCAACGCCTCGTGGATTACGATCAACGGCACAGCAGCCGGGAGCGGAAACGGAAGGATCACCTACACAGTCGCTCCCAACACCGGCACGGCGACGCGCACCGGAACCATTTCGGTCGCCGGACTTACCTTTACCGTGACGCAGGCGGGCACGGGCTGCAACTACAGCATCCATCTGGGATCAATTACAGCGACGGCCAGTGGCTTTGCGGGATCCGTTTCGGTAACTACAGGAAGCGGCTGCAACTGGACCGCGGCGAGTGGGGTGCCATGGATCACCATAACCTCGGGATCGCCAGGCACAGGCAATGGGATCG
>DATBID010000557.1:0-8687 GCA_036557125.1 Bryobacteraceae bacterium | reverse complement strand
AAGGAGTACAAGATTGCCTGTTTACGGGAAATCGAGTCCCTGGCTAAGCAGTCAATCCTAGCCAGGCCGGTAGCGCCCGTGGCCGCGGCGAAATAGCTGTCAGCTATCAGCATTCAGCTCTCAGCTAACCCCGGTGGCGCGCCTCAGGCGCGCACGGCCTTAAGCTGACCGCTGAAAGCTGATCGCTTCCTAAAACATTTCTTCTCCCATCCGATCTGTTAAGTGAGACCCACAAATCAGTTCTGGGAGAGGAGACCCTTGAAACCCGAAAGAATTTTTGCGCCTGTACTCTTGTTTGCGGCGGCGGCATGGCCCGCGACCATTGGTAGTTCCGGCATGGCTACTTACTTATCCTATGATGCCTATACCGGTAAGAATGACTTAACCCAGCCGATCTTCTACGCCACGCCCAATCCGGTCGTCTACGGCCATGGTCCCTATCCGGTGGCCATCTGGGTTCCGGGAACTTTTGAATTGTCCTTCGATCCTCTGTCACTGCTGTTCCTGACTGAAATGGCGAATCGCGGATTTCTGGCAGCCACCGTGCAGTACCCCAACCAGGAATTGTGGCAGACCTGCAACGCTTACACCACGCGGGCCTCAGCCATCTTCAATACTGCGAGCACCACCAGCGCCATAACCGCGGTTTGCTCGTTGCCCGGAGCGAGTTGCTCAAAGGGTGTGGTGACCTCCGGCATCAGCCAGGGAGGAATCATCGCCATTTTGGCGCGGAACTACGCGCCGCAGGTGAAGGCCACGTATGCGCTGGACGCCGGCGCCATGAATCAGTTGGGCCTTAACTTAGGCTCTTGCATGGCCAAGTCCAACACGGCGCTGCCGGCCAATCGCCTGGTGATTGTGAATGGGCAGGCGGACCCTTCCTTCGGCTCGCAATCTGCTACGCAGGCGGCAAGCGGCATTACTTGCCCCGCCGGGAGTACCCAATGCTGGAGCGCGGATGGCAGTGGCGCAGGCTGGTATCTGGTACAGAATTCGGAAGTTACCGGCGGCCAGGCCGGCCACTGCTACATCGATAAGAAAAACGTCTGCAACGATAATTTCGATCCCAACTGGCTGCCGCCCGCTACCAGCAACTGGTCGCTCAAACCGAATCTGGACTGGTTAGCGACCTTTGGGACCAGGCGGGTCTTCTCCCCGACGGGCAAGTAGGGCCTGCCGCGCGGCGCGGTGCTGCTGTTTATCGGCTTCCCAGGTGCGGAACCTGTGCAGCCCATAACGCAGCACGTCGGCGGATCGCCAAAACAGGTTATCCCGCAGAAAGTGATTGCGAGCCGTAAGAATCACGCGGCGGATCACTCGAACGTCGGTCGGCGGTTCGGCGCTCGACGCGAATTGCTCCTGTGAACTCGCGCCCATCTCCTCATTGGGATGATCGCAGGAATTCAACAGGATTACGGCCACCCGCGAATCGGTTTCCAGACCCCGGCGGGCTTTTGCTTCGAGGGCGGCCTTCGTCTCCGGCTGCGCAGGTGGCCGCTCGACGTTCATTACCTTATCTACGCACCCGGTGAACTCCAGTTCCCGCACTACCTTATCCCGCTCCAGATCAATGTCCGCTTCAATCCGGTGCGTCACGCCCGGCGGATGGGTGGTGAAAACCGCGGCCAGGTCCTGGGTTGCCGCCGCCGCCCAAATATCCCAGCCCCGCCATTCCTCGCCGCGCAGCCAGATTCGCATGTGATCGCGCTTATCGAATGTGTTCAGCGTGCGCTGAATACGCAGATCCGGTGGGACGCCGTCGAGCAGCAGGGTTCGCATCGGTGCTTCGGCGAAGCTGCGCTCTTCAGCCAGCGCCCGAAATGCCCGAAAGCCGGTGCGCAAGCCCTTGGGCTGCGACCCTGTCCAGCCTGCTGCCTGAAACGCGCGTTCCAGAACGCTCAGCGAACCGATGAACAGCAGGTTCACCGGATCAATGGGTTCATGCCCGGTCGAATAACTCCAGGTAGGCAAGCCCGCCACCAGGTTTTTCCATTCCGCCGCCTCAGCCGGCCCCGGCTCGCGGCCGGAACACAAAGCCGGGCGGCCCAACTCCTCGGGGAAGGTTACCTCCACTTCCAGTTCGGTTCCGGCCGCATACTCGATTTCCGGCTCCGGAAAGCGGAAAAGCCAGGATTCCACCGCGAGTGTAGGGATCACCAGCGCCGGGTGACCCTGCGCCGCGAAGACGAGGTGCGAAGCAAAGCGGCTCGAAAGTGTGGCGGTTGCCCGGATGCCGTGAATCACGCCGTTTCGGTCCACGCGCTCGCGGGCGTTATCCACCGCAGTCAAACGCGCTTCCACCGGGTAGACGGAGCCATCGGATAGCTCCAGCCCGTCTAGCGCCAGCTTCAAAGACGCGGTCTCGTGCACCAGGCCCAAACCGACCGCATGCACACGAGCGACTTTGCCGCGCAAGGTAACTGGCGGAGCCAGCGCCTTGCCGTCCAAACAAACCGAAGAGGCAATCACCGCATCAACCAGGTCCCCCGTTTTCGCGCTGTAGGAAGAAAGTGGCGTCGCCAGGCGAGCGGTGAGGGTGATTGGGGCGGGCGTGTTCGGAGCCAGGGGAGCTGCCGGGACGGCGCCGGCGGCTGCCAGAACTGTAAGCGGGACGATGGGGATCCGCATGTGGGGCCAGTTAATAGCTATTGAGTATACTCGAAAATCAGTTAACAGACGTTTCAGCGAAACCGCTAGTAAGATACGATTGGTAGTGGTGATGCGGGTACAACTGGCGTTCGGAAAAACAGGTCTTGGGCTGGAATTGCCCGCGGGGTTTCGATACCAGGTGCTGGAGGCCCGCTCGGCCGAACCTTTGCCGGATTGGGATGGCGCCGTTGCGGCTGCGGTGCGCGCTCCTCTGGGAAGGCCGCCGCTCGAGGAAATGGCGCGCGGCAAACGTACTGCCGCGATTTCCGTCTGCGATATCACCCGCCCGGCGCCCAATTCCAAAACGCTGCCTCATATATTGGGCGCGCTCGAGCGCGGCGGCATTCGATCCGAAGACATCACTATCCTGATCGCCACCGGTTTGCACCGCGCGGCCACGGATAGAGAGATCCGCCAGATCGTGGCCGAACCGATCGCGTCCAAGTACCGCGTCGTCAATCACGACGCGCGCAATTTGGCTAGCCACAGACCATTGGGCAAAACGGCCGCGGGAACCCCGGTCTTTATCGACGAGCGCTTCATCGCTGCCGACCTGCACATCACCCTCGGCTTCATCGAGCCGCACCTGATGCTGGGATTTTCGGGCGGCCGCAAACTCGTCGCGCCCGGCTTGGCCGCGCAGGAAACCATCAAGGTCTTGCACAGTCCGAAGTTCATGCGGGACGCCCGCGCGATCGAAGGCTCTACAGAAGAGAACCCGCTCCATCACGAACTGCTCGAGATCGCCCGCATGGCCCGGCATGATTTCCTGCTGGATGTCGCCCTTGCCCGCGACCGCTCGATCGCTGGAGTGTTTGCAGGAGATCCGGAGCAGGCGCACCGCCGCGGTGTCGAATTCGTGTCCCAGACCATACTCGAAGCGCTCGGTGAGCCGGTTGATGCGGCCATTACTTCGGCGGCGGGCTACCCGCTCGATCTCACGTTCTACCAGACGGTGAAGGGCGTTACCGCGGCTGCGCACATTGTTAAGCCGGGCGGACGCATCCTCGTCGTGGGCGCCTGCGAGGAAGGCGCCGGAGCGCCCGAATTCCGCCAGATGCTTCTGGCTGGAACCAGCGACGCCCAATTTCTGAAACAGATTGCTTCCGCGCCCGTAGTAGTGGATCAGTGGCAACTGGAAAAACTGGCGCTGGTCACCACAGAAAAACAACTCTTCTATCACGTGCCCGGGTTGCCCGCCGAATATCACCCAAAATTATGGGGGCGCTCGCTCTCCACGCCCGAAAGCGCCGTGGAAGCGGTGTTAGCCGGCTTGCCCGCCGGCGCTCGTGTCGCGGTTATCCCCGAAGGGCCCTACGTGCTGGCCAGTTGCCGCGGGGCTCGTGAACCCGAAGCCGTGGTTTCCTGAATGCCCGTCAGTTCCGAAATCCTGCATCAACTACGATCGGCTGTGGGAGCGCGCAGCGTAATCACCGCCCCGGATGAGTTGCGCACCTACGAATGTGACGGCCTCACCGCATTCCGCGCGGTGCCGGGAGCGGTTGTCCTTCCGGCCAGCACCACTGAAGTGCAGGCCGTGGTGCGCGTGTGCCACACCGCCGGAATTCCCTTCGTGGCGCGCGGTTCCGGCACGGGTCTGAGCGGGGGCGCGATGCCTGTGGCTGATGGCGTGGTGATCAGCCTCGCCCGCATGAACCGCATTCTGGAAGTCGACATTCCCAACGCGCGTGTGGTCGTCGAACCCGGGGTGATCAATGTCGATGTCACCGCCCGGGTTGCGCCGGCGAATTACTTCTATGCGCCCGATCCTTCTTCGCAATCGGTATGCAGCATCGGCGGCAACGTAGCCGAAAACTCCGGCGGCGCGCATTGTCTCAAGTACGGTTTCACCACCACGCACGTGCTGGCTCTCGAAGTGGTGCTGCCCGATGGTTCCCTGGTTCACCTGGGCAGGAAGACTCTGGATGCTCCCGGCTACGATCTGCCCGGAATCTTCGTTGGGTCGGAAGGTACCCTGGGCATCGCCACGAAAATCACGCTGCGCATCGTCAAACGCCCGGAGTGTGTGCAGACACTACTCGCCGCGTTTCCTTCCACCACCGAGGCGGGGGCGGCGGTAAGCGAGATCATTGGCGCGGGTATGCTGCCGGCGGCGATCGAAATGATGGACCGGCTTGCCATCCACGCCGCTGAAGCCGCCGTCCATCCGAACTATCCCGAATGCGGCGGGCTGCTGCTGGTGGAGCTTGATGGACCGGAAGCTGAAGTCCGCGCGCTCATGGAACAGGTGAACGAGATCTGCCGCACGCACGGCGCGTGGGAAATCCGCCTCGCCCAAACGGAGACCGAGCGCATGCTGGTATGGAAGGGACGCAAAGCTGCCTTTGCGTCTGTCGGGCGCATTGCGCCGAACTACATCGTGCAGGACGGCGTAATTCCGCGCACCAGGCTTCCGCAGGTTTTGCGCCGCATCGAAGAGATGAGCGCGGAATCCGGCATTCGTGTGGCCAACGTCTTCCATGCCGGCGATGGCAACCTTCACCCGATGGTGCTCTACGATCACCGCGTTGCCGGACAGGAAAACGCGGCCGTCGCGCTTTCGGAGAAGATTTTGGAGTTGTGCATTGAAGAGGGGGGATCGATTACCGGCGAACATGGCGTGGGCGAAGAGAAAAAGCACATGATGGCGAAAATGTTTGCCGAGCCGGATCTCGCCACCATGCAGCGGCTGCGCTGCGCTTTCGATCCGCGGTATCTCGCCAACCCCACCAAGGTGTTTCCGCGCCTGCGGCTGTGCGGCGATAAGCCCGGCGAATACATTCCCCATCCGCTGGAGGCCGCGGGAGTGGCCGAGCGGTTCTGAAGCAATGAGCGGGATTGATATCGAAGATCTCCGGGTTGTCGAACCCAAAACCGAGGAGGAAGTGAGCGAAATGTTGCGCTGCGCCGATCGCGATGGCGTGGCCGTGATCCCCCGCGGCGGCGGGACCAAGCTCGCATGGGGCAATCCGCCAGCGCGCGCCGGACTGATTCTCTCCACTGCTTGCCTCAACCGAATCGTAGAACATGCCTGGGCCGATTTGACCGTGACCGTGGAAGCGGGTTGCCGGTTCGCCGAACTGCAGCGCGCGCTGGCAACGCACGGGCAGCGCCTTGCGCTTGATCCGCTGTGGCCGGAAACTGCCACCATCGGCGGCATTCTCTCGACGAACGATAGCGGCGTGTGGCGCCTGGCATATGGTGGCCTGCGCGACCTGATTCTCGGCATCACGCTGGTGCTGGCCGATGGCACCATCGCGCGCAGCGGCGGCAAGGTGGTGAAAAACGTTGCCGGTTACGATCTGCCGAAGTTGGCCACCGGCGCTTTGGGAACGCTCGGTGTGATTATGCAGACCACATTCCGCTTGCACCCGTTGCCCCGCAATACCCGCATGCTCACGCTCGTTCCTGCGGACTTGGCCGAGGCGCAAGCCTTGTTGCTGCGGATCCAGGACACAAATCTGGCGCACACGGCATTGCAAGTGCGCGCCGAAGCAGGCAAGCCGCCCGAGATGGACATTCTGCTCGAAGGAACGGAAGCCGGCATCGCGGCCCAGAGGGCCCGGATCGCCGCTCTGGCAGGGCCGGCACAGGTTGCCGAAGCGGCGGACTCCGTTTGGCTCGCGCGCCAGCAAATCGCCAATCGTGATGCCGTAGCCAAATGTAGCGTGCTGCCCGCGCGGATTGCAAATGCTATTACCGCGGTCGAGCACGCGGGTGATCGAAGCTGGCGGGCCGTGTTTCAAGCGACCGGTCTCGGCTGGATCTCTGTGGATGCGCCTCTCGAACCACTGCGGGCCGAGATTGAGAGCCAGGGTGGAACACTCACCGTTTTGCGCCAGTCACCCGGTAGAGCGCCGATCGACGCCTGGGGCGATCCCGGTGACACGCTACCGCTGATGCGCTCGATCAAACAGCGGTTCGACACGAAAAGCACGCTCAACCCCGGCCGTTTCGTCGGGGGCATCTGATGGAGAATCGCACCGCCACGTTCGATGCGCATCACCCTCCCGCGCCGGAACTGATCAACCAGTGCGTGCATTGCGGCTTCTGCCTTCCGGCATGCCCGACTTACGTTCTCTGGCGTTCGGAGATGGATTCACCCCGCGGCCGCATTTACCTCATGAAAATGGCCAGCGAGGAGGGCGCCCCGCTGACGCCGGAGTGGGTCTCCCACATCGATAGTTGCCTGGGCTGTGTCTCCTGCATGACCGCCTGCCCCTCCGGCGTCGATTACGGCAAGCTGATTGAGGCCACGCGCGCGCAGGTGGAGCGGCATCATCCGCGAAGCCGGGCCGAAAAGCTGCATCGCGCTCTGATGTTCCAGCTTTTTCCGAATCCCGGCCGCCTGCGCTTGCTGCGGCCTTTTCTCGCCGGCTATCAAAAGCTGGGCTTGCAGGCGTTCGTCCGAAAGACCGGGTTCCTGAAGCTCCTGCCGGAGCGGCTCCAAGCCATGGAGGCCCTGGCGCCTCCGGCGGGCAAGCAGCGGCGGGTTCCAACAGTGACACCCGCTCAGGGCACACGCCGTCTGCGCGTTGGCCTCCTGCTAGGGTGCGTGCAGCGCGAATTTCTCTCCGATGTGAATGCGGCTACCGCCCGCACTTTAGCCGCTGACGGCTGCGAAGTGGTCTCGCCGCCCGAGCAGCCTTGCTGCGGGGCATTGCTGGTGCATGCGGGCGAAGAAGAGCGCGCGCTGGCGTTGGCACGCCGGATGATTGACACGTTCGAAAAATCCGGTGTGGATTACATCGTGACCAACGCCGCCGGATGCGGCTCAGTAGCCAAAGACTATGGCTATCTGTTGCGCGACGACACCGAATACGCCGAACGAGCCCGGCAGTTTTCGGCGAAATGCCGTGATGTTTCGGAAGTGCTCGACGAACTCGGTCCGCGCGCGGAGCGCCACCCTCTGCCCTTGCGCGTTGCTATCCATGACGCCTGCCACCTGCAGCACGCCCAACGTGTGAAGGCGCAGCCCCGCTCCGTGCTGGCCGCCATTCCCGGCGTAACGCTGGTCGAACTACCGGAAGGTGCGCTCTGCTGTGGCTCGGCCGGAATTTACAACCTCGTGCAACCGAAAACGGCGAACGAACTGGCGGACCGGAAAGCTGCGCTGATCGTAGAATCCCAGCCGGATGTCGTAGCCACCGGCAACCCCGGCTGCTTGCTGCAGCTTCGCGCCGCGCTCGAACGGCAGGGGCGCAACATTCCGGTGCTGCATACGGTTCAGATCGTGGATGCATCGATCAGGAATTCGGTCCCACCGAACAACCTGTTCGGTCGCGGCTAAATCGGGCCATTGAAAACAAAGCACTAACTCAAAAGGATGACCGAACCACTTGTTCGGTTTTGCCTACCTGAACGCGAGCGGAAGCAGGACAATGGTCGAAAAACGGAGATAGCGGAGAGCAAGGCACGCTGAACGCTTCCGGTTCGCAGAATTCGTGGAAATGGGAAAATAACCTTATGGTCTGGTTGTCCGAACCTCAGGAACGCTCATGTCTGTAGACATCGTATCCGAGCTGAGTGGTGACCGTTTGGCAGAATTAATCCGGTCGAATATAGAGATGGAATCGCTTGATTTCAAGGAGTCGCTGGACTTGGCAAGCCTGCGCGGTCGAGCCGAGCTGGCCAAAGATGTATTGGCAATGGCCAATACGTTCGGCGGTCACTTGCTAATAGGATTTGAGGACCGCACCCACGAGCTGGTCGGAATTTCGCATGAAACCGAAGGGGAAATACGCAACTCGGAAAGCCTAAACGACAAGCTACGTCGCTATTGTGGGTCTCACATCACCGTTTACAGCGCTTGCCATGTCCTCCCTTTGCCAACGGGAGGGAGCGCGACATGCGGTCTAATCTATATTCCACCCTTTGAAGGCCCCGGCGGGAAGGTTCGGGTGCGCGACATGATAGTGGCGATTCGGCTACTTTCTTTTTGGATCCCTATAACCGAGCGTATATGATACGCTCGGTTATAGGAGGTGCCTGTGCCCCAATCCCTCACCGATCTGGAGCAGCAAAGGACCGCGGTTCTG
>DATBID010000556.1:0-37113 GCA_036557125.1 Bryobacteraceae bacterium | reverse complement strand
GATGCCGCTGCCAGTCACGCCTTGAGCGCCCGGATCGTGGAGGTGCTGAAGAGCCTGGCTCCGGTTGAGGCCAAGGTTCTCAGGATGCGGTATGGCCTGGATGACGGCGGCCCTGGCCGCACGCTCGAAGTAGTTGCCGACGATATTCAGGTAGGCCGCGAGCGAGTGCGGCAGATCGAAGCGAAAGCGCTTCGCAGACTGCGCCACCCGCGGCGGAGTATTCGGCTGCGTACCTTCCACTCTCAGCCACGCAATTTAGGTAAGGAGCTTTCAAACGATGTCGCTTGATTCCACCGCCGAACTACTATTTCACATCGGGGCCGATTCCGATGATGCGGAAGAAAACATCCAGCGTTTCCGCACGCTGCTGAGCAAAGACCTTGGCGATCTTCGGGGAGAATTCGCCGCCTGGTCCGAGGAAGTCTTCGGCGAAATGACTACCGTGAAGGGTGCTTTGCTCGGACTGACCGCAGCGGCCGGCGCGGGTGTAGTGGCACTCGGCGGATTCCTGCTGGAGTCGGCAAAGAAGTATGAAGAGTATGCCGGCGAGATAGCACAGGCGTCCAAAATGACGGGCATCAGCGCGGAAAACATGTCCGTGCTCGGTGTGGCCGCCAAGACCGCGGGCGTTAGCGTCGAAACCCTCACCAACGGCATGACATTTCTCGAACGCGCTGTGGGCATGGCCGCTGCTGGTGAAGAACAGGCCAGGCGCGGCTTCGAACAGCTCCACATCACCCAGGCGCAGCTCGCGGCCGGCCAGAAGGATATTATGCCGCTGCTGGAACTGGTAGCGGAGCGGTTTCACGGACTGAGCAAGGGCGCCGCCCAAACCACGGTTGCGATGGAGCTATTCAGCCGCGGAGGGCGCGAGCTGATCCCTTTCCTTAACGAACTGGGAGCGGAGGGCCTGAAAAAGGTTGAAGAGCGAGCCAAGGAACTGGGAGTAGTCATTGGCGAAAAAGACGTTCAGGCGTACGAACAACACCGGATCGCAATGACTGAGCTTCACGAGACGATGGAGGGCTTTGAGATCCAGCTTGGCAGCAAGGTTCTCCCACACCTGAACGATTTGCTCGCCTACTTTATAGCCCTGCCTGTGCAGCTCGAAATGTCCGCCAGCATCATCGATGACTGGGGACGAAACTTCGCTCACTTAGCAAAGAACCTCGCGGCTGAGGGTGAATCTGTCTACCACGCCCTGACATTTCAGTTCAGCGCGGCCGGCAAAGACCTGGAGACAGCCGGTACGGAACTGATGGGAATGGAGGCGGCCCTTAACAGCATCACCGATACCAGCAAACATTTCGGAACGGCCACCGAAGAGGCGTTCAAAAAGGCGAAAGAGGAACTAGCGACCCTGGCCGCGCTCGTCCATGGTAAGGGAGGCAGCGGCGGTATACCAAACGCAATGGATGGACTTACCGACGCAGAAAAGAAGGCCATCCAGGAAATCGAAAAGGAGTTACAGGAGTTCATCCGCCTACAAGGTTCCGCGCAAACCAAGATGTTGCAGGGCGCGCGCCAACTATACGAACAGCAGCACGCCAACGCGGGCGAGTTGGCCGCCGATCTGCTCAACCTCCGCACCATAATCCAGGGCTTGAATACTGTTCCCCGCCACATCGAGCCTGTCCACATGGACCAGAGCTTCGAGCAGATGAAGCAGAGCATCGCGGAGGTAACCCGCAAAGAACAGGAGATGCAGGAAGCCTTCGAGCGGGACTCGCGGCGCATGAGCGAGGCGATCATCCGTGTCCAGCGCTCGCACGAAACGGCCTATGAGCGGCTGGCCGCCGATTACAAAGAGGACCTGGAGAAGTGCAGCTACGCCGAGGAAGCCAAAGCAGCCGCGGCCGTAAAGGGCACGGAACACGAGATGGAAGTGCACCAGCAGTACGCCGCTATGCGCGCCGCGCTGTTGACCAAGTACGGCAACGATCTGCAACAGCTCTACAACTCGCAGGGCTGGCAAAACATCTTCGGCAGCAAGTTCGCTCAGCAGCTCAAAGGCGACCAAGCCGCGCTTAAAGAGTGGGCGACTTCCGCCAACCAATCGATACTCCTGGTGAAGGATGCCACTGCAATGCTCGGCCAACAGGCCAAGGAGGCGTTCGATCAGTTCGCTAACGGCATGGGGCAGGGCATCGCCCAAGCCATGGTCTACAGCAAATCGATCACCCAGGCGATGCGCGCGGCAGTCGCAGCGACTCTCGAATCCATCGCGGCGAAGGATATCGTGCTGGCCCTCGACGCGACCGCCTGGGGATTCTACGACCTCGCCATGGGCGACTACGCCGGCGCCGCTTCCGCGTTCGAGGCCGCGGCCCTCTTCGGCGCGGTTGGCGGCGCGGCCGGTATAGCAGGCAGGTTCGCCGCGCCCAGCTCGCAGACGGGCGCGGGATCGCAGGGCGGGCGAGCTGGCGCGGGCGCGGGTGGTTATGGCAGCCAGGGACCTGGCGCTAGCACACCGATTCAGCAAGCCGGGCCTGGTGTCCATGTGTACGTGCAGGGCAATCTCGTGGGATGGCAAAACATCGACGAACTCACCAGCGCGATCAACGATGCCGTGCTCAACCGCGATGTGACCCTGACCGCGACCAACACCACAACGGGGGTGCAGGTAGTTCATGGATAGCGGGACGCTGCAACTCACCGCCGAAGTGAAACGGCTCACCCAAACCGTGGCCGAGTTAGAACGCCAAGTAACCGCGCTTCGGGCTGCCCTGGCGATGCTGGCGAAGAGTACGGGTGCTCCGGGCAGCGTGCAAGAGGCTTGCGGCATTCCGCAAAAGCGTAGCCACTGGGACCAGAGGCCCGAATAATGCCGAACAGCAACGTTCCGTGCTTCACTCTGCGGGCCGACAATCCGCGGCACATCAAAGTACTGGTCGCGGGTGTTCGATGGGCCGAACAACGGTTTGGCGCGGTCGGCGCATTCACACAGCAGATCCAAGCTGCGATCACTGACTTCGAGGGCAACCAGCACGCCCAGTGTACGCTCCGGGCCGATGATTCGCGCCATCTTTCGCTCCTAATAGCGGCTGTTCGATGGGCCGAGCAAGAGTTGGGCGCGCGCGCCGGCTTTACTCAGCAGATCCGCGCTGTGATGCGCGACTTCGAGGTGTACCAGCAAACCCAGGTTCCAAAACAGGAGGCGCAACAGCAACGCGAAAGCTCGGGACACCCCGGCATCTTTTCGCGTTTCCCCAGGTTCTAACGCCAACCCGGATCTGCCAAAACGGGCGTGCTGCTCACGCGGCGCGCCCGTGGTGTCTCACTAACTTATCCCATCGCGGTTGCAAAATAATGTGGTCAGATTTGCAAAAGAATGTGGCTCGCTCTAGTAAGACTCACTCATAGCGCAGCGCCACGACCGGATCGATCGACGCGGCCCGGAGCGCCGGCGCCAGGCAGGCAGCGAGCGCAATCAGAGCGAGGCCGGCGGCTACCGCGCCGAGCGCCCACGGATCTGTGGGCTTCACGTCGTAAAGCAGGTTCGCAATCACGGGCGCAAGACCTAACGCGGCGGCCAGGCCGACAACAATTCCCGCCAGCGCTACACCCATTCCCTCTCGCACAACCATGAGAATGACGCGCCCGCGCTCCGCCCCCAGCGCCAGGCGGACACCCATCTCGCGCGTTCGCTGCGCCACTGAATAAGCGATCGCGCCATAGATGCCGACGACGGCGAGGAGGAGCGCGGCCGCGGCGAAGCTGCCGAGCAGAAACAGGTTGAATCGGCGGGGGGCGATGGAATCGGCCAGGAACTGTTCGAGCGTTTGCATGTTGTAGACCGGCTGGCTCGGATCGATGCCGGAGATCAGCTTGCGTATGGCTGGGGCAAGCGTGAGAGGGTCCCCGGCGGTGCGAACGGCGATGGTCGTGTCAACCGGCAGAAACTGTTGGAACCGCACATAGAATTCCGGTTGCGTCTCCTCGTCAAGCCGAGAGTACTTCAGATCGGAGACGACACCCACCACTACTGGCGCAGCCTCCGAGACAAAAAGTTTACGCCCGATTGGATCGGTGCTACCGAACGCGTCCCGTGCTAAGCTCTCGTTGACTAGCACGGCGCCGGCGGACTCGTTATCCGTAAGCCACCGCCCTTTTAGCAGTTGCACTCCCATTGCTTTCAGGTAGCCGGTGGAGGCCGCGCTCTCCCGAAGCACGTGAGTCCGGTCGGGCGATGGATCGCTCGGGAGCGCCGGGGATCCCGCGAACGTAAACCAGTTCCCGGCACCCGCGGCCTCGACTCCCGGGGCGGTCTCCAGTCGCCGTAACGCCTCACGCACGTAGCGCTCTCTCGCCGGGCGCGCACTGTACTGAGGTCCGGCGAATCGGAGTTTCAGGATCAACACCTTCTCTGGCGTAAAGCCAGGCGGGTGCGCTTCCATCCGCCAAAAACTCTTCAGCATTAGTCCTGCGCCTGCGAGCAAGACAAGGGCAAGCGACAGCTCTATGGCTACCAGAACGTGGCGGAGTTTCGTTCCATGCAGGCTTCCGGAGGAACGCGCGCCGGGCTTGAGAGCATCATGCAGATTGGTGCGCCAGAGCGCTAGAGCGGGACCGGTTCCGTACATCAGAGCCGTAGCGATGGAGGCGGCCAGTGCAAACGCGAGCGTGCGAATGTCGATCGTGGTTTCGAGAAGGCGCGGCACGGCATAGGGCGAGATGTGTTTCAACGCGGCAATGGCGGCGGGTGCAAGCGCCAACCCCGCGGCCCCTCCGGCGAGCGCCAGCACCAGGCTTTCGATCAGCAATTGGCGCATTACTCGGAGATGGCCGGCGCCCACGGCCGCGCGTATGGCAATCTCGCGCTCGCGGACCGTGGCCCGGGATAGCAGCAGGTTCGTAATATTCACGCACGCGATCAGCAGCACGAAGACTGCAGCCGCGAGCAGACAGAGCAAGGCCGGACGCGCCCCCCGAGTGATCGTCGTTTGGAGCGGCTCGAGGCGCGGCGTCGGCTCCAACGGGTACCGTGGCCGGTTCGATGGCGCCTCGGTTGTGCGCTTGTCCAGAACCTGGAGTTCGGCTTGTGCCCGCGCGGGCTCAACGCCCGCTTTGAGCGCCGCGACCACCTCCACGGCACTGGGACGTACGGCGGGCGGTGGCATTGGAACGTAAATCTCGACTGCCTCTGGGTCCGTCGCTTGCCACCACGCAGGGAACTCGAAGCGGAAGTTCTTCGGCAGTACGCCCGCAATTGCCACCGCGGCTCCGTCCAGCATTACCGAGCTGCCCACGGTTCGCGGGTCGGCCGCGAATCGATCCTGAAAAAGGTTCCAGGAGATCACGATCGATCCCTGCTCTTGCGGCCCGAACAAACGCCCGAGCGCTGCGCGCGCGCCGGTGATGGCCCAGAAGTCGCCCCCCGCGAATACCCCCGTCACTTTGCCTGCGCCCTGGGCGGTCGCGATAGTGGCTTCCTGATAACCGTACGCCGCCATTGCGCGATACGACTTAGCTTGAGTGCGCCATTGGTAAAAGTCGGCTGAATACGCCCAATCACGCTTGACGCTCGGATCGTAACCGGCCAGCCACACCAGCCGGTTCGCATTCGGGTAGGGCAGCGGCCTGAGTAGTACCGCGTTCACCACACTGAAAATCGCGTTGGTCATGCCGATCCCAAGCGCCAACGTCAGGATCACCACTGCCGCGAAGCCAGGATTCCGCCGCAGTGTGCGGCAACCATAGCGTAGATCCTGCGCCAGTTGGTCAAGCCAGACCCGCCGCCACACTTCGCGCGTCTCCTCTTTCACTCGCGTCACATTGCCGAATTTGCGGAGGGCCGCATGGCGCGCCTCGTCGGGAGCCATTCCGCGCTCGATGTTCTCCTGAGTTTCCCGCTCCAGATGATCGCGAATTTCGTCATCGAGGGTCATGGCTTGCTCTCCTCACCGGAGGCCCGCAGGATGCACGCAATCGCCCTTGCCAGCTTCTCCCATTTGGTAGTCTCAACCTGAAGCTGCTCGCGGCCTTTGCGCGTCAAGCGGTAATATTTGGCGCGGCGGTTGTTCTCGGAAACGCCTTCCTCGGCCGTTATCCAACCTCTCTTGATCAGGCGGTGCAATGCCGGATACAGCGAGCCTTGCTCGACTTGCAGCACGTCTTCCGAATTGCGCTCGATCGCCTTGGTAATCGCGTGTCCATGTGCCCGGCCAGCCTGCAATGTGCGCAGGATGAGCAGATCGAGCGTTCCCTGCATCAATTCCAGGCGCTCTCGGGTAGACATCCTAGGTGAAGTATGGAACCGCTTCGCCCGGAATGTCAAGGGGAAAAAGCATACATCGGGAGTGTCACATTCTAAACAGAAGCTCGGCCGAATCGCTTAGAATTGTAGCTTGCAGGACAGGGCTGTAACCGTCGTAATCCCCAGTCTGGTCGCGGATGAAACGCTGCGGGAGTGTGTCGAAGCGCTTCAGCGTCAGACGCTGCGGGATTTCGAGATCGTAATCGTGGATAACAGCGGCGAGGGGCTGGTGCGCCGGAATCATGCAACGATGCTGACCGTCCGCAGCCTGCGCGTCATCGAGAACACTAGTAATGCGGGATTTGGAGCCGCGATCAATCAGGCCGCAGCCGCCTCTCGATCCGCGTTCCTCGCCACTCTGAACGACGATGCTGTGCCGCATGCTCGCTGGCTCGAAGCGTTGGTTGCGGCTCTCAGACACCGTCCCGATGCAGGCATGTGCGCCTCGCAGGTGCGCTTCCATAAACAGCCTGCTCTCGATTCCGCGGGAATGCTGCTAGCACGCGACGGTAGCAGCAAGCAGCGTGGGCACAACCGTGCGCCGCAGGAATTTCCCGTACCGGAAGAGGCGCTCTTTCCCAGCGCCTCTGCGGCCCTCTATAGCCGCACGATGCTCGACCAGATCGGCGGCTTCGATGAACGCTTCTTTCTTTATTGCGAAGACACCGATCTGGGCCTGCGTGCGCGCTGGGCGGGATGGAAATGTCTCTACGTGCCGGAGGCCGTAGTCGAGCACCGCTACTCGCACTCGGCTGGCCGGGCTTCTCCGCTGAAGGCTTACTACGTGGAGCGGAACCGCCTGTTCGTTCTGGCCAAGAATTTCCCGGCGCCCATGTTGTTGGCCGCGCCGTTCGCCGCTGCGGTGCGCTATTTCTGGCACACGTGGTACTTGTTGCGGGGACAAGGCGCAGCCGCGCAGTTCCAAGCGGAAGGGCATGGGGGCGCGCGCATGCCTTGGTATGTGCTGCGCGCTCATTTCGCGTTGGTGCTGCACGCCGCGCGCCTGTGGCGCCAGCGCCGCGAGATTCGCGCCCAAGCCCGCGTCACGCCCGCCGTTTTTCGCCACCTGCTGCGGTGCCATTCGATTAGCGCCCGAAAGGTGGCCGCGCTGTGATCCGCCCCGAAGGCCCGAACTCGCTGCTGATTCTGGTGCCGGCATTCAATGAGGAAGGCGCGGTCGGCGAAGTCGTGCGCTCGATCCACCGATATATCCCGGAGGCGCCAGTGCTGGTCGTGGATGACGGCTCGGTCGATTCCACCGTCTATCAGGCCCGCGCCGCCGGAGCCGAGGTGCTGGCGCTGCCGCATCATCTGGGCTTGGGCGGCTGCGTGCAGGCCGGCTATAAGCTGGCGTACGAGCTCGGCTTCGAATACGTCATCCGCATCGATGGCGATGGGCAGCACGATGCCCGCGATATTCCCCGCCTGTTCGAGACGCTGCTCGCCTCCGGTTGCGAAATGGTAATCGGCTCGCGCTTCGTCAACTACAACGGTTCGGAAACCAGCCGGCTGCGTTCGCTCGGCATCCGGTTCTTCCGGCTGGTACTGCGGCCCATTCTGGGCAAGGCCGTGCATGACCCGACCTCCGGTTTCGTGGGTGTCAACCGGCGCGCGCTGGGTGTTTTCAGCCGCAGCTTTCCTCTGGAGTATCCGGAAATCGAAGCGCTGGTGGTGCTGCAGCGCCGCCGGTTTCGTTTTGAAGAGATCCCCTGCAAGATGTGGCCGCGCAAAACCGGCCGCTCCTCCATCACCCCGCTCAAATCGCTCTACTACATTACGCATGTGTTGCTGGGCGTCTTCGTCAATATGTTGAAATATGAGCGGCGCCTCCACCGGCACGGTGCGCCGCCAGGAACGCCTGGAGATTGACCATGCAACATCTGTTGAACATCACGGCCGCCATGAGCGTGTTGCTGCTCGTTCTGGTGCTGGCGTCCGTGCGCCGCGCGCACATTCGCGTGGAGTATTCCGTCAGTTGGCTGATTGCTGCTGTGGCGCTGCTCATTTTTTCCCGCACCAGTTCGTTTTTGCAAGCCGTGGCTCGCCTGCTGGGAATCTCCAGCCCGCCGCTGGCGCTCTTGCTGATTGCCGCCGCCGTGTTTCTGCTGATCTTTTTCCGCTTCTCGGTGATCGTTTCGCATCTCCGCGACGACAATATAGCGCTCGCGCAGCGCGTGGCGATCCTCGAATACCACATCCAAGGACTCCGCGAGCATGCCAACAGCTAAGAAAGCCGCGGTCCGGCAAGCCAATCTGAGCCGCGACCGTAAGGGAGCGGTCGCCGCGATCCCACGACCCTCGCGGACCCCCTACTTCGTAGCCGCCGCTGCCGTCGCAATCGTACTCTTCGCGATCTATGCGCCCGCACTGCACGGGCCATTTCTTTTCGACGACAACACCCTCCCGTTCGCGCTGCCAGACTTCCATGCACCGCTCATAACCTGGCTGCGCGGCGCCCGCCCGGTGCTGATGCTCACGTATTGGATGAACAACCAGATCTCGGGCAGCGACACGTTTTCTTATCACCTCTTCAATCTGTTCATCCACTGCCTTGCCGGTGCCCTCATGTTCCTGATCCTTCGCCGTCTGCTCGAATGGGCCGCCATCGACTCCGCTCGCCGCAACCTGCTGGCTGGCTTTGGGGCGGCGGTGTTCTGGCTCCATCCCATGCAGACCGAGGCCGTCGCCTATATCGCCGGCCGGTCCGATGGCCTCAGCGTCATGCTGTTTCTGGCCGCATTTGCTTTCTTCCTATATCGCCGCCATGCCGCGGTTTCTTGGGGCGAAGTATGCGTCCTGTTCCTGCTGTTCGGCGCATCGCTGCTCTCTAAAGAGCAGGCCATCGTCCTGCCCGCGCTGCTTCTACTCACCGATTATTGGTGGAACCCCGGATTTTCATTTTCCGGCATTCGGCGCAACTGGAAACTGTATGCGCCGCTCGCCGCGGGCGCAGTGGCCGGAGTCATCATCTTTCTGCCCCTGCTCCGCCACGGAGGCAATGCAGGCTTCGGCCTCAAAGACTTCACCTGGTATCAATACTTCTTCACCCAGTGCCGCGCTTTATTCGTCTATCCGGCCCTGTTTCTGCTTCCGGCAGGCCAGTCGGCTGACTGGAATTTTTCGATATCCAGATCCATCCTCGATCACGGCGCTATCGCCGGTTTGCTCGCGCTCATTGCTCTAGCGGTTCTCGCGTGGCGCTACCGCGAGAAGTACCGTCTCGCCTCGTTCGGCTTTTTCGCGTATCTTCTGCTGATGGCGCCCACTTCTTCTGTGATTCCGATTAAGGACGCAGTGGCCGAGCGGCGTCTCTATTTTTCGATGCTGGGCCTGCTGCTCATCGCGATTGACGTAATCTCCCGCTGGAAGCTGACGCGCACCACGCTCGCAGTGGCCTGTTCGGCGGTCGCCCTAGCGCTGGCCGGCGCGACTTACGTCCGCGCGGAAGTCTGGTCCAGCGATCTGGCTTTATGGCAGAACACCGTACGCACCACGCCTGACAACTGGCGCGCGCATTTCCATCTGGCCAGCGCCCTCTACGATGCCGGCCGCTGCGACTTGGCCGTCGAGGAATACGAAGCCAGCACGCATATCCAGCCTCCGGATTACGATCTGCTGGTCGATTGGGGCTTAGCCTACGATTGCCTCAATCAGCCCGAGGCCGCCCTTGCCAAACTTCGTCAGGCCGCCGGGCTCGAGCAGACGGCGCACGTATATTCGCAAATTGGAATGGTTTACGGCAAGCAAAAGCAATATCCGCAAGCTCTCGAAGCACTGGCCACGGCGGAAAAGCTGGACCCGAATTTTGCCACTACATACGTTTACAAGGGGCTGGTACACCTGGGTCTGAACCAACCGGAAGCCGCCATTCAGGACTACCAGCGCGCGATCGCTCTCGACCCGACATACAAGCCCGCCCTCAGCGGACTGGCGCAAGCGGAAGCACAGATCCGCGCGCAAGCCCGCAAATAACCGTGCACCCCACGTTAATGCCTTGGGTTCGTGTAGTCATTGTCAATTACAATTCTGGGCCTCTTCTCGCCGCAACGCTACGGGGCCTCGCCGCCCAATCCGATCCCGACTTTGAAGCCGTCATCGTCGATAACGATTCCACGGACGGCTCCGCTGACTCCTCCATCCTCCCCGACCATCGCTTTCGCCTCTTCCTGGCGAAGAAGAACCTTGGGTTCGCCGTGGGTTGCAATCTGGGCGCTCGCGGCGCACGCACGCCCTGGCTTGCCATGCTCAACCCCGATGCCATTCCCGATGGAGACTGGCTTGCCGCTTTAAAGCGAGCCACCAGGCTTTACCCCGAGGTTCCCCTGTTCGGCTCTACTCAGGTGGATGCCGCAAACCCTTCCGTACTCGATGGCGCCGGTGACAACTATTGCATTTATGGTCTCGCCTGGCGCGGCGGCCACGGTCAAGCGGCGGCCGCGGTCAAGACGGACACGCGCGCCTTCTCCGTATGCGCGGCCGCAGCTCTATACCGCCGCGATGTCTTCGAATCGGCCGGCGGCTTCGCCGAATCGTTTTTCTGCTACCAGGAAGATGTCGATTTCGGTTTTCGCCTGAATCTCTACGGATACCAGGCGATTCAACTGGCCGGCGCGCGCGTTCGCCACGCCGGCTCCGTCTGCTCCGGCGGCAAGACCAGCCGCTTCGCCGTTTATCATGGCATTCGCAACAGCGTTTTCGTGTCGGTGCGCTGCGTTCCTTTCCCTCTGATCTGCCTTGCGCTTCCGCTGCTGGTTTTTTCGCAGGTCTGGGTGGCAGTCCGCGTGGGTGAATTGGCCCTGCGCATGGAGGCCATCCGCGACGGCCTCACCTTCCTTCCCGATCTGTTCCGCCAGCGCCGTCCGATTCAGCAACAACGGCGAGTTTCCGCCTGGGAAATCGCTCGGCTTATCGTGTGGAACCCCCGGACAGTCAATCGTTTGGCAATTGTCCCCCTGCCTCGCCGCAAGTACGTATAGTACTCGCTTGTGATATGATGCCTCCCAACGTTTCACGGGGTTATTATGCAAACAAATCTTGGACGGGCGGTCTGTTTCTTTCTTTTAGCGGCGGCAGTATATGGGCAAGGCGCTGGATCCTCAGGGACGATCATCGGCACAGTCACGGATGCCACCGGCGCGGTGGTGCCGCGGGCCACAATCACAGCGGTAGACGCGGCTAAGGGCGCCCGCTACACCGCACAAACGGATAGCACCGGCCAGTATCGTTTCCCATCGCTTCCCGCAGCCGGCTACAACCTCAGCACACAAGTTGCGGGTTTTGAGGGCCAGGCAGAGAACGGCGTGGTGGTCAACGTGGGCGCAACCGCTATTGTAGATTTCCACCTGGCGGTGGCCGCGGCCGCGCAACAGGTCGAGGTGACTGCCAATCCCCCGGTTGTCGACACGGTTCGGGGCGCTCAATCCAATGCGCTCAATACGCAATACATCATGGATCTTCCTATCGATCGCCGCGACTACTTGACGTTTGCGCTGCTGGCGCCCGGTGTGAGCGATTCCAACCGGATTTCCGATGATGCCGATTTCCGGGTCCGCCAGACCCCGCAAAGCGGCCTCTCCTTTTACGGCAGCAACGGGCGCGGCAACAACGTCACTGTGGATGGGGCCGAAGCCAACGACGATTCGGGCGGCGTCCGCCTCACCGTCAGCCAGGATGCCGTGCAGGAGTTCCAAATCAATCGCAGCAACTACACCGCGGAATTAGGCACGGCCAGCGGCGCTTCCATCAACATCGTCACGAAATCGGGCACTAACCAGGTGCACGGAGGCTTGTTCGGCTTCTTCCGTAACGACGCCATGGACGCCCGCGACCACTTCGCCTATAGCCAGGCGCTCACGCCCGGCTCGCCCTTCTCGCTCGATGCGCTCGGCACGCCCGTCAAAGACTCTCTCAACCGGGAGCAATTCGGCGGCACTCTGGGCGGGCCGATAAAACGCGATAAGACGTTTCTGTTTGTTTCGTATGAAGGGCTGCACTCCGATTCCCAGGCCGCGGTGCCTCTGCTGACCGATAGCGGCATCTTCACTCCGACCACCGGGCAACAGCAAATCCTGGGCGGCCTGGCGGCTCTGGGCAACACGCCCGTCCCCTGTTTCGGCACTGCGCCGCCCTTCATTACCTTGCCGGCCACCTCCTGCGCCGGCGCGCTCAACGCGATTTTGACCATCAATCCCAACGCGACGCCCATTCCTGGCGTGCTCAGCGCCGCACAGATTGCGCAGAACCGGTTCATCGTGAACCAGTTTGAAACTCAGGGTGGCCTGTTCCCGTTCCCGATCCGCCAGCATCAGGCCTCGGCCCGCCTGGATGAGGCGCTTGGCCCCAAAGATCAGGCGTTCGTGCGTTACAGCTTCGCCCATCAAACGGAAACCGACCCCAACGTGCAGGCCCTTACTGCCTACTCGCGCGGCACTTCCGTGCTCAATTGGGACAGCACCGCTCAGGCTTCCTGGTTCCATCTGTTCAGCCCCACGACACAAAACGAAGCCCGCGTGCAATGGGATTGGGACCAGTTCAACGTCACCACCAACGACCGCGGCGGCCCGGGGATTGACGTCCAGGGCTACGGCTTCTTCGGACGCAATATCTTCCTCCCGGATCTCAGCACCGTGCGCCGCTATGAATTTGCGGACAACCTCTCGCTCATTCGCGGCCACCACACCATCAAACTGGGCGCCTATGAGTTGCTGCGCGGCAATAACAGCACCTCAGATACCTTCTTCCCGGGCCGGTTCGAATTTCTCAGCTTGCCAGGCGGCGCGGTCAGCCCGTGTCTCGAAGCCCCCGCGGCTTGCGGACTGCCGGTCTCGGTTCCCGGCACCGCGATCAGCAATTTGCAATCCTGGAGCCTGGGCGAACCTTCTTTTTATGAGCAGGGCTTCGGCAATCCGCAGTATGCGTTTCTGCGGCCGCTCACCGCATTCTATTTTCAGGATGCCTGGCAGATCCGGCCGAATTTCACGCTGAGTCTCGGCCTGCGTTACGACCTCGATACGCAAACCGGCCAGTTGAACACCGACAAAACCAACTTCGCCCCGCGGATTTCTTTGGCATGGGACCCGTTCGGCGATCACAAAACCGTAATCCGCGCGGGCTACGGAATCTTCTACTCGCCGATCTACGCGCAGATCGATAACGTGGTGCATACGCTCGGCAGCGTGAACGGCACGCGGCAGATCGCCAACACGCTGGTGAGCATTCTGGGCGTTCCCGGCAATCCGCGCCTGAATTCCGGACTCATCTATCAGACCCTCGCCGCCGAAGGCAAAATTTTCTGCGGCACGCCGCCCGCGGGAGCAAGCGCTTGCATCACGCCCGCCGATCTCGCGCAGTTCGGCCTCACCGTGAGCAACACCGGCCCTCTGCCTCCGGGCACCGTTCTGTTTTCCGCGCAGCCCAATTACAAAAATCCTTACTCGCAGCAGACGTCCTTCGGCATCGAGCGCCAGGCCGGGTCGAGCATCTCGATTTCCGCCAGCTTCATTTACGTCCACACCCAGCGGCTGCCCTGGGCCGTGGATGCGAACCTGTTGCCGGGCGCACCCATCGTGACCGGCGCCGGCGCCAATGGCCAGCCCACCAACAGCCTGCCTTTCCAGGATTGGGGAGCGCCGCAGTGCCAGGTACCGCCGCCCGCCGCAAATCCGTGCTTTGCCGACCCCACGCGCACTATTCTCCAGAACAACGTTTATAGTTCGATCGCCGAAGCCGTGTATCTGGGCGGCATCCTCGAAGTGCGCAAACGTTTCTCATCTCACCTCAGCGTTCTGGGCAACTATACTTTCAGCAAAGCCATTGACGACGCGACGGACTTCAACAGCGACTACGCGGCATTCGACGAAGCCGACCTGAGGGCGGAGCGTGCGCTTTCCGATTTCGATCAGCGGCACAAAGTGACCATTGCAGCCGTGCTCGATAGCCCATGGCAGTCACGCGCGCTTCGCGGCTTCGAGCTTTCGCCGATCGTCAATTATCACAGCGGCCATCCGTTCAACCTGCTGGCCGGCGCCGATATCAACGGCGACAACCACTTCACCAACGACCGCCCGCCGGCAGCCGGCCGCAACACCGGCCTCGGCCCGGATTTCGCATCGCTCGATCTGCGCCTGAGCCGCACCTTCAAGGTAACGGAAAAAGCGAACCTGCAATTTCTAGCCGAAAGCTTTAACCTGACCAACCGTACGAACTACGCGAGCGTCAATAACGTAGTCGGCGCGGCT
The DNA here is from genome assembly GCA_036557125.1 of Bryobacteraceae bacterium. GTDB lineage: Bacteria > Acidobacteriota > Terriglobia > Bryobacterales > Bryobacteraceae > PSRJ01. Next base: position 22,620 of record DATBID010000556.1, on the reverse strand, counting down.
TTCGCACCGCCGTTTAACGTGCACGGCAGCGGCTTGCTTTCGCCTAGCCAGCCGCTGGGCTTCACCTCGGATTTCCCGAAGCGGGAAATTCAGTTGGGTGTGCGGTTGAGTTTCTGAGAAACGAATCCGGCTCACTTTGCCATACTCGTATGGCATAATTGTATGTATGAAGAAGACGCTCAATGTGGACGATAGCCTCTTGAGAGAGGCGAAAGCCGCCTGTGGTGCAACCACTGACACCGAAACCGTCCGGTTGGGCCTCGAAGAGTTAATTCGCCATGCCGCGTACCAGCGCCTTCGTTCGCTAATCGGTAGCGAACCGAATGCTCGCGATGTTCCGCGGCGCAGGGAAAAGCCGGCCGCCAGGCATAGAGCGCGCTGATGGTTCTGGTCGATACCTCTATTTGGATACGCACCCTGTCCAACCGCGAGCCGTACGCCAGCCAAATGGAGATCTTATTGGAAAACGGTGCGGCAATGGGGCACGACTTCGTTTACGGCGAACTCCTCATCGGTGATCGTGGCGGCCGCAGAAAGTTCCTGGCCGCCTACGAGCAGATTCGCCGGGCCGCGACCGTTCCTCACTATGAGGTGGTTGCCTTCGTTCGCGGGCGAAACTTGCATGGGCGCGGCGTCGGGTGGATCGATATGCACCTGCTTGCCTCCGCTATTGCCGGCGGCTTGCGCGTCTGGACGGCCGATCCGCGGTTTGCGTTCGTGGCGGAAGAGCTTGGGGTAGCTTACCACCCGGAAGCCAGTCGTCGGCACGATTAAGCACACACCGCGCCGGGCAGCACCATAGACGCCGCTTGTGCGCCCCGTGCATAATCACGGAATGGAATCCGATCTTTGGCCGGCTCTTCCGCTTGCCGAATGGCAGGACACCTACCGCACGCTGCACATGTGGCTGCAGATCGCCGGCAAGATCCGAATGGCTTTAGCCCCGCCGATCAATCACTGGTGGCACGTCACGCAGTACGTCAATTCCCGCGGCCTCACCACCGGGCCGATTCCCTATCCGGCCGGCACTTTTGAAATCCAGTTCGATTTTCAAAGGCACGAGTTAGAGATCTGGACGAGCGGCGGCCGCGCTGTCTCCCGCCTGTTGCGGCCTGAATCTGTGGCCGCGTTCTACCGCGGGATGTTCGAAAGCCTCGGTTCGCTGGGCATCTCCGTCGAAATTAATCCCAAGCCGCAGGAATGTGCCGATCCCATTCCCTTCGATAAGGACGAGACTCACCATTCCTACGATCCCGAATATGCTTCCCGCTTCTGGCGGATTTTGGTTTCCAGCGCGAAAGTGATGGAGCGATTCCGCGGCCGTTTTCTCGGTAAGTGCAGCCCGGTGCATTTCTTCTGGGGCAGCTTTGACCTAGCGTGCACGCGGTTCTCGGGCCGCACGGCGCCTCCGCGGCGCGGTGTAATTTCGGGACCCGCTTACTCGCACGAAGTTTGTAGCGCGGGCTTCTGGCCGGGCGGCGGCGCCGTGGATGGCCCTGCTTATTACTCGTACACGGTACCGAAACCCGACGGCATCGAACACGAGCGGATCCGCCCTTCGGCCGCACGCTGGCATCTGCAACTTTCCGAATTCATCCTGATGTATGACAACGTGCGCACGGCCGCTTCGCCTGAAGGCGCCTTGTACGAATTCCTCGAGAGCACCTATGATGCCGCCGCGCGCCTCGGAAAGTGGGACCGCGCCGCCCTCGAAACACCCGCGTAACTGAGAATTTCGGGTTCCCCACGGAACTAAAGCGGGGAGATGTTCGTCTAAGCTACGAGTTGATGCGAACAACCTGTGCCATTACCGCGCTGTTGGCTGCCGGCGCCACAGCTTTCGCGCAATCGGAGGTCTCGATTATCGAGCCAACGCCTCCGCCGGTGATCGGCCGAGTCCTGGCGCCCTTTCATGTGCAGCAGCGCATCGTCCCTCCGGTCAAGCTCGCGAATTCGTCCCGTCTGGAGGCGCTGATTCGCGCCGGCAATCTCTATCTTTCGGCCGAGGACGTGATCGCCCTGGTGCTGGAGAATAACCTGGACATCGCCGTGCAGCGCTATGGGCCGTTTCTGGCGCGCGAAGTGGTGCGCCGCACCGAGGGTGGCGGTTTCCTGCGAGCCGTCGATACGCCTTTGATCGCTCCGCCCGCCAGCGTCAGCACGGCGGGCGTCAACACGAACGCCAACGGACTCTCCGGTGGCGCGGGCATCGGGGCAACCGGCACTATCGTGACCCAAATCGGGCCTACGCCTCCCAATCTCGATCCGCAGCTTTACCTCGGCTTCCAGATCGGCCATCGCACCACGCCCGAAACCAATACTTTGCTGGCCGGAACCAGCGCGCTGACCGATGGCTACCGCCAATTCCAGTTCACCTATTCCCAACAGTTTCCAACCGGCACTGCGGGCTCGCTAACCTTTTTCAACCGGCGCGACTACTACAACGGCAACACCTGGCAGATTAACCCGTTCCTCAGCGGCTATCTGGACCTGACCATCACGCAGAACCTCTTACAAGGATTCGGCCGAGCCGTAAACGATCGCGACATTCGCGTCGCCAGGAACAATGTGAAGTGGGCAGAGCTGCAATTGAGGCTGCAGGTCGCCACCACCGTAGCCGCCGCGCTCGATCTTTACTATTACCTGGTGAGCTTTAATGATGCCGTGCGTATTAAACAGCAGGCGCTCGAAACCGCGCAGAACCTCCTCGACGACAACAAGAAGAGAGTCGCCATCGGCGCGCTGCCCGAAATCGAAGTGACGCGCGCCGCCGCGCAGGTTTCCGCCAGCGAAGAAGATCTGCTAATCGCTCAGACCAACGTCGCGCAGCAGGAAGTCATCCTGAAGAACGTGCTCAGCCGCACGGGCGTGCAGGACAGGACGCTCGAAGCCGTACACATCGTCCCTCTGGACCACATCGTGATTCCCCCGGCCGCTGAGGTGCGGCCCGAACAGGATTTGATCACGGAAGCGCTGGCCCACCGCCCGGAGATCGAACAGAACAAGATCAATGTGGAAAACCAGAAGACCCTGCTCAAAGGGACGCAAAACAATCTGCGGCCCTCGCTGCAAGGCTTCGCTGAGGTTACCAACAACGGCTTGGCGGGGCCGGCGAGCGCGATCTACGACAATTGTTGCGGCGCTCCGTATCCCTTCTTCATCGGCGGCAACAGCAGTGTCCTCTCCCAGCTTTTTCGGCGCAATTTCCCCAATTATTCGGTCGGCCTTTCGCTCAACATCCCTTTTCGCAATCGCCAGGCGCAGGCCGATTTCGTTACCGACGAACTACAGCTCCGTCAGAACGAGTTACAGCTTCAGCGGGCCAATAACCAGGTTCGCGTAGATGTGAAAACCGCGTTGATCGGCTTGCAGCAGGCGCGGTCGCGGTACGAATCGGCGGCCGCGGCCCGCGCATTGGCCGAACAGAGTCTCAGCGCGGAACAGAAGCGCTTCCAGTCGGGTGTTTCCACGGTCGAATTGGTAATCCAGGCGCAGAAGGATCTGGCCACCGATTCCGATGCCGAAGTGGAGGCCATGGCCAACTACTCGCACGCCCAAATCACTTTCAACCTGGCCATGGGCCAGACCCTGGACGTGAACCACATTTCGATGGTGGACGCGGAAAAAGGTCTGGTTGAGAGGACGTCCACAATCCCGCAAGGAGTGGCCAAATGAGCATTCTGATCAGAGCCGCGACCGTTCCGGTCAGAGCCGCGACCGTTAGGGAGCGGACGGCAGCTCTCTTCTTCCTTGCTATGCTTCCCCTCTCCGCCCAGGAGCCCTTCATCGAGCGCCCATCGCTGCCTATCCCTTTGCGGTCGTATGTGGCGCCCACCGTTCCGCCCGTCCGGCTCGGCAACTCTGCGCGCCTTGAAACGTTGATGCGGGCCGGAAACCTGTACCTCACGGTTCAGGATGCTCTGGCGCTTGCCATCGAGAACAATCTCAACCTGGAGATCGATCGCTATGGTCCGCTTCAGGCCCTCTCCGCGCTAGACCGCGCCAAAGCCGGCGGCCCGCTGCGCGGCGTTCCCAGCGCGAGCCAGAACGTGAGCAGCATCGACGCGGGCCTCGGCGTCAATGGCAGCGTAGCGGCGGCCGGCGTGCTCGGCGGCGGCAATGGCAATGTCGGCGGTGGGGGCGGCGGCGCCACAATTCAACAGGTGGGCGCCGTTACGCCCAACCTCGACCCGGTGCTGCAGAACAGCTCCACCTTCTCTCACCTCACTGCGCCGCAATCCAACCTGCTCGTGGCCGGGACCCCAGTGCTCATCGAGAATGTCCGTAACTACAACACCCAGATCACGCAGGGCCTGCTCAGCGGCGGCGGTATCCAGTTTCTCGACTACGAGCAACACCTATCCGAAAATTCGCCCCTCGACGATCTCAACCCCGCTGTGGGACCGTACATGGGCGTCGAGATCTACCATTCGCTGCTCCAAGGCTTTGGCGCGAGAGTCAACGGCCGCACGATCCGCATCGCGCAAATCAACACCACCGCTTCGCGCGAGCAGTTCCGATCCCAATTGCTGGATCTCTGCGCCAACGTGCTGAACCTCTACTGGGACCTGGTGGGCGCGCGCGACGAGGAGCAGGTGCGGCGGCAGGCGCTCGAAATCACGCAGAAGTTCTATGACGATACGCGCTACGAAATTTCGCTGGGCGCGATGGCGCCGTTCGAGCTCATTCGCGCGGAAGCGGAACTCGCCACCCGCCGCCAGGATGTGGCCATCGGCCAGCAGACGGTAGAGCAGCGCGCCTCCGCCCTGAAACTGGCGCTGAGCCGAACCGACGATCCCGCGCTCGATGCCGCGCAGGTCATTCCGCTCGACCGCATCGAGGTCCCCGCGTCCGACAGCCTGTCGCCCTTCCGCGAAATGCTCAACTCGGCGATGGCCATGCGTCCCGATGTGGCCGTTTCGCGCTATCGCGACCAGACCGACGAAATCGATCTGATCGGAACTGCCAACCCCCTTCTGCCGAACCTGACAGGCTATGCATTCACGTACAACCGCGGCGTTGCCGGCGCTCCCCAGGCGAGCGGCGGCGGGGCGAAACAGTATTTTATCGGCGGTTACGGCAATGCCCTCGGCCAGATCTTCCGCCGGAACTTCCCCAATAACGCTGCGGGCGTGAATTTCAACATGCCCGTAGGAAATCGCCAGGCGCAAGGCGATTACGGTATCGACCAACTGCAATTCCGGCAGTCGCAGCTCCGCAGCCAGAAAGACGCGAACCAGATTGGGGTGGATATCGCCAACCAGACCAATGCGCTCCGCCAGGCGCGCGCTCGCTATATGGCGGCGCAAAACACGCGCATCCTGCAGCAGCAGTTGCTTGAAGCCGATCAAAAGCGCGCCACCGGCACGGCCACGTTCAACACGCTGATGGTGGATCGCCGCGGCCTGATCGCCGCGCAGATCTCGGAAACGGATGCCATGGCAGCGTATGCGCATGCGCGCGTTTCTTTAGACCAGGTGCTTGGCGAAACGCTCGAGCGGAACAACATCACGGTAGAAGAAGGCCTGAGCGGGCGCGCCAACTACCAGTCGCGTCCTCCCGAAGTTGCCCCTGCCGCTTCCGCTGCCACAAAATAGAAGCTCCTATGCTCATCCTCATCGTCAACCTCCACGTGAAGCCGGAGTGTGTGGACGCGTTTCGCGAAGCCACCACGGAGAATGCGCGCCATAGCCGCCAGGAGCCGGGTATTGTGCGCTTCGATTTCCTCGAACAATCCGACGACCCGACCCGCTTCGCGCTCGTCGAAGTCTACCGCGATGCCGACGCTCCCGTGCGCCACCGCGAAACCGCGCACTATAACGCCTGGGTTCAAAAGGTGCCGGATATGCTGGCGGAGCCGCGCACGCGCACGTTCTATAGCAATGTCTCTCCCGCAGATCCCGACTGGTAGCTTCGAATTTGCCACGGCAGGCCGCATCCTGTTCGGAGCGGGCAAGGTAAAAGAGCTGGAAGCGGCCGCAGCCACATTGGGCAAAAAATCGCTGCTGGTCACTGGTTCTCACGGTGGGGCAGGCGCTTTCGCCTGCCAATTCCAAGTGACCGGCGAACCAACTATTGATCTCATCCGCAGCGGCACAGCCTTCGCGCGCGAGCGCGGTTGCGATGTCGTGATGGCCATAGGCGGAGGCAGTGCCATCGACGCCGGTAAAGCCATCGCGGCACTCATGACCAACCCTGGCGATCCGCTGGAATATCTGGAAGTGATCGGCCAAGGCCGGCCGCTCGCATGCGATCCCGCTCCCTTCATTGCCGTGCCCACGACGGCGGGCACAGGCTCTGAGGTCACTCGCAACGCGGTGCTGGGATCTCCGGAACAGCGAGTGAAAGTCAGCCTGCGAAGCATTCGTATGCTGCCGCGCCTAGCTTTGATCGATCCCGAATTGACACTCAGCCTGCCGCCCGCGGTCACTGCGTCTACCGGTCTCGATGCGCTCACTCAGTTGATCGAGCCGTATGTCTCGGTGCGCGCCAATGCCATGACCGATTTGTTCTGCGTGGAAGGCATGCGCGCCGCGGCCACTGCATTGCCGCGAGCGTGGAAGAACGGCTCGGATCTCGAAGCGCGCACGGCGACGGCTTGGGCGGCGCTGCTCGGAGGGCTGGCGCTGGCAAATGCCGGACTAGGCGCGGTGCATGGCTTCGCCGCGCCGATCGGCGGCATGTCCCCCGCTCCGCACGGCGCCGTCTGCGCGGCGCTGCTGCCGCACGCCATGGCTGTCAACATTCAAGCTCTCCGCTCCCGCGACCCACACGGCCCGGCGCTGGAGCGCTACCGGCAAGTTGCGGCGCTGCTTACGGGAAACCCACAAAGCACACCGGAAGAGGGTGCAAATTGGGTGGCTGAACTGTGCCAACGCATAGAAATTCAGCCGCTCCGGCAATATGGCGTTCAGCACCAGGACATCCCTACGCTGGTCGAAAAGGCCGCGCGCGCCAATAGTATGAAAGGAAACCCTATCGGCCTGCTTCCCAGCGAGCTGCGCGAAGTCCTCGAACGCGCGCTATAAATTCCTACCAACGTTTTCCCTCTCCCGACAGTATTTGTATATAGAAAGGATGGAAACGTCAGCTCTGTTCGTGACGGCCATCGCGATGCTCGCTCCGGACGACCACGCGCGCATGCTCGAAGCGGCGAAAGCGGGTGACCGGACGGCGTTCGAGCACCTCATGCGGCGGCACGAGCGAATGGTGTTGGGCACGGCGTGGAGGCTGCTTGGCAATCCGGAAGACGCGCAGGATGTGGCGCAGGAAGTTTTTTGGAAGCTTTACCGCAACCTGCGGAAAATCGATGCAAGCGAAAATTTGGCAAGCTGGCTCTACCGCGTGACGGTGAACCTGTGCCGCGATCACAAGCGGCAGCCGCGGATGGAAGAACTGGGGGATGCCGCTGCGCCGGTCCGCGATCCGGATCAGGAACTCAACACGGAAGAGCGGCGGCGCATCTTGGAGTTAAGCCTGCGAATGCTGCCGGAAAAGGAGCGGGCGGCGTTCGTGCTCCGCGATCTGGAGGGCCTTTCCACTCGCGAAGTGGCCGGCATCCTGGGATCGAGTGAGACCACTGTTCGCTCTCAGATCAGCAGGGCGCGTCTCAAGGTGAAGGATTTTGTAGAGCGGCATTTGAGGAGGCGAAGATGAACTGCGGGGAATGCCAGGAGAGAATCACACTGGATGCCGTCAGCGCCGAGATCGAGCGGCACCTGGAAACCTGCGCCGGATGCCGCGAGTTTCGCGCCGGCCTCTACGAAGTTCTTGCGCTGCTCGCGGAGACTCACCAGCAGGCGCCCGGAGAATCGCAGCTTGCGGCGGTGCGCGAGCGGGTGCGAAGGCGGATTTCAGCCGGGCGAAGGCGATGGGTGCCGGTCTGGGCCGGAGGGCTGGCGGCTGCGATAGTTTTGCTGGCGCTCTGGGTTGGGCAGAGGCACGAGCGGCCATTAGTTTCGGTAACCCGTTCCGAGCCGCAAGTCCCTTCTGAGCCGCGACCGTCAGGGAGCGGTCCCTTGCCAAAACCCGCCACTCCGATACCGAAACGCGCGCGCAAGCCCCCGGTCACTCCCCCGCCCGCCGAGCCGCGAGTCCGTTCTGAGCCGCGACCGTTAGGGAGCGGTCCTTTACAGACGCCGCCCGCGGAGCCGCTCACCGTCAAACTCATTACCGACGACCCGAACGTAGTCATCTATTGGATTATCAACGCGAAGGAGGATTGAGATGAAATACTGGCTGCTCGCATTACTATTGGCGCTGCCGCTGGCGGCGCAGGATCAGAAGAAAGCGGAAAACAACCCGCCGCCGGAGCCGCGGGAGCGCAAGCTCTTCATTCTGAAATATGCAGACCCAAGACAGGTGGAGAATCTGCTCCGGCCCTTGGGGGTACTCATACAAGCGAATCCCGAACTGCGCGCGTTGGCAGTATCGGCCCAAGCCAGGGACATGGCCGGTATCGAAGACGCCATCAAGCGGCTCGACGTGCCATCGCCGACTCCTCCGAATATTGAGCTGACTGCTTACCTCATTACCGGCAGCGATACGGCAACGAGCAGCGGCGCACTGCCGAAGGAACTCGACCCGGTGGTCACGCAACTCAAGAACGCATTTCCCTTCAAGTCTTACCATCTGATAGACACGCTCTCACTCCGCACCCGCTCGGGCGACGGAGGAAACGCGAACAGCGTTTCGCAACCCGAAGGATTGCAGGGCACCGCTTACGACAACATCAGTATCGCGAATGCGACCCTCAATCCGGATGGTTCAAGCGTGAAAATCGCTAAGCTACACGCCGGAATTCGTGTGCAGTTCGGCAACCAAATGACCGATCTTGGCCTCAGCGCCGATGTCGATGTTAAAGAAGGTCAGAAGGTGGTGGTGGGGCGCCTCAGCATGGGCCACGATCAGGCCCTCTTTCTGGTTCTCACCGCGCGCGTGGCGAATTGACGTACCAGCCGACAGCGTCAAGCGACGCCTTGATTACTCCTCCTAGCCGCATGGAGCCGCCCGGAACTGCAGGCAGGCTGTCGTTGGTGAGCAGCAGGCCGCCTGGGTTCAACATGGCGCCCGCGTTCTCTAACGCGAGGCTCTGTTCGAAGGCGTCGTAGTAGACGAAAATATTCGTGGCGACAATCAGATCGAAAGTCTTGTCGAGGCGTTGCAGGATGATATCGAGGTCCAACGGTTCGCAGGCCAGGACCACCTGAGGCCGCACTTCGATTGCGCGGGTTTCGAGGCCGGGAAAGATGTCGGGCGGCCGAATCGGTGAGACCGTCGAGCCGATCCGGTCTCCGAAGGATCTCCAGTATGCAATCAGGTCTTCCGGCCATGGCCGCCCCGCGTCGCGCGGCAACTGGAGCACGTAGCCGCGGTTCTTGCGCGCCCGTTCGCGCGCTTGCTCTACGTGCTCGATCACGCGCGGGCTGATGTCCAAAACAGACAACGATATCTCATTCGTTTTCGCCAGCCCCAGCCGGATGAGTGAATCGAAGATCGCGAACGGCTGGACGGTCTGCTCGGGATAGTAATCGTAGGCGGAATCTTCATTCTTGTCGGCGAAATCGAGGCCCGGCCCGACGACCGCCACGCGCCCGATCTGCCCTTCCCGGAGGACTCCGCGCTGTTTCAGATCACGCAAGGTCTGGTCGATGGAAAAATCGGCGATGATGCCCGTATCGAGCGACACGCCGCGGTTGTCGAATAAGGAGGCACGGTCGAGCAAGGATGCGGGCGCGGCCTTCCGGGCGCGCGAGACCAGCTCTCGCCGTTCTTTGATTACGCGCAGGAGATTGTTATACAGGAACCTGCCGGCTTCGGACGAATCCGGATCGATGCCCTGGTTCCGAACAAGATGCTGCACAAACAGAAGCCGCTCGTTTTCACCGGGATTGCGAATACCCGCGACCAGATCATCCACCCGCGCGCGTAGCAGGCCCGATTTTGAAGCCTCCGTCAGTGCCTCCATGCGGATGCGCGGCTGTTTCGTGAAAGAGGTTCCGTAGAGCAGAAGATTGACTACGGAATCGAGGTCTCCTTGTGCGAGGCGCGCGCGAATAGCGCGATCTTCGCGTCGCGACCAGGCGAGCCATTTCGATTCTTCGGGGTTTCTTAGTTCGGCTGGTAGTTGATCGCGATGCGCCGCCAGGATGAGCTTTGCGGCGGCGTAGGAAGTGGACGCGCGGTCTGCGGCAAATGCGCCAGAAACAAACAGAGCCGCGCCGGAAACAAACAGAGCCGCGACCGTCAGGGAGCGGATAGCTACCGCTCGCAGACCATCGCGGCCCTGATAACGCATCAGAAGTTGAAGCGGGCGATGAGCGTCCCGGTGCGGCCCAGGAGATAGGGAGCCGTCCCGTTGATGCTGCCAGTGGGGAAGTAGGCGCTGATCACGCCGAACCCGCTGGTTAAAATGCTGCCGTTTCCTGCGCCGCGAACAACCGGGTTCTGCGGATTCGCGGTGCTCGGATTCGGGAACAGCGTGCGGTTGAAGATGTTCACGAATTCCGCGCGGACATAAAGATTAAACACGCGGTCGCCGCGATGGAAGCGGAAATTGCGGCCGATGTTCGCATTCTCCGAAGGGGTGCGGGGCCCCTTGAAATCTTTGTAGTAGTTAGTGGCGTTCGTCTGAGGCCCAAAAAAGCCGCTGGTGATATTCGCCGAACCGCACGCGGCGTTAGCTGGGCACTGCTGCCAGGCAGCCGGATTCAGCACCTGGGTGTAATAGGGACTGAACGTGCCATGGTCATTGAGGTTCACGCCCGGCGTATATAGCGGCGCACCCGCAACGCGGATATCCTCACTTGGCAGTAAATTCAGGGTGGTGCTGATGGGTGGCGCCAAGTACTGCCCGCTCTGGTAGTCCGACCACCAGCCGATCTGCCAGTCGCTGGTGATCGCATTTACGACCTTGGGAAAGAACCTTGCTTTGGGCACGGTGTAGATGGCATTGAACGTGAGAGCGAATTGGGGGATCTGTTGCAATTCCCATACGGTGCTCTGCGGATTAAAGAAGTCCTGAGGAGCGGTGCTATGGAATCCCTGCCCCCAAGTGAATGCGCCCCCCGCCTGAAGGCCGTGTGACACGCGCTTGGTCGCCTTCACCTGCAAAGAGTCGTATTTGGAGCGGCCGGTGGGGGAGTTGGAAGGTTCGAGTGCGCCGTACTGCGGGAAGGGATAGAGCGCGCTCTGCAGGGAGTTGGTCAGCGGGAAACCGTTGTAGGGAACGGGAACCTTCACACCACGCGCACCCAGGCCGTTGATCACCGCGGCGCTGTTGAGCGGCTGAAGAGTCAGCAGGTAGTCGGCGTAGTTGTTATAGGTTGTGCTGGGGCACACCCCGCCGCCTGAAGAGCACGGGCCGGTGCCCGGATAGGGATAGAGGCCGAATCGCGCGTATTGCTGCTGGGAAGTCTCGCTCAGGAAGCCGGTGGTGAAGCCCTGCAGCCAGACAGCGCGATTGGCAACGTAAGAGGCCTCCAGGATGAAATTCGGCGTAATCTCCCGCTGGAAGCCGAAGCTGAACTGGTTGATTCGCGGCGGACGATTTTGATTCGCGTCCGGCACAAGGGGAGTTGACGTGCCCGGTACTCCGACCGTGCCGGGGACCGGATAGATGAACGGATTGGTAACAGGCCAGGTCGGCTGCACAATCGATCCCGGGGTGGAGACGTTGACATAAGGGTTCACGCCGGCGAGAGGATAGACGCCGTTGGTGCCGATCGTAGCGCCGGCGGGGTTGGCAACGAACTGGTAATTGAGTCCCCAACCGCCGCGGAACACCGTTTTGGAATCGATCTGATAGGCTATGCCGAGGCGAGGCCCGAGTGCGTACGGATAGGCCTTCTGGTAGAAGGGGCAGTTACAGGTACTGGCATACTGCACCGCTCCCGGGTGACCGCCTGCGTTAGGATTGGCCAAAGTTTCGTCCAACTGTCCCCAACGCCCATATTGCTCATGCTCCGGAGTGTCGTAATCCCACCGTATACCGTAATTCAAGGTAAGCCTGCGGGTTACTTTCCACGAATCCTGGAGGAATAGTCCCCACGTCTGCGACCCGGCGCGGGTGAATTCGGCCGGTGTCTGGGTAATTCCGGCATAGTCGCCCAGAAGGAAACTGGCGTAGTTATAGCCCATGTTGAATCCGTTCAGACTGAACGTAGGCACGAAAGGTTCGGCCGTTGCAACAGGAGCGCCGGAGAGCGAAGCCGTCGCCAGCGTTACCCCGGAAAAGGCGCCGGTGTAGGCTTGCTCAAAGTATACTTCCGCGCCGAGTTTGAAGGTGTGATTGCCGTGCACCCAGGTTGCATTGGCGTTGAAGCTGGGCTTCTCTTCGTAGTTTTGCGACTGAATCTGAGCGGAGGTTCCGATGTTCTGCATGCCGCCGCCGTTAGCACCCCCGCCGCAACCCACGGCGCCGAACGGAGCCGGGGCGCACATGCCAGTGACACTCGGGAACTGCCGGTTCTGCAGGAATCCGGTAAGGCCGAATTGCGAAGGTTGAAAACTCAGGAATGGAGCGCGATCGCTGAAACTGGTGTGATAATAGCCCCCGCCAAGGTGCAGAAGGAGGGTGGGCGACAGAGTGCGGTCGTAGTTCAGACGAATCGTGTAGGTGGGAATGAAGGTGCCGCGGTAGCCGCCGATTTCGGTTGGCAGGCCGTCCGCGTTCCCTAACGGAGAGGAGATCTGGCTTTCCGTGTTGTTCCTTGACCAATAGAACGAAAGCTTATCTTTCTGACTGATAATTTGATCGGCCTTAAGCGCTGGAATGGCGGAGTAGCGTCCGCCGCTGATGGTCCCATCATAGTTGCCGATAAGATTGCCGTTTTGGGGTTGCGGGAACAGGTTTTGAAATGCCAGCGAGCTCGCGTTGAAACGGCTGGAGGGAATCACGTTGTTCGCGAAGGGCAAAGCGTACCCCTGGCCATTCGCGGCTACGGCACGAGTGGAGGGATCGAAAATCTCATTGGCGTAAATGGGATTCCCCGCAGGATCCCTGCCTAACGGCGCAGTCGGAATTCCGTTGGCCGCACAGAGAGCGCAAGTCCCGTTGGCGGACAGGGCTGAGAAATCGCCGGCGCGCATCGCCGCAGTCGGCACCGTGTCCGTGAAGTTATATTGCGAACCTTCCAGATACTGTTCGTAGGCGAAGAAGAAGAAGGTCTTGTCCCGCCCGTTATAGATTTTGGGAATGATAATCGGACCGCCCAAAGTGCCGCCGAAATCGTTGCGGCGGTTGCGGGGCCGCGCCTTTCCGCCTGCGCCGTTGCTGGTGAAGGGATCGCCGGCATTCAAATCTTCATTCACCCACTCTTCAAACGCGCTGCCATGATATTGATTCGTGCCGGATTTCATGGTCATGTTGATGACCACGCTGCCGGCCTGCCCGAACTCGGGAGCGTAATTGCTCGTCTGATAGGCGACTTCCTGCACCGCATCCACGTTCGGCTGCGCCATCTGGGTGTAGTCGTAATTTCCGAAGATCCGGGAGGTGGCATCCTGGCCTTCGATGCGCATCGTCTCGGTGAGGGGCGCGGCAAAGCCTACCGCTCCGCCGAGACCGTTGATGGCGAATGTGCCGCTGGTGGTGTAGCTGCTGACTCCGGGAAGGGTTTGCAGCGTGTTGTATGGATTGCGATAGCCCGAGGTGCCGGAATTGACCGTCCCGATGCCCATAAAGGGCAGGTCGAGAGTCTGCTCGAGCGTCACGTTGCTGACCTGATCGCCCGACTCGGTTTCCAGTAGCGAAGCTTGAGCCTCAACCGTCACGGTCTCAGCCGCGGCGCCGACTTCGAGCCGAATATCCTCGCGGAGCACTTGCGTAGCCGCCACAACCAGGTTGGTATGAGTGTAGGTCTTAAACCCGGGCACCTTCACGGTCACACCATACGTGCCTACGGGCAAATTGGGGACTGCATAATTACCCGCGTTGGTGGATGCCCCCGTGTAAACAACTCCTGTTGCCGTATTCCGGGCTTCCACGTTCGCTCCCGCGACGGGTAAGCCGGTCGGATCGGTAATAGTCCCCGTTATGGTTCCCGTGCCGCCCTGGCCGAATGCCAATGCGGCGAGGAACGCGAATAACGCGATGAATCGCGAAAAACAACTTGGTCGCAAAATCAAACCTCCCAAAATTTAGCTGCCTTGAAAAGGCAGAAGACGCACGAAGCTAGACTAGGTGGGTCAATTTTATCGCTGTCGTTTTTGTGATGTCAACCACTGGGAGGCCCGCGGCTATGTTACTGAGGTAACATTTTGGGCATGAAAAAATGCGGCGCGTACTAGCATTAAAGATGGATCGCTCGGAGAGGTTGTGAGTTGGGCCGCCTCTTTTTCTCAATTAATCCGGTTGCTCCCTTCCGGCTCGATCTCACGGTTTGGGCCATCCGGCGGCGGCCGGAGAACGCCATCGACCGCTGGGATGGCGAGACGTATGAGCGCGTGCTGGCGTTCGGAAACCGGCCGGCTCTGGTCAGTGTCAGGCAATCGGGAAGCGTGCATGCCCCTCGACTGGAGATCACTATTCGTGCCGCCCGCATTTCGGGAACAGTGAAGACTGCGGCGATGGCTGCGCTCGAGCGGCTCCTTGGGTTGCGAGTCGACCTTCGGTCTTTCTACCGGCTCGTCGCGCAACACCGGGAACTCCACGAACTCGCTTCCCGATTCCGCGGGCTAAAGCCACCGCGGTTCCCAACAGTATGGGAAGGCCTCGTCAACGGCATAGCCTGCCAGCAGTTCAGCCTGACGGTGGGAATCCTGTTGTTGAACCGGCTGGCGGCGCTTTGTGGACTTCCGTTTGAGAAAGATGGCAGGCGGGCCTTCCCGAGACCGGAAGATTTGGCGGCGGCAACGCCCGAATCTCTTCGCTCGCTCGGCTTCAATGGTTTCAAATCCCGTGAGCTGATTGGACTGGGCAGGAGGATCGCATCGGGAGAACTGGCGCTCGAGTCATTTGCCGATCTTGAAAACCGCGAGGCCGTGTCGCGGCTTTTGGAATTGCCGGGGGTAGGACGATGGACCGCGGAATACGTGCTGCTGCGAGGTCTGGGACGCATAGACACTTTTCCGGGCGATGACATCGGCGCCCAAAACAATCTGGCACGCTGGCTGCATTTGAGAAAGCCGCCCGATTATGGCCGTGTGATGCGCATTGTGGATCGATGGAAGCCGTTTGCTGGTTTGATCTACTTTCATTTGCTGCTGGACGGACTGGAGCGGGCGGGCCGCTTGCAGCAGGAGCGCGCGAAAGCGGCAGGGTGAATTTTTTGGGAGGTCTTCGATGATCAAACTCAAGCGGGTGTATGAAGAGGAGAGTCGGGATGATGGAGTGCGCTATCTGGTGGAAAGGCTGTGGCCTCGCGGAGTCAAAAAAGAGTCGCTCCACATTGACGGCTGGCTGAAGGAAGCAGGGCCCAGCACCGAACTGCGGAAGTGGTTCAGCCACGATCCGGCGAAATGGGCTGAATTCCGGAGGAAATACTTTGCGGAACTGAACGGTGCAACTGAGGCATGGTCTCCGATCCGCGAAGCCGCGCGGCGAGGCACGGTCACGCTGCTCTATAGCTCACATGACACGGAGCACAACAACGCGGTGGCGCTGAAGGAGTACATCGAGCGGAAGATGGGGGCGCATTCGCGGGCCGGGTAGGCCAGAGCGCCGGGGAAAGGAGATGGGATGAGCACTGCGGCATTCACGCATGTGGTTCCGTTAACGAAACGGGAGGAGGTCGCCGAAGGGACCATGGCTTTTCATTTCGAGAAGCCCGGAGGCTTTCAGTTTCGAGCGGGCCAGGCGATCGACCTGACGCTACTCGATCCGCCCGAAACGGACGCGGAAGGCAATACGCGCGCGTTTTCTCTGGCCAGCCCGCCTTTTGAAAGCGATCTGATGATTGCTACGCGGATGAGAGACACGGCATTCAAGCGGGTATTGGGCAAAAGCACACTGGGATTGCAGCTCAGGCTTGAGGGACCGAGTGGATCGTTCGTGTTGCATCGAAAGGCAGAGAAGCCGGCGATCTTTCTGGCAGGCGGCATCGGGATCACGCCGTTCCGGAGCATGATTCGCCAGGCGACCCATGAGAAAGCGGCCCATCAAATGTACCTGTTCTATTCCAACAATCGCCCGGAAGACGCCGCATTCCTGGACGGCTTGAATGAGCTGGCGAAGCAGAATCAGAACTTTCATCTAATCGCAACGATGACCGCAATGGACAGATCGCACCGCGAATGGAAGGGCGAGGTGGGATTTATCAACAAGGACCTGATCGCGAAACATCTGCCCGCCTTCGAGGGAATTTATTATGTTGCAGGCCCTCCCGATATGGTCACCGCCATGAGAAGCATGCTGATTGAAGCGGGCGCGGACGAAGACGATATCCGCAGCGAGGAGTTTGCCGGCTACTAGCGGCCCGTCGCATGAACTCCTTGCCATAATCTCGAAATCGCCCATTTCCGAGCTGTGTCGTAGTGAACTCCTTACCATAATCCGAAATCGCCCATATCCGAGCCGCGACCGTCAGGGAGCGGTCAACAGTAACGTTTACCTCCCACTGGCTTGCAAGTGAGCCGGCGGCTGGAGGAACGTCGCAATCACATTCACAGCAAACAGAGACACAGCGATTAGCTCGATAACGGCGGAGCATGGCAACACATGCCAGGCTGCGCGGGAGTAGCCTTCGTAGGCCGGAATCTCGGCGGCAACACGGAGAGTGCAGCCGGCCATAAGAGCCACGAGAGAGGCCAGCATTAGCCTCGGACTGTACAACCTTCGCATGCCTCCGAATGCCGGCAGCACGCGCTGGCCGATGGCGAACACCATTGCGGAAATGTATCCGACGGTGAGCGCGTGGCGCGCGGCTCCCCAAATTCCGCCGCTATGATCGGCCAGGGCAGCGGCCAGCCAGAGGCCCGATCCGATCAGCAACCAAACATAGGCAAGCCGAACGAACACGGGAAAGCTGGGATGAACGCCTTCGATCTTGGCGGCCCGCACCGGCTTGCGCCAGATGCGAATTGCCCATATAGCGACCAGAGCGGCGGTCGGAAGCAAGAGAGCGGAGAGCATGGAAGCGCCGGCGAATGCGGCTACGGCGCCGGCCCACCCCAGCCCTAAGGCGCCGAAGAGCAGCCGTCCGTTGGGCGCGGGGAGACCAAGAAATACCGGCAGCCAGCGAGAATTGAATCCCCAAATGGCGGGAATCAGAAAGCACCAAAGCTCGAAGGCCACGAATCGCTGATCGAGAACGTGGGGAAGCGCGGGCGCGGCGCCTTGCCAGGCAATGACAATATCTGCGTAAGCATTCAGGACGAGCGATGCCAGGAAGCCAACGGCCGAGGCCACCACCAGTATCATCCAAGGCTCGCGTTTCGTGCGCCGCTCATCGGAAGCGGGGCGGTGTCCGGAGACGGTGAGGAAGAACAGGAGAAACCCGGAGAGCTCCAAAAGCGCCGAGAGCGGAAGGAGAATGCGCCAGTGCCATGCGAAAAAGCCGGCGGCCCAGCGTAAGGCCGCGCCGAGTGTCCAAGCAATGAGGGCCGTCCATGCCCGGGAAACGGCAAACGCCGGGAGGCGGCCCATCTTCGACAAAGAATAGAACCCGATTCCGATAATAAAGGTGCCGATCCAACCGAAAATCTGCGCGTGGCCGTGCGCCTGTAGCCAGGAGGGCGACAAATTCTCGAGAGCATGCCGGCTGCTGATGGATACCAGATTCCACGCGCCGAGGAATGTCCCGGGTAGGAGCATAAAGAACAACCCGACGACGATGTACGCCATCAGAACTTTTTGAAGGCGCAGCTCCCGCTGTGCCCCGGACCCGATTACCGGAAGGGCGGTAGTGGAAGAACTAGGCACAGCCATGCGCGCCTCCGTGGCGCTCCATTTCGAGCGCGCGAGGAAAGAGAATGTTGTTTTCGAGATGCACGTGATGATGAAGGTCGCGTTCAAACTCCTCAAGGCCATGGTACAGAGCGTGCCAGGACGCGCACGCGTCTTCAGGTGGGCGAAAATCGCAGGCGAGCGTGCGGATGCGTGCGCCGAGCGCGCCGGCATCTTCGTGGTCCGCCAGCATCCGGCTGATGGGCATCTCGACAGAGCCGAACATTGCCGGCGGCGCGATGCGCCCTTCGCGCGCGGCAGCCTCCAATTTGACAAGGTACGGAAAGAGCACGCGTTCTTCCTTCATCATATGGGCGAACAGCTCATCCACCAGGGCCTTGAATAGATCCTGGATCGACTTCAGTTCCTGGTGGGCAGCGCCATGCCGGGCGTCGACTTTATCAAGCAGCGGAACTAAGCGCGACGATTCGCGGCGGATGTAGGCGTGATGCTGCCCCACAATATGCTCGATCAACCCGGCCAGCGGAGCTTGGGACCAGTTATTTTCCGCTACCGGCGGCTGCGTTTCGATGCGCGCCAACATGCTTAGGACTTGATCGGTAGAAATATTGGCCCGTCGGCATGCCTCTTCGAGCGGGCGGTTTCCGCCACAGCAATAGTCGATTCCGAGCGAATCGAAAACCCGCACGGAGGCGGGATGCTCGATCGCAATTTCGCGTACCGTCTTGCCAGGTTCCAGAATCATTTCGTGCCTCTGATTCCAGTTGACGATCTCCGGGGGATCTGGACAATGACTTATGTCACAGGGCTAAACGAGCATCGCCAATTCGCGTTCGAGACCGGCTTCATCGAGGATGGTCAGTTCGCGGCCGTTAATGGCCAGGAATCCTTGAGCCTGAAGGCGGGCCAGGTTGCGGGATACCAGTTCGCGGACGGTTCCGATTTCGGCGGCCAATGCCTGCTGGCTGGAGCCAAGGGTGAACGTGGCGCCCTCGGTCCGCGAGTGCCGCAGAATCCAGGAGATCAGGCGCTGGCGGACGGTGGTAAATGAAAGTTCTTCGATGATTCCGACCAAACGGCGGAGGCGCGCGCCCACTACTTCGAGAACCTTCAAGGCGACTGCTGGATGCTCCAGGCAGAAGCTGCGAAATTGTTCCCGCGAAATGAAGACGAGCTGGGAAGGCTCCATGGCTGCCACGGAGGCGGGATATGGGCCGCCATCGAAAACCGGGAGTTCGGCCACGGAACTACCGGGACCCTCGAGGGCCAGCACCTGCTCGCGGCCGCCCGGCGACGTTTTGAATATACGGATGCGACCGCTCGAAACTACATAGAACCCCGAGCATGATTCGCCTTCGGAAAAGAGAGTCTCACCCGCATCGAGGGCACGCATTGAGGTGCGTTTGGCAAGCGCTTCGAGTTCGGCGGCGGATAAGGCCGAAAATAGGGAAGCTTTCCTGAGGACATCGGCTACAAGCATCCAAACACTTCCATCATTCTAATTTACAGAGGCTCGCAGGCACGCGCATTGCAGATTTGTGGCTGGATTTCCCGGACTGGCGGGAACGCCGGTATCGAGTCAAAATCTATCTATGGGATTCCGTCTGGCTGTGAATTACCGCCCGCGGGGCGACCAAGAGGCTGCCATTCGCGAGTTGCTGCGCGGGGTGCGCGAGGGGGAGCAGCACCAGGTCCTGCTGGGCGTCACCGGTTCCGGCAAAACATTCACCATGGCTAAGGTGATCGAGGCCGTCGGGAGGCCTGCGCTCGTTCTGGCGCACAATAAGACATTGGCGGCACAGCTTTATCACGAGTTCAAGTCGTTCTTCCCCGACAATGCGGTCGAGTACTTCGTCAGTTACTACGATTACTACCAGCCGGAAGCTTACATTCCTTCGAGCGACGTCTATATCGAAAAAGAAGCCACTATCAATGACGAGCTCGATAAACTGCGACTCTCAGCCACGAAGTCGCTGTTTGAGCGGCGCGATTGCGTGATCGTGGCGAGCGTGAGCTGCATCTACGGCCTCGGCTCTCCGGAAGCCTACTACGGCATGCTGCTCATGCTGGAAAAAGGCCAAAAGGTCTCGCGCAACCAGATCCTGTCGAAGCTGGTGGAAATCCTCTACGAGCGCAACGATGGCGATTTCCGCCGCGGGACATTTCGCGTGCGCGGCGACACCATCGAAGTATTCCCCACCTACGACGATTACGCCTATCGTATCGAGCTTTGGGGCGACGAAGTGGAGAGTCTGGCGCAGATCGATCCGCTGCTCGGCCAGGTGAAACAGACGTACCTGCGGCTGCCGATCTACCCCAAGACGCACTACGTGATGTCAATGGAAACCAAGCTCGCGGCGATGGAGAGCATTCGCCGCGAACTGGCCGGCTGGCATGTGGAACTGGAAAAGCAAGGCAAGCTGATCGAGGCGCAGCGGCTCTACCAGCGAACCATGTTCGATCTCGAAATGATCAAAGAGATCGGCTATTGCCACGGCATTGAAAACTATTCGCGGCATTTCTCGGGAAGATTACCGGGAGAAGCGCCGCCCACGCTGCTCGATTACCTGCCGCACGACGCCGTGATTTTCCTGGACGAGAGTCATCAGACCGTGCCGCAGTTGCACGGCATGTATGCCGGCGATCGCTCCCGCAAAGAAGTGCTCGTCTCGCACGGTTTTCGCCTCCCGAGCGCGCTCGATAACCGCCCGCTCACCTTCGAGGAATTTGAGCATCGCGTGAACCAGGTGATCTATGTTTCCGCCACTCCCGGGCCTTATGAACTGACCAAATCGGGAGGCGCGGTGGTCGAGCAGATCATCCGGCCCACGGGCTTGCTCGATCCCAGTGTGGAGATCCGCCCCGTGCGCGGGCAGGTGGACGACTTGCTCGGCCAGATCCGCGAGCGCGTGGACGCGGGTCAGCGCATATTAGTCACTACTCTTACCAAACGAATGGCAGAGGACCTGGCCGAATATTATTCCGAAGTTGGTGTCCGCTGCCGGTACCTGCATTCCGAGGTGAGCACGCTCGACCGAATCAAGATTCTGCGCGACTTGCGGAAGGGTGAATTCGACGTGCTCATCGGCATCAACCTCTTGCGCGAGGGCCTGGATTTGCCCGAAGTTTCGCTGGTTGCCATTCTCGACGCCGATAAAGAAGGTTTTCTGCGCTCTTCCGGTTCGCTGATCCAGACCATGGGCCGCGCGGCGCGGCACCTGGAAGGACATGCGATTCTCTATGCGGACGTGATTACCGACAGCATGAAGCGGGCTCTGGAGGAGACCGCCCGCAGGCGGCGCATTCAGGAGGAATACAACGAAACCAACCACATCGTGCCGCAATCTATCGTTAAGCCGATCGATATGAGCCTCGTGGCGATTGCCGAAGGCGACTATGTCACCGTGGAACTCGACGCCCACGAAGATGTCGAGGCGCTGACGCCCGAACAGAAAGCGAAATTCCTGGCGGACCTCGAAGAGCAGATGCGCGAGGCCGCGCGCAAATTCGAGTTCGAGAAGGCCGCGCAACTCAGAGATCGCCTGAAGGCGCTCAAGACCGTCGCGTAGGATAGCGGATCAGCCCAGAAATCGCCACTCGAGTTCCGTGGTGTGCAAGGCGGGCACTTCCCACGCACTCGCATAAACGGCGGCGCCGGGCACCATGATTTTCTCCGTGAAGCGCGGCTGGCCCTGTACCCATTCCAGTACCACTTTGCGGGCTTGGCGCGCGGAGGGCAGGGAAGGATGCGCCAAGGAGAATTCGGCCGGCTCCCGCGCCCCGCAGCACAAATAGAGCGAGACGATGTCACAGAAGCCGATCGCGGCTGTCCAGCGATCCAAATCCTCGCGGGGAATTTTCAATTCGCGTTCGATTTGTTCGCGCCGCGGATTTTCTGCCTCCGCAAAAGGAAAATGCGGTGGAAACTGGGAGGCCAATGCGCAAAAGTGCCGGCTTATGATCACTCCCTTTAGAGGCGAGGATTCTTGTGCGCGGCGTACGGACTCGCGCCACGACGGGTGAGTCTCTTCAGGCGAAAGCTGTGGAAACGGGCGCAGGGGCTCGCTTCGCATGTTGGCCAGTTGATTCCGGTCGCTCATCTCCCATCCAAAATCATGTTCGCGAATCGCGTCTAATACCTCCGCCGGCAGGTCTCCGAAAACGCTGGCGTGGAGCCGCTTGGCGATCTCACCCGCGAGCCTGGAGTGGTCGGGCTGCAAAATCACGGCGTGAGGCGCCTGCGGGAGGTTCTGCAATTCGAGGAAGATCGGAAAAGCCGGGCGAATGCCCGTGGCCCCGCCACCCTCGTGAGAGAGCCTTCGAAAGATCACGCTTCACCTCCAGGAATTCTCCGTGCCCTCAGGTTCCAATTTCAATTATTCTGTTTCCGTGTCTCTGTGGTAAATCATAATGCTCACCTTGGTCATCGGCGCGGCCCGCAGCGGCAAATCCCGTTTCGCTCAATCGCTCTGTTCCGCGCCGCGCGTCGCTTACATCGCCACCGCCCGCGCCGAAGACGATGAAATGCGTCGCCGCATCGCCCGCCACCAGCAAGACCGCCCACCGCACTGGCTCACTATCGAAGAGCCGCTCGATCTCGCCGGCGCCGTACTCCAAGCCGCTTCCCAAGCCGATGTCATCATCGTCGATTGCCTCACCCTCTGGCTCAGCAATCTGATGTGGGCGCAGTCCGATCACCCGCTTGAAGAGGTCGAATTTTCCGCCAAATCCCAAATCGATCAGATAGCCGAACTCGCTTGCCGCCACGAAGTAAT
>DATBID010000555.1:0-6077 GCA_036557125.1 Bryobacteraceae bacterium | reverse complement strand
ATTCCCCGGGAGGGATCTACGTCGTGACGCCGCACTTCCGGCTTTCGTTCGCCAGGCATGTTGCGTGGCTTCTTGCCGCGTTACCGCTTCTGGCCCACCACTCCTTCACTATGTTCGACATGACGAAGCAGATCACGCTTGTCGGGACGGTTTCCGAATTTCAGTGGACCAATCCGCACTCCTACATCGAAATCGACGTACCGGACCCGCAGGGGGTTGTCAAGCATTGGAGTATCGAGCTGGGAAGCCCGAGCATTCTCCAGCAGAGCGGTTGGAAGTTCAACAGTCTTAAGAAGGGCGACAAAACTACGCTCGTCGTCAATCCGCTCAAGAATGGCCAACTCGGCGGATTCCTGGGCAAGGCGACCTTGCCCAATGGACGGGTGGTCGGCAATGGTCCCGGGCGGGAACCGTAGTTCGAGGCGATGCCCTTATGAAATCTCTCTTCTGGCTCCTTCTTCTGGTTTCGGTCGCGTTCCCGCAGCCACCCGCCGGTTCGCCTGATCTGACTGGGGTCTGGGGCATTTATCGTGGTGGGCGCGGCGCCGACCCAAAACTGGCGCCGCCCCCGGCCTCTCCTCTCCTCCTCAAGCCGGAGTATGCCAGACCGTACGAGGCCCGCCGCGCGGCCGAGGCGGAGGCGGCCAAGCGCGGTGAGCAACTCGCCAACACCAGCGTTCTGTGCGTGCCGTACGGCGTGCCTACGATGATGTCGGTCGCAGTCTATCCAGTGGAAATCATCGAGACCGCCAAGCAGGTGACCATCATTGGCGAGGCGTTTAGTGAAGTCCGCCGCGTCTACCTCGACCGGCCGCAGGAAAAGCCCGAAGACGTTGCGCCCGGCTACTATGGACGGTCCGTCGGCCATTGGGAAGGCGACACTCTGGTGGTCGATACCGTCGGCATCAAGCCTTCCGTGTCGGGTTACCGCGGAATGCCTCACAGCGACCGAATGCACATCACCGAGCGGTTCTATCTGGTCGCGACTGACGTCTTGCACGACCAGATCACCATTGACGACCCGGTGGTGCTCGAGAAGCCGATAACTTATGCCGTCGCCTACAAGCGTATGCCCGCCAACTACGAGATGGTCGAGTTTGTCTGCGACAACAACCGTGAATACATCGATGACAAGGGAGTGGTCCGCCTGAAGGTGCAGGAGCGATGAGGATGAAGCATCAATTTCGTGTTTGGTGTTCTGGCACGAGGCACCGTTCGAAAGCGAGGCGAGACCGAAATGCGTGGACGGGAATGGTGTGGTCCAGATGCAGTGCATAACAAATGAGAGTACAAATATGAGGAAGGCATCGATTTCCGCTTCGGCCGCGGTTGCTGGCCTGTTAGCGGCTCTGGCATCGGCTCAGGTCCCGGCGCCGCTGAACGAAAACGGCGCGCCGATGGGGGCTCTGACTCCGGCCGCGGTCAATAAAGAGCGTCCCAAGCCGCCCTTTGATCTCACCGGGACGTGGCTGCACGCGCTCGGGCCGGGGAATCCGTGGCAGTTCAGTCCCCCGGCGGACGCGAGGCTGACGCCCTCGGCGCAAGCCGAGTATAACGCTTACAAGAAGGCCGTAGCGGAGGGAAAATCATATAAGGACGATATCGGCCATTGCTGGCCCGCCGGGATGCCCATCATCATGACTCGCGTGTGGCCCATCCTGATGGTCCAGAAGCCTACTGAGATCGTGATGGTCAGTGGATTCATGAACAGCGTACGGCTCGTTTATCTCGACGGCCGCAAGCACACCGACCCGGACACGGTGATCTCCAGCTTCAATGGCGAATCCATCGGCCGTTGGGAGAAGGACACGCTTGTAGTGGACACCACCGGATTCGTGAAAGAGCATCATTGGGTCGACGGCGGGATCCCGGGCAGCGATCAGCTTCATATGATCGAGCGGATGCGGATGCTGGACGATGGTAAGACGCTCGAAATTCAGTTCACGGCCACCGATCCCAAGAATTGGGAAGGCGAGTGGCATTGGACCAAGCGCTGGAAGAGAGTGGACGATCAGGAGATCACCGAAGCGGAATGTCTGCCGGATTTGAACGAGCACCTGCTCAGCACGAATGCGGACCGGGCCAGCCGTTGAAAGGAAATGGGATGAATAAGCCTTTGATTGTGATCTCTTGTGCTCTGGTTCTCTGGTTGGCGGTGCCCGTCGCTGCGCACCATTCGATGGCCGGCTTCGATCGCAAGAATCCCGTCACTTTGGTCGGAGCGGTGAAAGAATTTAGTTGGCAAAATCCGCACTGCTGGATCGCGCTCGAGGTTCCGGGAAAGGACGGAAAGGTCGTGACCTGGAACGTGGAGATGACGGCGCCGGGTTACCTGGCGCGAGCGGGTTGGAAGAAAACGTCGGTGAAGACCGGCGATAAGGTCACCATCGTCGCGGCTCCGCTGTTGACCGGGGAGCCCGGCGCTCTTTTCATGTCGATCACGCTGGCCGATGGCCAGACGCTCAGCGAGCGTGGCGCGCCGACGGCGGGCAGGGAGAAATAGCGTCGGCTCAGAGCTCGCGCTCTGCTACGGCCGGCAGAGGACCTCAAGAGCGGACTCTCTGGACGATAAGGACGGACATCAGGCCCTAAACTGATGGCCACCCGGCATCGTGGGCGATGTTCCCAATTTAACGCTGCTCAGCGCCGTGATGTGACCGGTTCGTCGCATCACTGCTCAAGCGGCCCAAGGGCGCCACTCTCCAGGAACTGGCGAAGTGAAGGCCACTGGCTGGCAGTGTAGAATGATGCGATAGGTAAGGCCAAACGGCAATCCCGGAAGCATCATGAAAAGTCTTTAGGAGCCCAGAATGAGAAAACTAGTAAAGATTGTCGGGTCCACAATAATTGCGGTGGTCGCGCTTCTGCTTCTACTGAGCTTCACTGGTTTCGAACCGAAGGGCTGCCCACCAACCGATCGATCTTTGGCGTGCAGAATGCCAGGGCTTTGGATAAAGGGGGAGCCCGTCACTACCCCAATCGCCGACTGGTCATTCACGGATACGATTCCAGAGATCAAGATTCAGACGCAGACCCCGTATCTGGTGCCTCACTCGGTGACGATTTGGTGCGCCACCTATAAAGGCAATCTGTATGTGACCTCTTATCGCGGCAGACAGTGGGTTGAAGACATAATCCGTGACCCCCGCGTGCGCCTGAAGATCGCAGACCGAGTGTTTGATCGTACCTTGTCAGTTGTCGACGATCCGGCTGAAAAGGCAGCCGTCCTCCAGGCCAAGGGAAAGAAATATCCCCAATGGAAGGTGCCAGCGGTCTCGACGGCGACTGTCTTTCGCCTGAACCCCGCGTAGCCGATCGGAGCGAACGCTGGAAATTGAACGGCAATCTCGTTTGGAACCCGCGAGGCCTTCAGCCTGACGAGACTTTGGCCACGGCGTCCTGGATGTACAATGATCGGAACGGAAGCCGTGACGGAGGTCCCGGCTTTCACGCAGGAGCGCAAGATGCGGACACTAGCAAAAATTGTAGGCGGAGTCGTGCTCTGTTTGGTTTTGGCGTTAGTGGTGCTGCGATTCACCGGCTTTAACCCAATCGGGAATGCGCCCGGTCCCGGGAACTATCCTGGGTTATGGCTTAGTGGAACGGTTGTAAAAACCCCTGTCACCGACTGGTCGTTCGTGTCGCAATACAAGTGGGACAAAGTTCAGACCCGAACCTGGTACGGGATTCCTCATTCGGTAACAACCGGTTACATCCTCAATAATAAGCAGCTCTATTTGACGTCGATGTTCGCCAAGGGAGTGCCTTTCCCGAACGGCAAGAGTTGGGTGAAGAACGTGATGCGTGATCCGCATATTCGCCTGAAATTCGGTAACAATTTGTATGATTGTACTTTGTCCCCTGTCACCGATCCCACTGAAAGAGCGGCTGTGCTCGGACCGAGAGCAAAACAGAATCCTCAACTTTTGGCATCAGACTCGACCAATGGTCCGGTGATGCACCTGTTTCACGTGCAGTCTGATTGAGCCTACCCGAAAAGCTCCCGCGTGGCGCGGCGGAGAAATAGCAGGCCGACGGCTGCGTTAAAGAATATGAAAAAATTGTGCATCACGAGGCCGAAGGCGGTCATCTGGCCGGGCCGATCCGGAAACAGCAATACCCAAAACAGAATCGCCACCGAGTGCATCGGTCCGGGTACTGCAGCGCCAAAAAAGATCACCGGCAAAATGCCCAGCATCTCTCCGAAACTGATTGAGCCGCCGAAGAGTCTCAGAGCCACCGTATAGACGATCACACCCGCGATCACCAGCGGCGCGCGTAGCGCCAGCAGCACGGCGTACTGCCACACTTTCGCCAGCCGGAACGCGCGGAAGATCCCGCGGTCCCGGAGGGCCATTCCTGGACCGATTTTTCCACTGAAGAACAGGTAGAACAGCACGAAAAAGAGCACGGCGCCCAGCGCGATCCACGGAATCACGTGGAAAGCCGGCTGAAAACTGTTCCAACGCAAGATTACGCCGATCGTCGCCCAAAGAATCAGGCTATAAAACTCGCAAAAGATCAGAAGCACCATGCTGGACCCGACTTCCCAGCCGGGCACTCCGTCGCGGCGATTCACATAGACCGCCATCGCGCCTTTGCTCACCTGCTCGTTCACTAGCGAGAGAATGTAGGCGCTGGCGCGAATAGGCAAGATATCCGCATACCGGATCTTGGCGTTGAACCAATTGACAGCGCACCAGACCCCCAGGCTGTCGAATATCACATAGAGGCAGCAGTATGGGACCATGAGAGCCAGCCAATAAATCCAATTCACGTTCTGGAAACTTTTTGCTAAATAAGCGAGCACTGTGGTGCCTTGGGCCACTGCGGCGCGATCGATCGCTTGGTAAAGATAGGCGAAGCACGCCAGCGTAATCAGCAGCGGCAACAGCCGTTGCCATAGGGAGGATTTTTTTGCGCCCACCTCGGGGGCTACGGCGGATTGGCTGGCTGGATTCATATCTTTCCTAGGCTCTTTTTGATCATCTCATCTAGGCCCGTCAGTTGGATTCCCAAGATACTCGCGGCGGCCTGCGCGTCCCGGCGCGTGTCGGCCGTGATCACGTCGACGACGTCACGAGAAAATCCGGGTCCGGAGACGCGGCGGCGAATGGACAGCGCAAACCGAAGCGGTGCCTTGGGGATTGATCGCACCCGCACTGTATGGCCAAGCAGACGAGCCGCTCGCTCCACGATTTCCCGCTCCGGCAGCGAGACGGGGCCAACAAGGTCCAAGATGCGGTTACATGCGACCGACGGTTGGGCGGCGGCGAGCACGGCGCGCGCCAAGTCGTCAACAAAGAGAGGCTGTTGAAAATGGCGCCCTCCACCGATCAGTTTTGCTTGATTTCCGCCTGCATTCCGAGCGAGCGCGGCGGTGCCTTCGGTTTCAGGACCAAGCAGCAGTGGAGCGCGCAGAATCGTGTAGCATAGACCGGAGGCGCGAACCAGAGCTTCCGCTTCTCCCTTCGTGCGGTAATAGGAGTTTGAAGATTTCTCGTCGGCGCCAGTGGCGCTGACCAAAACGAGTTTCTCTACCGAAACCCGCTTTGCGGCCTCCGCCACGCTCCGCGCGGATGCGACGTTCGCTTGTTCATACGTCGAATCGGGCCGTTCGATGAGAATTCCGGCCAGGTGGATAACCGCGGAGGCGCCTCGGAATGCTGCGTCCAAGCTGCGGGAATCATCGTAGGAGATTTGAACCGCGCGCGTACCTCCCCCGAGCAGCGGCCGAATCTCTTCGGCGGCGCGTTCCGAACGGACCGCAGCCACCAGCGTGATCGGCGCTGCTTGTTTAGATGCGCATCGCAGGACGGCCTGCCCCGTCGCGCTATTAGCGCCAGTGATCACAATTTTCATGCCGGGACTCCGCCATTACCGCGAGTGTCTGGAGCTGCACTCAAGTATTATCTACGACGTGAAACAAAACAATCGTCCCGCCCCGCGGCAGTTGTAGGGCCGGATACTTTTTCAGTTTCACCGCATCGACGGCTTCCTTCAGCGCCGGGTCCGTTACAAGGACCAACGTGCGATCATACAACTTCTTTCCTATTCTGATGCGCACGTGGGGATCG
>DATBID010000554.1:0-2429 GCA_036557125.1 Bryobacteraceae bacterium | reverse complement strand
CCAGGTCCGTGGTCCATTCCAAGCCTTCATCTAACCGCTTCAGCACGTCCGGAAACGTGACCAGGCCTTGCACACTCGGATCCCAGGGTTGCTTTTCAACTGCTTTCGCAAGCGCCTCGCCTTTCAGGTTTTTGTTCTGATCCAGCCAGCGGCGGCACTGCACGATTTCCAAGGGGTAGGTGGATGCCGCCAGCACCTGCGCCAGGAGCGAATCTGGATAGAGCGCGATCGGCGCGACCAGGCTGTCCAATTCACCGGGGGACTTCACCTTTGCGGTGTCCCCATCGGCCGCCGGCGCCGGTTGGGCTGCCGGCTGCTGGGCCATCAATGAGACATCGCCCGGCACCAGCAAGGCCGTACAGAAGATGGCGGTCAAGCGAAGCCAACAACTGCGGGAATTAAATACCATTTGACGCTCCTTCCGTGAACAGCCTTCGGGGTTTTGCCGCACAATGTATCCCGTCGCTTTCAAAAATTACGATGCTCGTTCCGAAAGCCTGATGTTCTTTTTTGGGATCGGCGAAAAACTGCAACCGTCCTCGCTACCTGGGCATCTACCCAGCCATGACTCGCACTCACCCTCAGAGGCGTACTCTGCTTATCTGTGCCTTATTTCTGATGTGTGCTGTCGGCGTGGCTCACGCACACGCAGTCCTGTTGTCCGCTAACCCAACTTCGGGTCAAATCGTGACCGGCCCGAACATCGAAGTGAGCCTTCGGTTTAACTCGCGGATCGACGCGCAGCGCTCAAGGATTATCCTGGTCGCGGAAGACGGAAGCGCGCATGGTCTGGCGATTGACCGCCAACCCTCGCCGGATTCCTTGGCCGCGGAAGCCGACGGGCTGAGCGCGGGCGCATACGTTTTGCGGTGGCAAGTGCTCGCCACCGATGGGCACATTACCCGAGGGGAACTACCGTTCCGCGTGCGGTGATCTCGAGTGGCCCAGTTTCTCGACATTTTCGGATTTATCTCGGTGATCCTGCGGGGCTTTGCGCTCGCGTTGGAGGCCTTGACCATCGGTGGAGTGATTTTTACCACCGCAATCGCATTTCCGCGGGTCCCCGCAAGCGTATCGGACCCACTGGCGCGATGGATCTTGCGATTCTCAGCTCTTTTGGCGATTACCGAAGTCCTTACGGTTGCTGCAAACTCGGCAGTATTGGTCGGTTCGACGGATCTGAGCTGGAAAGAAGTCACGGGCGCCGGATTCTGGACGGCCGGAGGGCTGGTTGTTTTCGGGTCGGTATCGCTCGGACTCTTCGCGCGCACGAGTTTGCGAAGAATCGTTTCTCCCATCGCTTGTGTCTGTGTCCTGGCCGGTTCTGTGATGGAAAGTCATGCGATTGCCCGCGTGGATCATCGAATGATCCTGGTGGCGTCCACAGCCGCACACCACCTCGGCGCCGCGGCATGGATCGGAGGACTCTTCTATCTTCTGGTGACACTGAGACGGTCGCCGGACAGAGTAGCGGCCACTGCGACCATCCAACGGTTTTCGAAATTGGCGATGGCTTCGGTGACTATGCTCGTCGGCGCCGGGCTCGCCTTGTCCCTCTTTTATGTGGGCTCGTTGCCGGCTCTGGGCGGGACTACATATGGAATCATGGTCCTGGCAAAAGTTAGCCTTACCGTTCTGCTACTGGTCCTGGGTGCGCTCAATTTCCGGATCGTCTCCCTGACGAGGAAAGGCCTCGTACCGGAACTGCTGCCGCTGCACCGGTTTGGGGAAGCCGAACTGGGAATTGGGCTCACGGTCCTCTTGGCGGCAGCTTCGCTCACTTCAACCCCGCCGGCGATCGATGTGCTGGCCGATCGTGTCTCTTCGCACGATATTGCCGAGCGGATGAAACCGCGGTTGCCGCGGATGGAAACTCCATCGTTGCGCGAGGTCGAGGCAGCGGCGCCGCCGGCGGACTCAGCACGTCTTTTGGAGGCGTCATTCGTACCAGGGCAGAAAGACAGCCCCGAAAGTCCAGCCGATATCGCCTGGTCGGAATACAATCACCACTGGGCGGGGCTAGTAGTGTTTACAATTGGCGCTCTGGCGTTCCTCTCGCGCTGGTTTCGATGGGCGCGTCATTGGCC
Source organism: Bryobacteraceae bacterium (assembly GCA_036557125.1). Lineage (GTDB taxonomy): Bacteria > Acidobacteriota > Terriglobia > Bryobacterales > Bryobacteraceae > PSRJ01. The sequence continues at coordinate 342 of DATBID010000554.1, read as the reverse complement.
GCTCGCCTTCCTCGGCCTCGCCGTATTCCTGTTCATTCGAGCGGATGCGGAGAATTGGCCGCTCGGGCCACGCGGTTTCTGGGAAAGCTTTCAGGTCGCCGAGGTTGCTCAGCATCGAGTCTTCGTTCTCTTGATTGTCGCGTTCGGCGTATTCGAGTGGGCAGTGCAAAATCAGCGCATTGCAATTGCCTGGCCGCGTCTCGTCTTTCCTCTCGTCTGCGCTATTGGAGGCGCCCTCTTGATGACGCACTCCCACTCGCTCGGCAACGTCAAAGAGGAGTTTCTCGCGGAATTGAGTCACACCCCGCTGGCTTTGCTAGCCGTCCTTGCCGGCTGGTGCCG
>DATBID010000553.1:0-9075 GCA_036557125.1 Bryobacteraceae bacterium | reverse complement strand
GCCGCCGGCTCGGTTTCTTCGGCCGGCTACTTATTCCGCGCCTCCGCCGTACACGCCCAAAATGGGGCGCCCGGCTCGGTGGAACGGCTCATCACGCTCAACGTCAATGGCCAGCAGCGCCGCGTTGATGTGATGAAGCAGGAAACCCTGGCGTGGACCCTGCGTTATAAGCTCGGCCTCACCGGCACCAAGCTCGGCTGCGACCGCTCCGAATGCGGCGCCTGTACCGTGCTCATCGACGATGTGCCCCACTATTCCTGCTCCATCCTGACCCACACCGTTCGCGGCCGCCGCATTCTCACGATCGAAGGCTTGGCAGCCGCCGATGGCACGCTTCACCCTGTGCAGCAGGGAGTAGTCGAAGAGCAAGGCTTCCAGTGCGCCTTCTGCATGTCCGGCTACATTATGGCGACCGTGGGCTACCTGAAGGTGAATCCCAACCCCACTCGCCAGGAATTGGCGCACGGCATTTCGGGCAACCTTTGCCGCTGCCAGGACTATGACAAGATCCTCACCGCGCTGATGCGGGGAGCGGAATTGTCGCGCGGAGCCGAATCGGCGCGCGGCGCGAATCACGCCAGGAGGGCATAACATGGCTGCCAAAATCGAAAACAATCTGCCGAGCCATCCCCCCTTCAAGTTGCTCGGCAAGGACTACACCACTCCCGATCTCATCGCCAAGGTCACCGGCCGCGCCAAGTACGCGGAAGACTATCGTGCCGATGGCATGCTCTTCGCCAAGCTTCTGCTCAGCCCGGTCCCGCACGGCATCGTACGCAAGATCGATGCCGAGGAAGCCCTGAAAATGCCCGGCGTGAAAGCGATACTCACCGCCGATGATATGCCCAAGCCCGCCGACGCGCTCACCGACCTCGGCCAGCGCATCCCCGCCAACCCGCTCGGCGAGCGCGGCCTCACTAACAACCCCGTCTATCAAGGCGAGCCGATCCTCGCCGTCTGCGCGGTTGATGAACTTACCGCTGCCGAGGCCATCGAGAAAATCAAGCTCGATATCGAGCGCCTCCCGCACGTCGTCGATCCCCTCGTCAGCCTCCGTCCCAACGGCCCGAATGCGCGAGTCGAAGGCAACGTCTGGATGCGGCCCGTAGTAGCGCCCGGGCAGCCCGCCCCCCCTCCGCAAGTAAAAGAGGTCAAGTGGACGGACGCGGATTTCGCCGAATATAAAGAGGGACGCCTCCCCATGGGTAAGGACACCGAGCCCTCCTGGTCCTTCGGTGATTGGGAAGGCGGCTTGAAGAGCGCCGCCCTCGTGCTTGATGAAACGTTCGTCACCCCCAACACCAGCCACCAGACCCTCGAAACCCGCAGCGCCATGGCCTACTGGCAAAACGGCAAGGTGTTCGTGCATTGCTCCACCCAAAGCACCGCCCAGACCGCGCCTGCCATCGCCCGTTGGTTGGGCCTGGTAGACGACAAAGGACGCCCCGATCTCGACAAAGTTGTCGTTATCAGCGAATACACCGGCGGCGGCTTCGGCAGCAAGATCACCAGTTCCATCTCAGCCATCATCCCCGCCCTGCTCTCCAAGAAAACCGGCGCGCCTGTCATGATGCGCGTCAGCCGCGAAGAAGAGCACTACATCGGCCGCGCGCGCCCCAGCCTCGCCGGCCGCATCAAGGTGGGATTCGCCAAAGACGGCCGCATCACCGCTATCGACATGTTCGTCGTCATGGACAACGGCCCCTACGATCCTCAAGGCGATGCCAACCAGTCGGGCCGCATGGTTTCTCTCATGTATCAGCCGCCCGCCATGCGCTGGCGCGGCGTTACGGTCCTCACCAACACCCCGCCGCGTCTTTCCCAAAGTCAGCCCGGCGGTTTCCAGGGCATCGCGCTCATGGAGCCGATCCTTGCGAAGGCCTCGCGCAAGCTCGGCGTGGACCAGGTAGCTATTCACCGCGTCAACGCGCCTGTCGGCAAAGCGCCCATCGGGCCGCCTGATCGCCAGGGCAAGCGCCTCTACGTCACCAGCGCCTACGTCCACCAGGCTCTAGATCGCGGTGTCGAAACGTTCCAGTGGGAAAAGAAGAAGGCTCTGCCCAAGCGCATGGGATCGAAAGCCCGCGGCATCGGCGTGGCCACAAGCTGTTTCGTCGGTGGCTCCATCGGTTTCGATGGCCTCTTCGTCATCAAACCGGATGGCCGCCTCTACATTCAATCCGGCATCGGCAACCTGGGCACTGAATCGGTAAGCGATACCCACCGCGTCGTGGCCGAAATCCTCGGCGTGCCCTGGGAGAAGTGCGAGATCACCTGGGGCAGCACGGCGCGTAACCTTCCCTGGAGCTGCCCCTCCGGTGGTAGCCAGACCACTCACGCCCACACCCGCGCAGCATATGCTGTCGCCATGGATGCCGTAGACAAGCTGAAGCAGATCGCAGCCAAAGATCTCGGCGGCAGCGCCGACGATTACGTCGTCGCCAACGAACGCGTCTTCCGCAAAGGCGGCGGCGCCGGCATGTCGCTGGCTCAGGCCGCCAAGCGCGCCATCGAGCTTGGCGGCATCTATGACGGCCACGAACTGCCCAAAGGAATCAACGCGATGACTGTCAAATCGGCCCAGGCGCTTTCCGGCCAAGGCCTGCTGGCGGTCGCCCGCGACACGATGCCGCGCGACGGCCAGACCCATTCCTATGTCGCGGGCTTCGCTGAAGTCGAAGTTGACGTCGAAACCGGCAGGTACCGCATCCTCGATTACCTCGCCGTCGGCGATGTCGGCACCGTCATTCACCCGAAGGCGCTCGGCGGACAGTTGATGGGCCGCTCCATGCTGGGAATCGGCCACGCCATTGGCCAGAAGTGGGTCTACGACCAGCACTACGGCCTGCCGCTCGCCAAGCGTTTCCACCACAACAAGCCGCCCACCATCCTTGACGCTCCCGAGCACATGCAATGGGCCGCGCTCGATATTCCCGACCCCGAAACGCCTATCGGCGCGCGCGGCATCGGTGAGCCGCCCGTGGGCGCAGGCTGCATGGCCATCATTAACGCTCTTTCCGACGCGCTCGGAGACGAAGTCTTCCGCCGCGCGCCCGTAACCGCCGACGTCATCCTGGCTTCCCTCGAAGCAGGCCACCCGGCAACCGAGGGGCTGACCGCCCACATATAGAGAGAGGAGAACCAACATGGCGATCATTCGAGACATCATGCCGGCCTTCGAACTCTTTCAGCCGGCCAATACCGAAGATGCCCTGGGACTGCTCAACCGCTATGGCAAAGACGCGTGGGTGATGGCCGGCGGCCTCGACACCTTCGACTGGTTGAAAGACCGCATCAAGCGCCCCTCCGTAGTCGTCGACCTGAGCCAGCTTAAAGAGCTGACCGGCATACGCCCCTGGAACGGCGGCCTTGAAATCGGTGCAACCACCACTTTGACCGAAGTCGTCCGCCATCCCACGGTCCGCGAAAAGTTCAGCATTCTATCTACCGGAGCCGAAGCCGCGGCCTCCCCGCAGATCCGCAACCAGGGCACCATCGGCGGCAACGTCTCCCAGGATGCCCGCTGCTGGTATTATCGCGGCGGCTGGAAATGCTATCGCGCGGGAGGCAACATCTGCTTCGCCGATACGCCTACAGCCATCAACCGTGAGCACGCCATCCTCGGAGCCGATCGCTGCGTCGCCGTCAATCCGTCCGACAGCGCGCCCGCGCTGATTGCGCTTGATGCCAAGATGGTCATTCGCAATTCCAAGGGCGAGCGCGTCGTCAATGCCGAAGATTATTTCATCGGCCCCGGAACCGACATCACCCGTATGACCGTTCTTCGGCCCGGCGACCTCCTCACGGCCATCCGCATCCCCGCCGATTGGGCCGGCACTCAGTTCTACTTCGAAAAAGTGCGCGACCGCAACGTCTGGGATTTCCCGCTGGTCAACGTCGCCTCCGCCGCGGTCTTCTCCGGCGGCACCATCGAGCGCATCCGGATCGCCGTCAACGGCGTGGCCGCGCATCCGCTGCGCTTGAAGAAGGTCGAAGATGCCGTCCGCGGCAAACCGCGCGATGAGGCCACTGCGGAAATGGCCGGCAAACTCGCTATCGAAGGCGCCGAGCCGCTGCGCTACAACGGCTACAAAGTTCCGCTCATGCGCAACCTGGTCAAGCGGGCGATTCGTGGTGTTCAGGAGGCAACATGGGCATAATTGCCGGAGGCAATGTATGGGAATAGTTCAATGGGCACAGAGTCCGTGGGGCGAAGACGTCCCCATTCACATTGCGTTTTCTCTCATCTGGGTGTCTGCCATCGCGGGCCTTCTGTTTCTGATCGGCCACGCGATCTGGATCCGCTATTTCGCCAAGGCCGAGGAGTTTTCCGGAACCACCCCAAGCGCCGTAGCCGCCCGCATTCCGGAACGCGTGCCCCGGCACGGGCTCGCCGCTCGCCTGTTCCACTGGATCATGGCTGCCGCCATGCTTGCACTGCTCATCACGGCGTTCCTTCCTAAAGTCGGCGTCCAGTTCGCCTGGGTCACTTACCACTGGATTGCAGGCATCGTGCTCACCGCCTCAATCCTGTTCCACATCGTGCATGCCAGCTTTTGGCTGGATTTCAATTCGATCTGGCCGGATAAAGCCGATCGGGAAGATGCCATGAACCGGCTCAAGCGCGCGCTCGGCAAAAGCGCCCCCCCGCCGCGCCGCTTCGCCAAGTATCCGCTCGAAAACAAGATGTATCACGCGGTCATCGTGCTCGCTGGCCTTTCCGTGATGCTCACCGGCGTCTTCATGATGTTCCGCGTCCGCACCGGCATCCTGCCCCGTAACCCGTACCTGTTCGGCGATATGACATGGGGTCTGATGTATGTGCTCCACGGCCTCGCTGGCGTCGGTTTGATTGCGCTCATCATGGTCCACGTCTACTTCGCCGTTCGCCCGGAGAAACTCGATATAACCAAGTCGATGATCGTGGGCACCATGGCCCGCGAGCACTATCTTGAGCACCACGACCCTCAGCGCTGGGTCATCGAGACGGGATCGTCATCAGAGAGGAGTATGTCCGCGTAGTGGGGCAGGCGCTCCCGTCTGCCAATCCCACATCCCATGCCCCTCACCCTGAAGACCCGCTCCGACGCCATCGAGGAGTGCTACGAATTCATGCTGGCGTATGCCGCCCAGGGCTTGCCCGGCGATGCAGGCAGCCAATCGGGCGGCCAGCTTCGCGAGATGCTCCGCCGCGCGGTCGATGCGATTGCTGGGCTTCACGAGGAGTGCTCCGCGGCCGTGGGCGAAAACCATCTGGAGCCGCGCGACCGCTATGAAGCGTTTCTGGCAGTGCTGGCGCGTGATGCCGCCGACTCCCAAGCCGCGCTTGAGCTCGTCCTGGCGCAGCCCTCTCTCAGCTCCCAACTCATCGACAACCTGAACGCCTCCATCCACCTCCGCGCCCTGCTCACGGACTTATTTCTGATCGACGAAATCTTCAAGCTGCACGATCTGAGCCGCGAGGGTTAGGGAGCGGTACCGCCGCCACATGTCTATATTTGTATATGATAGAAATATACGACCGTCGGAGAGCGTAAAGACCCGCTCGACTCCTGCACCGGATTTGACTGGGATGAAGCGAACACGCACAAGAACTGGCAACGCCATCGAGTCACGCCGGAGGAAGCCGAAGAAGTCTTCTTCAATGAATCACTGGTTATTCGCGGTGACACCCGCCACTCGAAGGCGGAGAAAAGATACTACGCTCTTGGCCAGACCAGCCGCGGACGCTACCTATTTATCGCGTTCACGCAACGCGGCCCCCTGTTACGGGTCATCTCTGCCCGGGATATGAACCGAAAAGAAAGAAACGCTTATGCCCATCACGAAAAAGAAGCCGATACCTAAGTTCTTCTCGGAGGATGCAGAGCGTGAGTTTTGGGCGGACCACGACTCCACGGAATTTATCGACTGGCGAACCGGAAGGTGCCGGAAGTTTCCCAACCTGAAGCCGACCCTGCGGACCATTTCGCTGCGCCTTCCAGTCTCGATGATCGAAGATCTAAAGATATTAGCCAACCAACGGGATGTGCCCTACCAATCACTGCTCAAGGTTTTTCTAGCCGAGCGGCTGAAGAAGGAGCGGCAACGCGCCTCGTGAGCCAATTGCCAGTCTTGAGAATCCCGGGCTAGATTTCGATCCATCGGCTCTGTGAAAGAATAGAGGCATGAAGCGACCGTTTGCCGCGACGGTTTGGCGGGAAGGTAACTGGTACGTCTCTCAGTGTCTGGAGGTCGATGTTGCCAGCCAAGGCGAGACTGAAGACGAAGCGCTGGCCAACCTGAAAGAGGCACTCGAATTGCGCTTCGAGCCTCCGCGAGCTACTCGTCCACCGGCGGTCCGCATAGTCGAGGTAGAGGTTGGGGCAGCTTAAACCGGAATCTTTCCGGGAGATAAAACGCCGCCTAGAGAAGGCGGGCTTTACAGAGATCGGCCAGAAGGGAGTCACGTGAAGTTCATGCGCCGCCTCGGGGAATCGGTCAACACGGCAATCGTTCCGAACAAGCACGAGTTCCGGTCGGCACCCTGCGCAGCATCCTCAATCAGGCGCACATCACACCGGAGGACTGGGAGAACCTTTCCTGATCACCCCTAGTCCCTCACCTCCGTCGATGCCGGTGCAGGCTCTGGGACCGGTTCCACTGGTGCCACCGGCGCAACCGGTAGAAAATGCGGGAATCGCCCAATCCCTGCCCCGTAAATCATATGGCCCAGCACCGTGGGCGTTACCGCGTGCAGTATTGGCACCAGGGGACCAACAGCTCTCCACAAAAGATGAAATGAGAGGTAGTACCAGCCCAGTCCGGCCGCGATGCCCACCAACACCAATCTCGGTGAAGGTCCTCTTTTCCCCACCGCGTATGCAAATAAACACCCCAGAGTGCTGTATAACAACAGATAGAGCGCCAATCCGGAAAAGGTGCTGGCTGAGAACCCATCGTGCAGAGCTCTACTTCCGTAAAACGTCGTGGCCAGCAGGTTTTCACTCGTCCAGAAAGTGCGCCGCTGCCACACGGCGCTTACGCCCAGCCACAACAGCATGGCCAATGCGGCCATCATGCCCGCCTGCAATCCCGCCAGTGCGGCTGCGAACCGGCCGGAAGATTCCGGGGCGTTGGGACTCATCTCTTTCAGCCTATACTGACGCAAAGAGATAAGGCAAAGGCTTTCTAATGCGGCGTGTGGTCATTACCGGAATTGGAGCGATCAGTCCCAACGGAATCGGGCGGGAATGCTTTTGGAGCGCCACCCGCACCGGCAAAAGCGGAGTGCGGCGAATCTCACGCTTTGACCCCGCCGGGTTTCTAGTGCAAGTAGCCGGCGAAATTCCAGAGGCATTCCAGGAGGAGCGGTGGGTCAGCGCCAAAGACCGCCCGCATGTTTCCCGCGCCGTCCCAATGGCCGTGGCGGCGGTGACGGAAGCCTTAGAGGATGCCGGCCTCGACACAACCGCCATGAACCGCGACCAACTTCGCGACATCGGCGTCATCGTCGGCTCCGGCGGAGGCAGCCAGGACTTCACCGAGGAGCAGTACCGCCTCTATTACACTGGCCATCAGAAGCAGTGCAGCGTCTACACCATCCCCACCGGCACCATCGGCACCCTCGCCAGCGAGGTGTCCATGCGGTTCGGTTTCCGCGGTCTGAGCCACATCGTTTCTACAGGCTGCACCTCATCCACCGATGCCATCGGCTATGCCTATCGCAACCTGCAGGCGGGCATCCTCGAAGCCGTGATCGCCGGCGGCGTGGATTCGCCCATCGCTCCCCTGATCCTGCGCGGCTTTCAACTGATGCGCATCATGAGCACCCGCTGGAACCATGCGCCCGAGCGCGCCTCCCGCCCGTTTTCCCGCGACCGCGATGGTTTCGTGCTGGCCGAGGGCGCCTGGTTCTTCGTCATGGAGGACCGGGAAAAAGCGCTTGCCCGCGGCGCCCATATTTACGGCGAAATTTGCGGCTACGCCTCCACCTGTGAAGCCTTTCATCGCGTGCGCCTGGATGAGTGCGGCGAGGAGCCGGCCCGCGCCATCTCACTCGCGGTGAAGGAGGCCAGCCTCGTCCCGGCCGATATCGATTACATCAGCTATCACGGCACTTCGACAGAATTGAACGACCGCATCGAGACCCGCGCCGTCAAACTCGCCTTCGATGGCCACGCCTACAAGCTGCCCGGATCGTCCCTCAAGAGCCTGATCGGCCACCCGCAAGGAGCATGCGGCGCCGCCGGTGTGGCAGCCACGCTGCTCGCCATGCGCGACGGCTTCGCCCCGCCCACCATCAACGTCGATGAACCCGATCCCGAATGCGATCTGGACTATATCCCCGCACGCGGCCGACGCCTCGCTATCGAGCACGCCGTCGCCAACTGCATCGCGTTCGGCAGCAAGAATTCCGCCCTGGTGTTAAGGCGAGTGCAATAGTGGTGGAACAGGCTTCGAATTGCTCCCGTTAGGCGCCGGCGGCAGGAACCGCCGGCGCTACCGGGAAGGTACTACGGTTTATCGAAGATCGAAGCCTGAATGGGCACGTTCACCTGAACTTGGCTGATTTCGAATGCCTGCCGGCCATCGAGCCAGGAGAAGGTGTACTTGAAGGGGAACTTAATCCCGCTCACGTCGCGATAATCGTCGTAATCGTACTGCACGGGAGCACGACCAACCGGCGTGCGGCCATAGCGGACCATGCGAACCAGCAGGCCGGTTTTACGATCGAAGGAAAGCGTCGCCAATTCCCCATTCGGACCGGTTCCCTGAACGACGTCCACGGAGTGATCCCCAATGTCATCGCCGACTCCCACGCGCAGATTCCGAAGCGCCGTCTTGATCTGCCCCGGGAAAGCCATCAGGGCATCCAGGTGTTGTCCATTCAGTTCGCCGCCCGTCAGATCGTAGCTGCTCAGCAAACCCCGGGGCGATTTTACCCAACCAGCCTTGCCGTTAAACTTCCAAGTGCTGTCGCCGCGTTCGGGATGGTCTTTGAACACGATATCAACGGTACGATGGTCCGGGGCCTGGGCGTAGATATGGAAGGAACCGCCGCCACCCAGCCCACCGTATCCGAGACTGGTGCCC
>DATBID010000552.1:0-16662 GCA_036557125.1 Bryobacteraceae bacterium | reverse complement strand
GCTCCCAGCGCGCTCGCAACCTGGCCTGCCGTGCCGCGAAAAGCGATCCAGTTTCGCGAACGCGAGTGGCGCAACAAGTTGAAACCGGCCGAAGTGAGCCAGCGCGAGATTTTCGCTTCGTCGCCTGCGCTCAGTCCGAACCGATCGGCAAATTGCTCCGGTGTGAGCCACCGGCGAAACATCGGCGAGGCCGGATTCTGTTGGTCGACTAGCATGCGCTCCAGATCCGACTGCTGCGCCTGCGAGGGCTTGACTAGAAGTACTATGTAGTCCAGAGCCATCGCCGGGTCAGCTTGGCCGGCGTCGAATAGTGGCTGCGCAGCGCTGCGCAGATGACCTGGAACAATTCGCGTGCGAGAAGGATCCACCGGACGAGTGATACGATCGGCCGGAGCGGCGGCGGCAACGGACACGGCGAGGAACAGGACTGCGCGACAGGTTGCATTCAACAAGCGGGCCATAGGACAACTGATTGTAGCTGAACACACAGCTAGAATCGTTTCACCGGAAGAATCGTTTCTTCAAAAGGAAAGTAAGATTGCGAAAGCCATCCCGCCAGGGGTTCAGCTTCTTCTCCCCCAGACGCGATGAGTACTGAATCGAAATCTCGCGGAACCGGATGTGAGGGTTGCGCAGCGCTTCGATTTTAATCTCCTCGGAGAACGCCATCCCGTCCGACTCCAGCTTCATCAACTTGAGAATGGACCGCCGAAAAACCCACATGCCGGATTGCGAGTCGCTCACCCAATGAAAGAACAGCAGCGACATGACTACCGAGAGAACCAGGTTTCCGAACCGATGCTTGAAGCTCATGGCGCGCCGGTCGCGCGCCGGGAAGCGCGAGGCGTTGAGAAAGTCGGCCTCCAGGTGGAGAAAGGCTTCCAGAAGATACGAAAGCGCATCCACGGGATAGCTATGGTCGCCATCCAAAGTCACAATCAGGTCGCCGGTCGCTTGCGTGAATCCCCGTTTATAACTGCGTCCGTAGCCGCGCACTTCTTCGCGGATGACCTTGGCGCCGAGTGACGCAGCCACTTCGCTGGTGCGGTCTGTGGAAGCGTTATCGACCACGATGGTTTCGTCGACAAATCCGGGCATGGCGCGCAGCACCCGCTCAATGCCTTGTTCTTCGTTCAGACACGGCACGATCACGGTGATCTTCTGACCTTTGTACATGGGCGAAAACGCTTATCATGGTAACAATGAAGCGGGCTCTGATTCTTCTTACGTTTTGCGTTTATGGCCTGGCGGGCGCGGACCTCTCCAGCATTCACGCCGTCTACCTGCTGCCGATGGGCAGCGCGCTCGATCAATATCTGGCTATCCGCCTGACCAGCGAACACGTCTTTCAAGTAGTCACCGACCCCAAGCTCGCCGACGCAGTATTCACCGATCGAATCGGCAGCGCTTTCGAAGAGAGGCTGGATGACTTGTATGCTCCTCCGCCAAAGGAGAAGCCTGCCGCGACCCAGCCAGCGGAAACCAAGGCTCCGGCCGCGGGAAATCAGCAGACGGCGCAGCCTGCCATACCATTGTTCGCCGATACGGCGAACAAGCTCTCCAACCCAGCCCTAAATTCTTCATTCGGGCATGGCAAGGGCACCATCTTTCTGGTTGACCGGAAATCGAAGCAGGTGATCTGGTCCGTTTACGAAGAGCCGAAAGGCTCCGCTAGTTCTCAAATGGACCGCAGCGCCTCCGAGATCGTCAACCGTTTGAAACGCGACATAAAAAAGCCCGGGGAAGGCAAACAATGAGCAACGCGCAGGCATATCCGTATGACACACATCTCGATATTCGCTTCCAGCCACTCGAGGTGATCAATGAAAAAGCTCTCGCCGGCGCCGTCACCCATCCCTGGTATAACCAGACGCTCTGCAAGGTGAATGACTCCGTCGTCCGGATGGGAGTGATTCAAGGCGAATACCACTGGCACAAGCACGATCGCGATGACGAGTTTTTCTATGTGGTCGAAGGAGAACTCCTGATCGATCTTGAGGGCCGCACCGTCGCGCTCGCACCGCGCCAGGGATTCGTGGTTCCGAAAGGCATCCTCCATCGCACCCGCGCACCCCAGCGTACGGTAATTCTGATGGTGGAAAACGCCGGCATTATTCCCACTGGAGACTGATTGCGGTTCTTGCTTCGGGCCACGGCGCTTGCGGCGTCGCTCGCCCTGCTTCTTGCCGGCGCGCCGGCAGGCTCCTTCCGTTTTGTCTTTCTCGGCGACCGCACCGGTGAGGCGCAGCCCGGCGTTTACGAGCGGGTCTGGCAGCAGCTTGCCAGGGAACATCCGGCTTTTGTGGTGAGCGTCGGGGACACCATCCAGGGCCTGAATGACGCGACGGCGGCAATGGAATGGCGACAAATCTTTGGGGATCTGCGTCCGTACCGTGGTATTCCTCTCTATCTTACGCCCGGCAACCACGACGTCTGGTCGGCGCTCTCCGAAAAGCTGTTCCGCCAATATGCCGGCCATCCGCTCCACTACAGCCTCGACTACGCCCAGGCGCACTTCACCATCCTCGATAACAGCCGTTCAGACGAAATGCCAGCCCCGGAGCTCCAATATCTGGAAAGGGACCTCGCGGCGCACGCCGCCCAGCCGCTCAAATTCATCGTTTCCCATCGCCCATCCTGGTTGCTGAATGCGGCCCTCGGAAATCCCGATTTCCCTCTGCATCGGCTGGCTAAGAAATTTCACGTGCAGTACGTAGTAGCCGGCCACGTCCATCAAATGATCCATACCGAACTGGAGGGAGTCAACTATATTTCCCTGCCGAGCGCGGGCGGCCATCTGCGCCTTTCCGGCCGCTACGAGGACGGCTGGTTCTTCGGTCACACTCTGGTCGAAGCGAATGGCACAGAGGTCCGGTTTCATATCGAAGAGATCGGCGGTCGCACGACGACACTGAGGGACTGGGGCACAGTAGGCCTGGTGAAGGAAACCGTGACAAAATAGGAGGGCCTCAGGGGTCCTCTATGTCTTCGATTTGCCGGCCTTCTTTCCGGCCTCACGTAATCTGGGTTTTCTGTCTCGCAGCCGCATCGCTCCTCCGCGCCGCAAGTGTCCAACTGAACGGATTTGTCAAAGACGAAAATGCTGCGCCAGTATCGGGAGCGCGCGTCACCGTGCGGCCTGCGGCTTCCTCCTCCACAGAGGCCGGACCGTGGCAAGTGCAGACAGGTCCTGAAGGCGCTTACTCAATCGCCCTGCCGGCGCCCGGCGATTATCTGGTCAACGTCGAGCGCCAAGGCTATTACGAATTGAAGGACCGCCCCGTTCACATCGAAGAGCCGCTCGAGTTAACGCTGAACATCGCCAGCGTTCGCGAAGTGTTCCAATCGGTGGACGTCAGCGAGCAGCCATCTGCTGTAGATATCTCCCGAACCCGTAACGAAGAGCGGCTCAGTGGCACCGAGGTCAACGATATCCTTTACCAGAACAGCCACAGCCTGCGCGAATCGCTGCCGCTCATGCCGGGCGTCCTAATGGATCCCACCGGCGGGCTGCATTTCGATGGCTCATCGGAAAACCAGGTGCAGTACCAGCTCAACGGCTTCAACGTGAGCGATCCGCTTTCGGGCGGATTCAACACCACTCTGGCCGTCGAGGGTATTCGTTCCATGGACTATGTCACAGGCCGCTATTCGCCGGAATTCGGCAAGGGATCGGCAGGCGTGCTGAACATCCAAACCGACAACGGCACCGACGTCTTCCACTACACGGCCACAGATTTCATTCCCGGGGCCAATCTTAAGCAGGGGCAGCTTTTGGGTAACTGGTATCCCCGCGCCGGCATTTCCGGCCCGATCGTGCGGGGGCGGGCGTGGTTCTCCGATACAGTCAACTTCGCATATAACAACTCGCTGATTACCGGCCTTCCCGCCGGCCAGAACACCCGCAGCGGTCTGGCGGTAAGCAACATGCTGCACACGCAAGTCAACCTTGCGCCTCAAAACATTTTGTACGCCGATTTTCTGGTGAACATCGATAACGAGAACCGCCTCGGCCTCGGCCCGCTCGATCCGATCTCGACTACCCAGACAGTCGATACGCGCGAATATTTCGGAAGCATCAAGGATCAGGTTTATCTCAGCCCACGATCGCTTATCGAATTCGGCTACGCGCACAACGAGTTCATCAGCAGTCAGGTTCCGCAAGGCGACAGCCTCTACGTGTTTTCGCCCGCAGGCCGCATGGGCAATTACTTTGTGACGGCGCATCAGGACCGCTCACGCGACCAGGGCCTGATCCACTGGTACGCGCCGAAATTCGATTTAGGGGGATCGCACCAGATCGAAGCTGGAGGCGATGGCGATTCGCTCTACTACAATGCGAATTTCGAGCGCACCGGCTATCAGCTCATCGGGCTTTCCAACCAGCTTCTTTCGCAGACTGTGTTCACCGGCCCCGGCCTGGTGCTGGTGCACGATACCGAAATGGCGGCATGGGTGCTCGATAGCTGGCGGATCGCTCGGCGGCTGCAGATTGATGCCGGGTTGCGCGGCGATTGGGATCAGGTTGTGGGGGCCGCGGGCTGGTCGCCGCGCGTCGCGTTCACTTGGTCGCCGTTGCGCGATAACCGCACGCGCATCGCCGGCGGGTACTCAGTCACTCATGATGCTGTGCCGCTCGATCCTTTCGGTCATCTGTACGACCAGACCGCCCTCACTACCGAATACGCAAACGGCCTTCCCGTCGGCCCGCCTGTTCCAACTACCTTCGTTCCAGGCTCGGATCTGAAGCTGCCGCGCGCCGCGAATTGGACCCTCTCTGCCGATCATCAGTTCTCCGCCCATCTCTGGGCGAGCGTCAAATATCTGCGCCGCCGCGGAACGGACGGTTTCGATTTCATCAACACGCTCGCGCCGGACGCGCCGCCATCGCTATTGCCTCTGCCCAACGGATCATCGCCAGGAATGTACCAGCTTTCGAACCTGCGGAGGGACGATTACGATTCGGTGCAATTTACGGTTCACAAGAGCTTTTCCGGCCAGTACGAATGGATGGCATCCTATACGCGCTCCAGCGCGCAGTCGAATGCAGTTCTCAACAACTACACAGCCGAGCCGCTGGCCGTGCTTCCAACTGTGGCGCCCATGCCTTGGGATGCCCCCAACCGGTTCGTCGGCTGGGCGTATCTACCGCTTCCATGGAAGAACTGGGCGGTCGCCATTCTCGCCAATGCGCGCAGTGGCTTCCCCTTTTCCGTCCAGCAGCAGACTGGCGTCATCAGCGGCCCGGTCGATTCCTATCGGTACCCCTTCAACTTCGATCTGAACTTCGCCATTGAGCGCATGGTCACGCTACACCATTACCGCTTCGCTTTGCGCGGTGGCGTGACTAATCTAACCGGATCGCGCAATCCCACAGCCGTGAACAATGTCATTGGCGCGCCGCAATATTTACAATTCCTCGGCGATGAGGGGCGGCATTTTGTAGTACGAATTCGCTTCTTTGGAAAGGCAGAGAGAAAGTAGCGCTCACTTGAAGGGGGCGTGCGCCGCGTCCTTCTCGTTCTCGTTGCAGATGAACTCCATAATGTCGGTATTAAGCTGCAGGTTCATCTTCTGCACGCGAGTGGTCCACGGTTTCGTATACGCTTTGGGATCGTCAATTGTCGCCACCACTTCGAGCGTGCCGAAGTTGGGACGCCGCAGGCGCTCGATCACGTGCAGCGCGTCGCTCGCGGGATGCCCTTCGAAGGTGTCGAGCCAGGTCTTATCATTGAAGCCTGAAGTCTCCACAACCAACGTGTCACCATCCCAGTGCCCGGTCGAGTATCCCAGCCACGTAGGATTCGGGTCGCTCCCTAATCTGCGCCCGTCCAAGAAAACCTGGCGGAACAAGTTCAGTTGCTCATAAAGGATGACGACTAGCCCAGGAGTCTGGATGACCTTGAACGGAAAAAGCCCGTTGGTATTGACCCGCGGCACACCATGCGGCAGGCAACGGGCCAGAGGATCTTCGCCGTGATCCTTGGCCACGCGCTCCTTTTCGAGCGCGCTCGCCCAAGGCTGCATCACGACTTCGCCCGGTTTCAGGCCGGAAGCCAGATCGCGAAAGAATTCCTGCCCTTCCGCCTGCCACACGCCTGAAAGATCGGGCTTCCCATCCGTGGTTCGCGGCGCCGGAGCCGCCAAATTCGGCTTGCCATCCGCGCCGCGCGGAATTCCGGTAGTGGGGTAGTTGAGCCATTGTCCGTAGAGGCCCAAGGGCATCAACGCGGATATCCAAAGGCGATTCATAGCCACCTAGCTGAGATGCACTATACCTCGTTGAATCGCCGCAGTCGCGGCCTGCGTCCGATCCTGCACACCCAATTTGCTCAAAATGTTCTTAACGTGATTCTTCACCGTGTGCTCGGCAATATTCAGCGAGTAAGCAATCTGTTTATTCGCCAGCCCGCGCACGATCAGCTCGAGTACCTGCACCTCGCGCGCGCTCAAGTCGGGACGCGGCATCTGCGCGGTAAGCGCTGCGGCTACTGGGGCCGGCAGATATTTCTGCCCGGCGTATACGGCGCGGATGGCTTTTAGCAACTCGTCGTGCAGCACATCTTTGGTAAGGTAGGCCTGAATGCCGGCAGCCAATGCCCGGCGGATATCCTCGTCGCCGCCGTAGGTCGTCAGCGCGACCATTTTCGCCTCGGGGAATTCCGTCTTGATGGCCTTGGCGGCTTCCACGCCCGACATGATCGGCATGCGCATATCCAGCAGAACCACGTCCGGCCGGATCTTACGGTACATTTCCACCGCCTGCTGGCCATTGGAGGCCTCGCCCACCACTTTCATATCCGGCTGCATGTTGACAATGGCCCCCACTCCCACGCGGGCCACCAGATGATCTTCGGCTACCAAAATCCGAATTGGGATACTCGATGTACTCGGCATATCCATACACCGCCCGAAAACTCACTTGAGCGGTACCGTCACCTCCACTTCCGTTCCTTCACCCGGATGGCTCGCCAGGTGCATCTCGCCGCCCAGGCGTTCGGCGCGCTCGCGCATTCCGAGCAAGCCGAAGTGCCCATCCTGAGAAGAAAATGCGTCCGGGTGCTCGAAGCCGCGGCCATTATCCGCTACGCGCAGAAACAGCTTCTTGGCTTCCATGTGCAGCTTTACCCAGATTTTACTGGCGCCGGAATGCTTCAGCGTGTTGGTCACGGCCTCCTGCGCGATGCGTAAAAGGTGTTGCTCCATATCGTGCGGTAAAGTTTTGCGCTCCCCTGAAACATCCACTTCCACTTCCACGCCCGATCCCGCGGTCCACATCTGTGCACCCGAATTTAAGGCCGTGGCCAGATCGCGACCTTCGAGCACCGAGGCGCGCAGATCCATCACGGCGCGCCGCGCTTCCGTCAAGCTATGGCGTGCCATCTTACGAGCCAGATCGAGATACTGCCGGACAGTCGCCCAGGGCGCGTCATCCTGCTGCGGCATTGCCATCGAGACCGCGTCCAATTGGGAAGCGATGCCGACGAAGCCCTGGGCCAGGGTGTCATGAATCTCCCGCGCCAGCCGCGCGCGCTCTTCGAGCACTAGGGAGAAGCGATAGCGCTCCTGCCGCAGGCGCAGGTGGTAAACGGCCCAAGCTAGCGCGCCCACAGCCAAAATAGCCAATAAGCGGAACCAGAAGGTTTCATAAAATGCCGGCAGCACTTCAAAAGCGTAGGTCCGCTCAGCCGCGGGGCCGCCCGGCACCACGGCACGAATCATGAAGCGGTACTTGCCATGCTTCAAACTGTTAAAGTCACTCACTCGCCGCCCGCCCACCCGCACCCAGTCGGGATCGAGCCCCTCCAACTTGCGCCAGTATTGAACGCGTTCCGGCGCGCTCAGATAGACGGCCGTATAGCGGAACTGCAGCCGCTCCGTTCCGGGCGGCAAGCGCGCGGCCTTGGAGAAATCGACCGGCTCTCCATCGGCGGTGGCTTCAATCAGGTGAATGGCCGGCGCTACCGGCGGAAAATGCCTTACCGTGGGATCGATCACCGCCAGGCCCCGGCTCGTCGGAAACCACAGGCGTCCGTCGGAGGTGCGCCGCACGCCGCCCGGAATGGGATATCCCGGTGCGCATTGCGCGCTGCGCAACCCGTCATCGATTCCATAGTCGGTAGGTTCGAGCGTGTGAATCGCATGATTCGCGAAAGCCCGCAATTGCCGCTTGGCGATGCGGCAAACTCCGCGAGTCGTGCTCAGCCACAGCGATTCGCCATCGTCGGCAACGCCGGAAATATTATCGCTTAGCAAGCCGTCCTTGGCTGTGAACGAAACGAATTTGCCATCGCGATACTCGTTCAGGCCGCCGCCGAAGGTGGCGATCCACAGAGTGCCGTCGCGGTCTTGGCGAATCGAGCGGATATTGTCGCTCGAAAGCCCATCGGCCGTTGTGAACTGGCGCATCTGCCCGTTCTTCACGCGCCACAATCCCCGGCCGAACGTGCCTGCCCACAGCGCCCCATCGCGTCCTTCCAACAGAGTTACGAAAGCCGTAGCCAATAGCGGCCCGCTCGGGATGACCGTCTGCAGCTTGCCGTCCACAAGCTGCGCCAACCCCTGCGGCAGCCCCAGCCACAAGCGGCCGGACGAATCTTCGAGCGAGTCATAAACCGATTCGCGCCCCAGCGGGTCGGGCGGACGGAACGTGGTGAAGTGGATGCCCTGGGCGGATGGCACACCGCGCGTCAGCCCCTCGCGCGTGCCGACGAGCAATTCGCCAGCGCGCGTTTCGCGGATGGAAAACACTTCATCGCTGGGCAGCCCTTCGCGGCGCGAGTATACCTTGTAGCCATTGGGCGAGAACAGCACCAGCCCGCTATCCCGGTATCCCACCCAGATGCGTCCCCCCCGGTCCTGAAGCACAGTGGTTGGGTCGTAACTTGGCAGCCCCTCGCTGATTCCGTATGGGCTGAAGATGTCGTCGCGCAAGCGGCTGAGTCCGTCATCGTCGCCCACCCACAAATTGCCTTCGCGATCTTCGAATAGCGCTCGAACCTGGTCTATTGGGCGTCCGCCCGGCGACATCAGCGTCACAAAACCGTTGTTCTGGAACCGGGCCAAGCCATTATTGGTTCCGGCCCAGATATTGCCGTCGCGATCGATCCACATGGCTCGCACGAACAAATCGGGCAGACCGTCGCGGGTATCGAACAGCCGGGTGCGCCCGTCCTTGTAGAGCACGATCATGCCGGAACTGCCACCAATCCAGAGATTATCGTGCTCGTCCATCGCCAGCTTTGTGATGGCGTTGCCCGCCATGACGGTGTTCTCCAGCACCGGGACGAAGCGGTTGCCGGACATTTTGACGATGCCTCCGTAGCCGCCAATCCACAGCACGTTGTGGCGGTCCTCGTAAACTGTGCGCACTGTATTGATCGGGAGGTCCTTGCCCGCCACGAACACAGTGAATTTGCGGCCGTCGAACTCCGCCAGGTCAGTGCCGGACACGATCCACACCTTCCCGGTATGGTCGACAAAAATCTGACCGGCCCCATCGGCGGGCAGCCCGTCCTTGCGGGTGTAGGTGTAAAACTCCTTGTTTTGGTAGACCGTCAGGCCGGCGCCGGTGCCGATCCACAACGTATCATTGGGACCGGCGCAGAGTGCCGCGATCGAATTCGAGGGCAGCTTACTCGTCTCTTTTGTGAAGACCGTGAAATCGTATCCATCGAAGCGGGCGAGTCCTTCGTCCGTGCCCAGCCAGAGATACCCGTCGGTTGTCTGGCTAATAGCGCGTATCGTATCCTGCGGCAGCCCGTGCTCCTGTGTCCAGATCTTGCGCGAGTATTGCGTGAGGCCCTTATGAGGATCAAGAGAGAAGGCGGATGGCGCCAGCACGCATGCCAGCGCCGCCGCCGCGAAGCAACGCACTAGCAGAGCCATCCCACATATAGTATAGATACCTAGCGGCAACTGGTGGGTAGGTGCTTTCGGGGCCAACTCCGAAGGCTGCTCCCCGTGATTCAAAGCCGGATTTGCAGAAAGAGACACTGCGGGTTTAGGAGGGGAGGAGAATTTTGCGGAAAGGACGGGAGGGGTTACCTCCCGCCCTTCGGGTGTGAATTCAGGATCATACAAGCACCGCTATCAGACTTCCTGGCCCGAAGCGCCGCCCAGGCGTCCGGTTGCCGATTCATCCAACTGCGTTTCCTGCACTACCACAACTTCTTTTCGGACATCGATGCCCGCCCGCGGCGCCGTCGGGCCCTACTACCCAACGGAAGCGCGGAACACCAAATTTTGAGAAACGTCGCTGGCCAGCGAAATTTGTTTCCCACGCACAGTGTAGCGGGCGGACATGCGGGTTTTACGGGGCGGGATTGGAAATTATTGAAAATTGAGGAAATATAAATTTGAATTTCCTGAACTACAAGGTTTCTTCAGCTTGCGGCGCCTGAATTTTCTCAGGTAGGCCGCAGGCACTCGGCGATCTCTTTCTCTTCAATTGCCCCTTCGCGAATTATCCGCCAGTACGGCTCGGTAATATCGACGGTAGTGGCCCCCTGGCTGGTGCAGAGGCCGCCATCGAGGACGAGATCCACGCGGCTATCCATGACGCCGAAGACTTCGATACCGCTGCGGCAGGTGGGGTGGCCGGAGATATTGGCGCTGGTCCCGATCAGCGGCTGGTTCATCAGCGTGATCAGGTCCGTAGCGACGCGTGATTTGGGCTGGCGCAGCGCCATGCGGCCGGTGTTGCCCGTGACTTTTAAGGGCACCTTGGCGGAGGCTGGAACGATGATGGTAAGCGGACCGGGCCAGAAGCGGCGAGCCAGGATGAAGAAGCGATTGTTGAGTTCGGCAGCCAGGTCTTCGGCCATCAGAATATCGTTAACCAGCAGCGGTAGGGAACGGTGCGCCTCACGTCCCTTGGCCCGAAAAACCCCGGCGACGGCGCCTAAATTGAACGGGTCGGCGATGAGGGTGTAGAGGGCGTCGGTGGGAATGGCGACCACATTGCCGCGGCGCACGGCCGCAGCAGCTCGCTGCAGCGCCTCGAGCTGCGGATTGTCCGGATTGATTTCGACCAGGTCAGTCGCCATGGTCCGTAGTTGCTATGTTCACGTCTTTTATTCTTACCGTGGGCCGATAGCTTCAGCAACTTCGATGGCCAGCGGGTAGCGGCCGAAGGGAGCGCTCAGTTGGACGCCCTGCACGATTGGCCGCACCCGCGTCACCATCTCTTGCGCGATGGCCACCCCTTCCCGGCGGGCTTTTTCGCCGCTATCGGCGCGTCGCATACGCCCGATAAACTCCTCCGGTACCGGCACGCGTAATTCGTTCTCCATGAACTCGGCGTTGCGCAAGCTGGTGAGCGGCCAGATACCGCAGATCAACGGGATCTTGAAGTGGGCGGTGCGGTGAAGAAAGCGTTCGAGCAGGGCCAGGTCGAAGACCGGCTGTGTCACCACGAACTCGGCGCCGGCTTCCACCTTCCATTCCAGCCGGCGGATCTCTTCGTCCAGATTCAATGCGCCGGGATTGGCGCCGGCACCGATTAACAACGAGGTTTGCGATCCCATCGGATTGCCGCCCAGATCGAGGCCACAATTCAGGTTGCGCACGATGTTCACCAGGCCGATGGAATCCACGTCGAACACGGCGGTGGCCTCGGGATAGATGCCCATGCGCGGCGGATCGCCGGTGATACAAATCAGGTTGCGGATGCCCACGGCATGCGCGCCCAACAGTTCGGATTGGATGCCGAGCAGGTTGCGGTCGCGGCAGCAGAAATGATCGACGGCTTCGATACCGGCGTGCTGCTGGATTAATTGGCAGGTGACCTGAGCGCTCATACGGGCGCTGGCGCGGGGACCGTCGGGCACGTTGATGCAGTCGATGCCGTGTTCGGCACAGAGTTTGGCGCCGGCGATTTCGCGGGAAGCATCCACGCCGCGTGGCGGCAGGATCTCGACCATCGCTACGAATTTGCCGGCCGCTAGTTTAGCCCCCAGCCGCGATTTTTCGGCCGCTGGGACGGGTGGGAGGGACCGGTCTTCCTCCGCGGTTTCGACTTCGGGTTGTTCGATCGTGACGGCTACGCGGCCGCTGCGCCGAGGGTCGATGGAGCGCGCCTCCGAACACAGCAATTTGATGTGGGCCGGGGTGGTGCCGCAACAGCCGCCGATTAGTTTCACGCCCGCGGCTATCATCCGGCGCGCATATTGCGCCATGTACTCGGGCGAGCAGAGATAGATGTTGCGGCCTTCCACACGGGCGGGCAGACCGGCGTTCGGCATGGCGCTCAAAGGTTTTGCCGCAAGCTGCGACATGCGTTCCAGAGCTTCGAGCGTCGTTTTCGGGCCGACGGAACAGTTGATCCCGATTGCGTCCGCGGGCCAGGTGTTCATCTCCGTTGTGAACACTTCCGGTGAAGGGCCGCCGGGAAGATGGGCAAAATCGTCAATGGTTACCTGGGCGACGATGACGGGGTCCGGACCAGCCTCTTCCCGAATGGCCAACACCGCTTCCCGCAATTCGCTGAGATCGGAAAAGGTTTCCAGAATAAACAGGTCCACACCGGCCGCAAGCAACGCCCGGGTCTGCTCGCGAAAGATCGCCCGTGCTTCGCAGAAGGAAGTGGGGCCGAGCGGCTCGATATGGACGCCGAGAGGACCCACGGCGCCGGCCACGAATGGCGGGTTGCCAGCCGTAGCCGCAGCTTGGCGCGCGAGATTCACTCCCGCGAAATTGATGGCCTCGAGCTTATCAGCCAGCCCGAAACCAGAGAGGCGGGCGCGATTGGCGCCGAAGGTGTTGGTTTCCAGGATTTCCGCGCCGGCTTCCACGTACTGCTTGTGGATTTCTCCTACCAGCGCCGGCGCCGAAAGGCTCAACTCATCGAAGCAGCGATTGATGAAGATGCCGTTGGCATAGAGCATGGTTCCCATGGCGCCGTCGGCCACCACGATGCGGCGGGACAGGATGTCGCGGAATTCGCGGGCGCGGGTAATAAAACTCATAGTAGTCTTGCGGGGGGACGGCACCGGGGTAGAAGCCCGCAGGGCAGGAGCCCTGATCCCACATGGATTGTAACAAGGGATTGTGAGGTTCTTTTCAATGGGCTACGTACTCTGGAACATGGAATGCGGTAGGGCCGATCGCCCCGCGTTATCATAATGAGAGATGAGCCTACTGTCACCTCGGCTCCAACTGAAAGTAGCGCAGAAGCAAATCCTGACGCCTGGGCTCGTCCAGATGGTCACGGTTCTGCAGCTCAACCGGTTGGAACTAAAGGAGATGATCACACAGGAGATCGTCAAGAACCCAGTCCTTGAGGAGGGTGAAGAGGGTGGGGAGGAAATCACCCCAGAAGAGTTGCTGCCCATTCTGGAGGCCGAAAGGGTACCGGAATCGGCCGATCGGCAAATTCTCGAAGCCGCCGTTCCGAACGAATCGGCGGTGCTGGATGGCGGCACTGGGGAGGTGGCGATCAACGGCAGCGTTTTCGCCGATGCCGAAGAAGCGGCGGCAGCAATCGCGGGACCCGAACCGGCGCCGGCCGATACCATTGAGCAGCCCGCGGCGACCGACCCCTTCGAGGAGATTGATTTCGGCTCGTTCTTCGACGACTACCTGGATCCTGGATACAAGAGCCCGGCCTCGGAATCGGTGGAAAAGCCCTCTTTCGAGACATTTCTGTCGGCTCCCGTCACTTTGGGGGATTACCTGCGGTCGCAACTCAGCGTCAGCCTGATCTCGGATGAGGTGCGGGACGCGGCCGAATCGATCATCGGCAACCTGGACGAAGACGGCTACGTTTCCGCGTCGCTTGAAGAGATCGCGATCGCGGGCAACCACAAACCGGAACACGTCGAGGAGGCGCTTCGGGTCGTACAGTCACTCGATCCCGCCGGCGTCGGGGCGCGCAGCTTGAAGGAGTGCCTGCTGCTGCAAATCGAGAGCGTGGGCGGCAAAGGCGGAGTGGCGTGGCAGGTCGTTTCTAATCACCTGCGTTTGCTTGAGACCCGCCAGTACAAGGAAATCGCCAAATTCCTGGGCCGGCCGCTGGAGCATGTGGATACCGCCGTGACTATGATCCACCACCTCAACCCGCGGCCGGGGTTGCGCTACTCGGGCGCCGGCGCGCGGCTGGTGGAGCCGGACGTCTACTTTACTAAAGATGGCGAAGACTACATCATCCAGATGAACGACGAAGATGTTCCACAGCTTCGCTTGAATGCGCAGTATAAGCGCATGCTGGACCGGGACAATGGGGCCAACAAGGAGGTCTCCAAAGAAGTCCGCGATTATGTGCGGGAGCGCTACACATCGGCCATCCAGCTCATGAAGAACATCGAGCAGCGGAAGCAAACCATCTTGAAGGTTTGCCAGGCCATTGTGCGGCGCCAGTCGGACTTCCTGTCGCACGGGATTGAGCATCTTCGGCCGATGATGATCAAGGAAGTCGCCGAAGAGGTGGGTGTGCATCCCTCGACCGTGAGCCGCGCGGTGGCCAACAAGTATGTGCATACGCCGCAAGGCGTTTTCGAGCTGCGATATTTCTTCTCTGAAGCGGTGCAAGGGCCTTCCGGCGCGGCCACTCCGCTACTGCTGCTCAAACGGCGGGTGAAGAAGATGATCGAGAACGAGGACCGGACGAGACCTCTGACCGACGAGCAGATTACGACGCTGCTGCAAGGAGAAGGCATTGAGGTAACTCGCAGGACCGTCGCCAAGTACCGCGAAGACATGAAAATCCCCTCCACGCATCAGCGGCGGGTTCGCAATTAGAGCTACGATCCTTTCTGTCGGCTGGTGCTAATCTCCGTTCTAAAAGCAGAGCCTGGAGCTATCATGTAATCGGGGAGTGGCCATAGGGGGTCCCTCCGCCAACGGGAGATCTTCATGAAGATCACGTATACGGGTAGGCAGGTGGAACTGGCCCCGGCTCAATTGAAAAAGCTGGAAGCGCGCTTCGCCAAAGTCGGGAAACTGCTGGATGGCAGGCGGGAATACGAAGCCCACGTGATTTTGTCTTTAGAACGCCACTTGCACCAGGCGGAAGTAACAGTTAACTACTTCAATCATCAACTGGTGGGAGTGGGGTCGAATTCGGACCTTTTTACGGCCATTCATTCGGCGATAGAGAAGCTGGAAAAGCAGGCCGTGAAGCAGCGCAGCAAGTGGCGGGACACCAAGCGGACACCGCGCAAGGAAGCGGAAGCGGCGAAAGAAATCCGCCCAGCCGGGCCGGAAGCGGAACCGGAGGTTGAGCGGCGGGTGTACCGCGTCAACCATCACCAGAGCCGCAAACCGATGACGCTGGACGAAGCGCTCCTGGAGATGGATAAGAACCGGGATTACCTGGTATACCGCGACGCGGAGACTGATCGGATCTCATTTCTGGTGCGGCGGCGCGACGGCAACTTCGATCTGGTAGAAGGATAGCCGCGAATGGCGCGTAACGGCGCTCCGGCGAGCGCGCGGCAACCAGTTCCTCCGGCGTCCACAGCTACCCCGAGGCTAATAGGCAAGAGGGGACGCAGTGCGCGCAAGGCAACCACGAAGCCGGAGCTGGTAGCCATTACAGGACTGAGCGGCTCAGGAAAGGCCTCCGTTCTGAAGGCCTTGGAAGACCTCGGCTTCTATTCAGTAGATAACCTGCCAATGGAGTTGATCCCGAAATTTGCCGAGCTGATCCGGGACAACCCGGAGGTGCACGCGGCCGCCATAGTGGTCGACATAAGGGAAGGCACCGCGCTGAAACGGTTTCCGGATGTGCTGGCGAGCCTGCGCGGTTTTGTGGACGCAAAACTGATTTACCTCGAGGCGGATGATGCCACGCTGGTCCGCCGTTTCAGCGAGACCCGCCGCCCGCACCCGCTGGGCACCGAGCGCTCGGTCGCCAAGAGCATCGCCGTAGAGCGCGCCCAACTCGCCCCCATTCGCGCCGCCGCCGACCTGATCATCAACACCTCGAAGTTCACCGTTCACGAGCTACGGGAGTTTATCGGTGAGCGGTTCCGTGGTGCGCGAAATCAATCGAAGATCATGATTTATGTCACCAGCTTCGGCTACCGCAATGGCGTGCCGCCCGATAGCGACCTGGTGTTCGACGTGCGTTTTCTTCCCAATCCAAACTATATCTCGCGTTTCAAAAACCTCACTGGCAAGCATGCGGGCGTTGCCCGCTACATCGCCTCATTTCCGCAGACGCGCGAGTTTATTTCACGGATTTCCGATCTGCTGATTTATCTGCTCCCGCACTACATCGCCGAAGGCAAGAGCTATCTGACCATTGCGTTCGGCTGCACGGGCGGCCAGCACCGTTCGGTAATGATCGCCGATGAAATTCGCGGCCGCCTGACGGCGGCTGGATTTAAGGCGAAAGCGAATCACCGGGACATCTGAGGCAAAGTCTAGATCATTACGGGGCGATTTTCTTTGTGTGAAGTCAGGCATTTTGGCGACGCAGTGCATCGCCATACCACTGCTCCATACACTTGGGACACATGCCGTGGGTGAATTTGGCGGCGGAGTGGCCGCTCAGGTAGGCCTCCATAGAAACCCAGTTGCCTTCCTCGTCCCGAATGCTCTTGCAAGCGGCGCAGACCGGAAGCAGACCACTCAGCACGGAGACACGCTCCAGCGCAGCATCGCGTTCGGCCAAGGTCTGCCGGAGTTGTTCCGCCGTGGCTTCGGCGCGCAGTCGTC
>DATBID010000551.1:0-2807 GCA_036557125.1 Bryobacteraceae bacterium | reverse complement strand
AATTGACGAATTCGCGGCAACACCGGAAGAGAAGAGGATCAGCTATCAGTACGGCGCAGACGCGAACGACCTGATGACGGCGCTGCATGAGATTATCGGGCACGGCTCCGGAAAACTGAATCCGAAATTTCCCAACGGCACCGAAGGGGCCTTGAAAGAGTACTATTCGGCGATGGAAGAGGCGCGCGCGGACCTGATGGCTCTGTGGAACATCACCGATCCCAAACTGCGGGAGTTAGGATTGGCATCGAGTCCGGAAGTTGCGAAAGCGATGTACTACCGAAGCATTCGCGTGGCGCTGACGCAGCTTCAGGCAAATCCCAAAGGTGACACGCTCGAAGAAGACCACCAGCGCAACCGACAGTTGATCGTGAACTACATTATGGATAAGACCGGCGCCATTCAGAAGATCGAGCGCAACGGAAAGACCTATCTGCTGCTGAAGGATTTCGACAAGATGCACCAAGGCGTGGGGATGCTGCTGGCCGAGCTGATGCGCATCAAAGCGGAGGGCGATTACCCGGCGCTCAAGGCGCTGATGGATAAGTACGCCATACATTTCGATCCGGCGCTGCGCGACCAGGTAATTGCTCGCTATCGCAAGCTCGACATCCCGGCGTATTGGGAGGGCATACATGCGGTGCTCACGCCGCAATTCGATGCGGGCGGGAATGTGAAGTCAGTAGCGATTTCGTATACGCGCGATTATGTGAAGCAGCAGTTGGGATTTGGGGAGATGTACAGATAGCGTCTAGCTGGACGGCTTGGCTTGGCTTGTTTCCCGCGTCCAAAACCGCCTCGTATACACTGCAAACCACAGCAGCGCCAGGCCGCCGATCCCGTTAGCCAAAGCATCAACGCTCATCATTCCGCGGGCCCCCCAGTGTTTATAGCCGAGGCCGTCGAACCAGGTCATATACACGATAGGGAGGTTAGCGCTCGCGACCAGTAGTGAGTACGAAGTTGCGGCGGCGTGGCGCTGTGGGCCGAGAATTTCGAGCACGAGTGCGGTGAATACGGCATAAGCGAACCCGCCGGCGATCGCGTAGCCGGAGTAGCCGGCTGCATAAGTGAACGGAGTATGGGACGCGAGCGCGAGATAGCCAGCGAAGAGCGCAGCCAGCAGCCCGGAAAAGGCGTACGCCTTGCGGACATTCATGCGGTCGCAGAGGAAACCGCCAGCCAGGCTTCCGAAAGCGTTGAGCAATCCTCCGGCGATGCCGGAAATAAGAAGAACCTCGCCGGCGGAGGCGCGGTAATCGGGGCCGACGCCGGAGATCAAGTTCGCAATGGCTGCGCTGCCGACCGGCGAAAGAAGGAACACCAGGCCAGCCAGCGTGCGCCGCGAGGTCAACAGAGTGCGTAGATCGCGCCCCAGGCTGACTACGCGCGGCCACACAGCCGAGCGGGCGATTGGAGTCTCGACAACGCGGAATGCAGCGAGAATCGGCAGCGCCAGAATCAACGCGACACAAACTGCCAAGCCCTGAAGAGTGACTCTGTCCGCCAGCCAGATCGCAAGCCCGCCGCCCAAGGCGCCGCCACCGATGTTGCCCGCGTTGTACCATCCCGCGGCACGGCCATGAACTGCAGCCGGCAATGCTGTGAGCAAAGCTCCGTTGGCGGACGAGATGAGGCCGGACACAACTGTGGACAGAAACAGGAACGCGGTAAGCGTGGTGAGCGATCGGGCAGAGACGAGCACGCCGAAAGCGCTGAACAAAGCGGCGCTGCCGGCGGCCAGAAACAGCCAAGTCCGGCGGCGCAGTCCCATGTCTACGACGGGAGAGTAGACGAAGGCCCAGATGGTAGGAACAGTGGAAACCGCCACAACAGCCGCGATGCGATCCACAGGGACACCCTGCTTGCGGAGGAGGTAGGGAATCAGAATCGTGATGATCGCGTTTCCGAGGCCGTAAGGCAGGCAAAGCACGCCGAACAGCCACGGAGGATTATGCTTTTCAGGGGCCTCCAAGAATCATTGTAAACGGGGCTTACGCAGTGGGCTGGAATGTTCTAGCGGACCGTTCCCCGCAAAGCCGCATCCAAATCCACGTGGCTGCTTTCCAGCGTCGTGCCCGTCGCCTGGTCCAGACTCACCTGCGCTTTGGCATACGCATCCAGCGCCTGCACTTCGGCCAATTGAGCGGCCAGCAAGTCGCGCTGGATGAGGACAACGTTATAAGAGGTCGAAAGGCCGGTCTTGAGCTTTTGCTGCTCGGCATCGAGCTTCTGCTGCTCTAATTGGACTGTCTCGCGCGCGGCGGCTACCTGGGCGCGCGATTGCGCCACTGCAATGAGCGCATTCTGAACAGCCGCTTCGATCTGGTTCTGGGTGCGCACCAGCGTGTCCTTGGCCTGATCGAGTTCCATACGCGCGCGAACATTGTCGGCCTGCGCCTGCCGGTTGCGCACCGAGAAGGTGAGAGTCATGCCGAAGGCAATCTGCGGATAGCGGAAATGAATCGCCTCGGTGAAGGCCGAGCCGAACACGTTATACAGGCCGACCGTGCTCACCAGCGCAAAGACGTTTAAATTGGGTCGCAGAGCGCTACGGAGGAAGGGCAGCACATCCTCCTGGCTTTTGATGTTGCCTTGGGCGATGGAGACTTCCGGGCGATTATCGTTAGCGGTTTTTACGGCATCTGCGAGTTTAGGCAGTTTAGTGTTATCCGGTTCAGGGAACGAATCGACGGTATCGATAGAGGCGCTGGCGAGCGGCTCATCCAGGCTCTTGGTAAGCATGGATTTCAGCGTCAGTTCCGAGTTCTGCACATTGGTCTGCGCGACGATCAGATCGCGCTGGC
>DATBID010000550.1:0-3419 GCA_036557125.1 Bryobacteraceae bacterium | reverse complement strand
CAAGCGGCCCAGGAGTTCGCCGTCGGGCGTCTGCCAAACCAACAGAGAAAAATCGCTCGAAGAGATTAGTTCTCCCGGCCCGGTGACGATCCGCTGTCCGTCCGGCGAGATCGCCAGCCTGAGGTTGCCGTTGGAATGGTCCTTGAGTCGGCCCCCGTTAACACTTGACTCGAGATCCCAGATTCGGACCTTGGCGTCGTTCGCCCCGGAGGCCATATACCGCCCATCCGGTGACAAGACGATGCTGCACACCTCGTCGTCGTGCCCCTGGTAACAGGTCAGTTGGTCCCCGCTCGCGACATCCCAAACCCGGACGGTGCGGTCCGATCCCCCCGAAACCAGCCGGTCATTGCCCCAAAACACCGCATCTCGAGTAGGCTGAGTGTGCCCGGTCAAGAGGGAAACCTGTTGCCGAGTCGCCAAATCCAAGACCCGGATTCGGGTATCTACGGAGTGCAAGAGGAACGCCACGCGTCTGCCATCCGGAGAAAAAACTGCACGAGAGGCGATTTCTCTCCAGCCAGGTGTCAGGTGGATAAAATCTTCGCCGGACCAATCAAACCCAGGTGGGGGGTATTGCTCGGCGGTGGCTGGCCAGTCTTCCTCCCCGATGAAATCAAGAGAGACCCCCACGTCCTCCGGAGATCGCTCGGCCCCGGGGATCACTTCGAGCGGTTTGCCGGTGACAACGTCCCAAATACACACTCCCCCCATGCCGGTGGCGGTCAGGAGACGCCGGCTGTCCGCCGAAAATGCGATTCCGATAATGGGATTGCCGCGTTCCTGAAGGACCAGAATCTCTTCGCAACTGACCGTATCCCAGAGGCGTACACCGCCTTGGTCACTGCCAGTGCCCATCAGTTCGCCATTGGGGGAAAACGCAAGGCATCTCACGGCCTCGCTCCAGGCGCAACCGTATTCCGCGCCGGTATTCGAATCCCATACCCGAAAACTCGGCTCTTGTCCGGAGTCGGAGGCGGAAACAATGCGCATACCGTCGGGAGCAAAAGCAAGTATGGACGGCCCATGTTCATGGCCGCTATAACGCACCAGTTCTTTGCCGGTGGTAACGTCCCAGACCTGAACGTCTTTGTGACCTCGCCAGGAGTTGCTCGAGGCGAGGCGTTTGCCGTCTGGGGAAAAGGTAACGATGTGCCCGTCAAAAACAGCGTGCAGGGAATTACCGAGGCCGTCAGGTAGCGGGCGGAGGGAACGTACCCAGTGGAAGCCCGGAGAAACCGCTTCCTTGGCATCCCGCCATCGCTCCACGAGGGCCGAGACTTTCGGCCCGGATCTTTGCCAGGGCGGGGTTTCTCCGGACCAACCGTGCCTCGGAGGGATGTAGTGGTGGCCCGAAGCCGGGCAGTCATACCACCAGCAGCGGTTCCACAGGCACTGGAACAGAGTCGTCGGATGCCGGGCAATGAAATGCACATCCAGGCGGAAGGCTTCGTCGAGCAGCTTCAGGATCCGCCGTCGCGGATGCTCCCCCGGTATCGCCTCCAGCACATCTGCAATATCCCGCCTCAGTTCAAAGATCATGTCTGTGCCTCCGCCTTGGCCTCCAGAAAATGCAGGTCCGTGAACAGGTCAGCCACCGCGTCCCAGTGCGGTGACTTGGGATCGTCCTTGCCGGAAAGCTTCGCCACTTGGAGCAGCTGCCAGGGTAGCTCCTCCACCTTCCGCACATTCGCCGGCCGCGGCGTCGGCGGCAGACGCCGGGCGCGGGCGCGTTGCGCTTCCAGGGATTCGAGAAAGAAATCCTGCTCGGCAAAGTATTTGGCGAGCCTCTCACGACGGGCAAGTCGTTTCGCCGGGGTATCGAGAAAGTGCTCGCGCACGTAGTCGCCGACCTGGCGATGGTAAAAGTTCAGTACCGTGCCGCCGGGTGCGGCCGGTTCGGCGAAGTACGGCGCCAGGTCGAAACGCAGCCTGGACCAGAGCGCGATGGGGATCCGCTTGGGATTGTCGGGCAGCCGATGGTGCGTCTGCTGCGCGGTCTGGTCCAGATACTTCCGGTAATCGGCATCTCGATAGAGGACTTCGAGGATCTCCTGCTCGGTCAGGCCGCGCCGCGCCGAAGCGATATAACCCAGGGCGCTTTCCAGCGTCGGTCCGTGGTTGGTCAGATCGCTGAGACGTTGAAACAGAGTCCCGAGCAACTCGGGAACCGTGCCGCCAAGCGCGGGAGCCTCATCGTATGATCGCCAGAGCCGGGCTTCTTCAGAAAGGATCTTCAAATAGAGCGGCTGGCGGCAGTCGAGCGATTGCAGGCGCTCCTGAATGGCTTGTTGTTGCTCATCGTTCAGGGTCCGCCCCACCTCGGGGAGCCAGCGGTCAAAGAAGACTATTCGGGCCTCTTCCAGGGAGAGAGCGTCAAGCTCAATGAAGTTCCTCTTAACAATCCCGCGTCTTTGAAGCGCGGTGAACGGCTCGCCGGCCGGATCGTGTGCGGGGCGGTCGGAGAGACAGGAGACGATCAGCTTGACATGATTGGGAAGCGCTTCAAAGGGAATCCAGTTCAACGACCGAGCCTTGTCCGCATCGGCCAACTGATCGAGGGCGTCCAGAAAGCAAACCAACGGCTCGTCGGCGCGGGATGCCTCGAGGTGTTCGTGCCACTCGCGGATCAGGTCCGGCACGTCGCCGGGAAGTTCCTTGTCGCGCGGGTGCCGCTGGCGAAGCTCCTGACACAGGCTGCTGAGCATGGAACGGATGTCCGAGGAACGGGAATGGATGCCGATGTAACGGATCAGCGGTTTCCACCTGCCTGTAGCCTTCTGGGCCGCGCGAGCCAGCAGGGCCGTTTTGCCACATCCCGATGCTCCATGAATGACCAGCGGCTGACGGGAATCGTTCGACAGGTAATCACGGATGGCCTCAAGTTCTCGTTCCCGGCCGACGAAGGTGTGTTCCGGAGCACGCTCCGTGCCGAAGCGCTGATGCTCCAGGCGTTCAAGCTCCAGCGCTCGTTGCGAGCGGTTGGTGGGGTCCGGTGATGATCCGGCGGCCGACGATTCCTCCCAGTACACGTCGATTTGTCGGTTGATGATGCCTTCAAGTGCCACATAGACGCGGTTGCACAGGTCCGTCAAATGGTCGGGCGTGACTTCCAGGACTGCGTCCCCCTTTTCGTTAGTCGATCGGCGCAAGTGGGCGTCGGTGTCATCAAAGATAAAAGTTTCACCTAGTTGTTCGCGGAGCCGGCGTTTGAGTTCCTGCATTGCGGCTTGGGCTGTGCCGTCGATATGGCCCGATATATCCAGGTCAGCAAACGCTCGAAGAGCAGGCTCGGTGGAGAACTCCGCGATGTTCTTGATCTCGCGGAAGAAAACCAGGACGTGCTCTCGGGCGTTGGCAGCGCCGAGCGCCCCGCGCCAGATCTCTTGCTCGGTGGCGGAGGCTTGGAAGCGAACGAT
>DATBID010000549.1:0-2637 GCA_036557125.1 Bryobacteraceae bacterium | reverse complement strand
GAACTCCGTGCGCGCCATCAGCCAGTGGGAGAAATGGTTGCGTTGACCGTGATAGGCGAGGCTCTCCTCGGGCACGGTGTGCAACAACGTCTCGAGAGCGTTCAGGTCGGCGGCGCGCGCAACCTCGGTTGTGCCGTCGGGCAGTCGGAAAACGAAATCGCCGAAGCCCATCTCTTCCGTCAGGATGTTACGCAAATCGCCCATCAGGGTGGGCGAGCGCTTTTGCAGGAAGCCGTATCCCCGCTGGTGGGCCGGGTCGCTGAATTCCGTGCGGCTGGATTGGAGCACGATAGGAACGTCGGGCACAGTCTCGCGCACCATGCGCGCCAGTTCGAAGCCGGCCTCCGCGGTCAACGCACCCGAGCGCGGGAACTCGACATCGGAGATCACGCCCAGCAGGTAGTCGCGGTATTTGAGTACCTCGCGCTCCGCCTCCTCGTAGTTGGAGCACAACAGAATCTTTGGACGGGCGCGCATACGCACCAGTTTGTGGGCGACATTCAGCGCCTCACTCAGCAGACGTCGCGACTGGCTGATGATCTCGGTGTAAATCACCGGCAAGAAAAGCGAGTAGTAGGTGATGTCGTCCTCGACCAGCAGCAGGACGGGGACGTTCATCGCCTTGGTGTCGTGCAGGACGTTACGCTTGTCTTCGACGTAGTTGACGATCGAAATGAGGATACGGGCATTGCCCTGCCAGAGGAAGATGCGCTCGATGTCCGTATCCGGATTGCGCGTGATGAAGTTCTGTATCTCGCGATAATCGTAGGCGAGGACGACAACCGGCACGTCGAGGCCGGCGGCTTTCACCTCGCGCGCCAGCTGCGCCGCATCCATGTCGCCGACTTGCAGGTTGGTTACGATCAGGTTGAAGCGCGGCTGCGAGCGCGCCATCAGGACAGCGTCGTGGCCGCTGGAGACGTGGGTAATGCCGGGGACCTGGTGAAGGTTGAGCTCCAGAGATTCGCCGATGAGGAGCTCGTTCAGCCGTCCGTCCTCGCGAAGGATGAAGGAATCGTAGAGGCTGGAGACCAGCAGGATGTCGTTGACACGAAACGGCATCAGGTTCTCGAAGCCCTCGAAGAGGCGTTCGGAGGGAGGGGCGGGTTCGGGAGTGGGGCGCGCCGTAGTCATGCAGAATTGTCCGCCGTGCGCTGGTGTCGATCGGTTTGAGTAAGGCCTACACGCGATTTTTGCAAGGCTGGAGCCCTGAAGGGACAAGAGAGCATAGGCGAGGGCTGCAAGCAATGTTCCGAAAACCGTGTCGCCGCTGCCGCGGCTCGCACGCCAAGCAACCGAAGCGGGGGCTTACGCCCCCTCCTAACTTCATCCCGCCGCATTGCGGCTGGGGCAATGCGAGATCGAATGTATTCGCTTCTGCCGGCCAAATTCGCCATGCGGATGTGTAGAAGCTTGACGGTAACCGTTTCAGGGAGGGAGACCCTCACCACCTGAAAGAAAACTACGGGGTGGATCGCTCCACCCCGCATCATACGCAATGTGATCGGCGGAGCCTACACCAGCCCCTGGTCCAGCATCGAATTGGCGACCTTCAGGAAGCCGCCGATATTGGCGCCGTTCACCAGATTGCCCGGAGTGCCGTACCCTTCGGCGGTCTCGAAGCAGGTCTTGTGGATGGCGATCATGATGTTGTGCAGCTTGTGGTCGACCTCCTCGCGAGTCCAGCTCAGACGCGCGCTGTTCTGCGACATCTCCAGCCCCGAAGTCGCCACGCCCCCGGCATTGGCCGCCTTCGCCGGACCGTAGAGGACCTTCGCCTCCAGGAACTGCTTGGTGGCGTCCAGTGTGCTCGGCATGTTGGCGCCTTCGGCCACCACCTTGCATCCGTTGTTGATGAGGTTGGTCGCGTCCTTGGCGTTGATTTCGTTCTGCGTCGCGCTGGGGAAGGCGCAGTCGGCCTTGATGTTCCAAAGCGGGTTGTATCCCAGCTTCAGATCGGTCGGCATGAAGATCGCCTTCTTGTACTGATCGGCGTAGTCGCGAATGCGGCCGCGTTTCACGTTCTTCAGTTCCATGACCCACGCCAGCTTCTCGCGCGTGATGCCGTCGGGATCATAGATGGCGCCGTCGGAGTCGGAGAAGGTTACCGGCTTCGCACCCAGGTCGAGCAGCTTCTCTACCGTGTACTGCGAGACATTGCCGCTTCCCGAAACCAGGCAGATCTTCCCATCCATCGTCTCCTTGCGGGTCTTCAACATCTCTTCAGCGAAGTAAACGCATCCGTACCCGGTGGCTTCGGGACGAATGAGCGAGCCCCCCCAATGCAGACCCTTGCCGGTCAGCACCCCGGTGAACTCGTTGACGATGCGCTTGTATTGTCCGAACATGTAGCCGATTTCGCGGCCGCCGACGCCAATGTCGCCAGCCGGAACGTCGGTGTCCGGCCCGATGTGTCGGGACAGCTCCGTCATGAAGCTCTGGCAAAACCGCATGACTTCGTTGTCACTCTTCCCTTTGGGATCGAAGTCCGAGCCGCCCTTGCCGCCGCCCATGGGTAGCGTGGTGAGCGAATTCTTGAAGACCTGCTCGAAGGCGAGAAATTTAAGGATGCCGAGATTAACCGAAGGATGGAAACGCAAGCCACCTTTGTAAGGACCGATGGCGCTGTTCATCTCG
>DATBID010000548.1:0-5692 GCA_036557125.1 Bryobacteraceae bacterium | reverse complement strand
GAAGTTCGTTGGGCGAGGACTCGGCCTCGCTGCCGTGGCTGGCATTTTGCGATCTCAGAAAGGCGGAATTACCGTCGACTCCGCACCCGGTCGGGGAGCAACCTTCAGGATCTTCCTGCCCGTCGCTGCGAACCGGTGGCGTACTGCCATTTCAGGAAGAGCCGTCTGCTGAGAGGCGCGCCTCGATTCTGGTCGTCGAGGACGAAGTTCCAGTGCGGGATTTCATTGTATCGGCCCTCCGCGGGAAGGGGTATCACGTCATTCAGGCTTCCGACGGGCAGGAGGCCTTGGCCCTCTGCGGGTCTGCTCCCGGCGCCATCACCGCGGCAGTTGTGGATATCATTATGCCAAACATGTCGGCAAACGATCTCCTGTCGGCGCTGACAGCCACGCAACCCGGAATCAAAATCCTGCTGACGAGCGGATATAGTGAAGCAGAGGCACGACGGCTCTGCGCGGCTTATCCCGGTGCGGGTTTCATCGAGAAGCCGTACACGGCTCGGCAGCTCGCAAAAGCCGTCGGTGATCTGATTTCTGAAACACTCTGAACCGCGCGCGGGACCTCCAGGCGGATTGCACGCGGCGTGGGATCGCCATAGAATGTATCCCAGTCGCAGGGAGCAGGTTTTTAGGCCGCTATGCCCATTTACGAATATCAATGCCAACGCTGTGGACACGTATTCGAACATCTCGTTCTGTCTTCTTCGGTTGCCGCAAAATGTCCGGCTTGCGATTCCCCGCAGTTAGACCGGTTAGTTTCGGCGTGCGCGATCAGCTCAGAGACGACCCGAGAGACGAATCTTGCGGCCGCGCATCGCAAGGTTGCGGCCGGCCGCCAGGCGCGGGTGCGCGATGAACATCGCTCTCTTCACGAGCACTTCGACGACGGGGTGAAAGGTAATGGCTAACCGAATCGGCGCGAGTATGCTGCTGAAACCTTACTGCTTTCTTCTCGCGCTTACGCTTCTTGGAATCGCCCCGCTGGCGGCGCAGACGTCCTCCGCCCTTTCCGGACCGATGCTCCGGTTCACCGCCACAAGCGCCAACGTGTCGGGCGCGCCCGATTCCATCCGGATCGACCTGTTGCGCTGGTCGACGGACGCCGAGCGGGACAAATTGATGGCGGCGTGGAATATGAAACCGGGAGCTGTCCCTTCAGGAGCGGGCGCGGCCGGTGGACGCGGCGGTCGCGGCGGGGCTGGGCGGGGAGGACGGGGAGGCGCTGCCGGAGGACCGGGTTCCGAACGAGCCAACACGCCTCCGAGCCCGGAGCGGAATCTGGCGGCCGCTCTGCAGCAAGCCACTACGGTGGGGTATCTGTGGTCGAGCGAAGTTGCGGGATACGCGATCCGGTATGCCGGGAAGGTGTCCGCGTCCGATGGCTCCGAGCGCATTATTCTGATCACGGATCGCCGGATGGGAGAGAACAACCATTTGTGGGACCTGAAGGGAACCACAGCGGCAACGAATTACGGCTTTTCGGTGATCGAGCTTCGCATCAACGCCAAAGGAGAGGGCGAAGGCAGGATCACGCTCACGGGCCAGGTGGCGCCGGACAGCGCCGCAGGAATCGTAGCCGCCGCTTCTTACGAGGACTTGCCGGTGGTCCTCACCAAGGTCAAGCGGCACATGCAAGGGCACTGAGCAGGGCGCGGTCACCGGCCGCTTCGGCGCAAGCTCTTCCAATTCGGCCCGCCTAGGAGCAGCACAATGAAATCGGCTTTTCTATTTCTCTGGTTATGGGGGATCGGCATGAGCGCCGCAGAACTGAAAGTGGACCACGTGACCGCCGCCGGCAAGGACGTGCACGCCATGCAGCGCGCGCTCGAAGCCGCTGGAATCCCCAGCGAATACGGCGGCCCGCATGCGAACCATGCCACCGAAATGGCGCTCACCAGTTTCCCGGATGGCTCTTATTTGGAGTTGATCGCCATCCAGCCCCACGCAGATCCAGCCGCGCTGGAGCGCACTCCCTGGCATCGCTGCCTGGTAACCGATGCGGGTCCATGCGGCTGGGCGGTGCGCCCCGCCGATATTGCAGCCGAAACCGCGCGCTTGGGAAAAGCGGGCATCTCCGTTACTTCTCCCGCGAAAAACGGCCGCCGCCGCCCTGATGGTGTCCAGCTCGAATGGGAAACCGCGCAGGTCGGCGCAGGCAATGGCGATTTCTTCCCGTTCCTGATTCACGACTTTACCCCGCGCGACCGCCGCGCCTTTCCGAGCGGCAAGCCGACAGCCTCCAATTATTCCGGTGTGGTAAAGGTGGTGCTTTCAGTCAAGAATCTCGATGCGGCGATCGCCCAATACGAGCGCGCCTACGGCCTTACACCGCCGCGCAAGCAGGATGATGCCGAATTCGGCGCGCAGCTCGCCTGGTTCGAAGGCACACCGGTCGTACTGGCCGCGCCCGATGGCCCTCACTCCTGGCTCGCTACGCGATTAGATCAGTTGGGTGAAGCACCCTGCGCCTTCATTCTGGGCTCGGCCAAGCCGCCGGTTGGATCTGGGCATGTGAAGGCTCGAAACTGGTTTGGCAAGCCCGTAGTTTGGTTATCTCCCGAAAGACTCGGCTGGCGGCTGGGAGTGGAGTAGAGTCTACTTCTGGTCCGCTGCTTTTTCCTGCGCCCGCCCGCCGTTGAGAATGTCCACCATCGCGTAGTTCCCTTCGTGGCAGGCGTATTCGTAGATCACGTATTCGGGATCGCGGCTAAGCGGGATCGATACCTTCCACGGTTTGGCATACATCTGCGGGTCATCAATGGTGGCTTCGTACAGAATCGTGTCCGCGTCTGTTCGCGTGAAGCGCTCTACGATGTGTGCTGCCGGGCTTTCGGGAATGCCCTTAATCCGGCCTGACGCAGCGTTCGACGCGATCCAGCCTTTGCCGTTGAAATTGGTTGTGTCGATGACCAGCGTATTGCCTTCCCAGTGCCCGCGCGAATCGCCGTTCCATTGCCCCACTCCGGCAGGCAGGTGCGGGCGCCCATCGAGCGGAATCACGCGCGCGTCGTGGATCATCTCCGCCAGGATCACCACGTATCCCGGCGTCTGCAAAATCTGGTACGAGTTGTTGTAGCCCGCGGGAAACATATCGCCGGGAACTCCGCGCGTAATGCAGCGGTCCCAGGTGCTCATGTACTCGTAGGAATCGGTGTTGTGCGCGATATTGTAGTCGCGCTTGGCTTCCGCCGCGGCAGTTACCGGCACGCGCCCATCCGGCGGATCGACCACCAGCGAGGCCTGCCGTGTTTTCACCACTTTGGTGCCCCGGTCGAACCAGAACTCGTTGTAGCTGCCGACGTCTCCCGGTTTCGGCGCGGCCTCTTCGCTATTGGCGGCAGCCGCCTGCTTCTCCAGTTTCGCTGCCTCCGCCGGCGAGAGCACCTGTGTCGAAGCCAGCGGAGCAGGGCGCTCGAACGGAGTAATGGTGGCATCCGTCCACGTGCCCTGCAGATCGGGTTGCCCATCCGCCGTGCGCGGAGCGGTCCAGGGTTTACCGCCTGGTTTCGCAGTTTGTGCCAGCAGCGGCGACGCCGCGGCAAGCACGAGGACTAAAGTGCGGATCCTGAAGAGCATGGAATCCTCCGGGAATGTTCAGTGGATTGATTGTACAACGGGCCCGAGCCGGGTATCGGAGGACCGCTCCGTGACGGTCGCGGCTCGGATCGGAGCCACCAGACCCTAGCGCTGAGGGCCGGTGACCAGGCGGATCACACCGCGGAGAAAG
The DNA here is from genome assembly GCA_036557125.1 of Bryobacteraceae bacterium. Taxonomy (GTDB): domain Bacteria; phylum Acidobacteriota; class Terriglobia; order Bryobacterales; family Bryobacteraceae; genus PSRJ01. The sequence goes on along the minus strand of DATBID010000548.1, from coordinate 1,965 downwards.
CCGCGCGCCAGAAAGAAAGAGACCGGAAAACTGAGGGCGACCGTTACCAAACCGACTACGCTATCCATACCTTTACGTTCCTTATCGGGCCGTTGCCACCATTTCTGAGCCGAAAATGGACTCCAATTCCGGAGTCCTCTCGCTATACAGATCGACAGAATCCCCCACTGAGACTAGAGGAAACAATTCTTCTACGTCGCGATTTCGCATCCGGATGCAGCCGTGGGAGACGCTCGCACCGATGGAAGAGGGATTGTTGGTGCCGTGAATGCCGTAACCCTTGGCGCTAAGGCCGATCCAGCGGGTGCCGAGCGGGTTGGCCTTTCCGGGCGGAACGACCTTTCCCTTGGTGTACCAGGTGGGGTTCGCGATCCGCTGGACGATTTTGTAGGAGCCTGCGGGGCTGGGGGTACGGGGGGACCCTACGGCTGTCGGAAAGACCCGCAGCACGCGGCCGGATTCGATGAGCGCCAGCTTGCGATCGGGGATACTAATCACGATCCGCCGCGCGGGCATCGTTTGGCTCTCCTGGGCGAGGGCTTCCGCCACTGCAAGAACGGTCAAACTGAGTAGTGCAGCCAACCTGTGGATCTGCTCGTTTGTTTTCCGCATGTTCATCACTCTCACGCCTAGGAGAAATACAGGAGAGGGGCCATTTCCGTAAGTGATTGGAGTGCAAATGGGCTTGGCCAAGAGGAAGTGTCGCGGGGCGTGTCAGAGCGGACACGCGGGTGTGGGTCCCGCGCGCCGTTATAATTTTGGAATCAGCCCTGTTTCCGACAAAATGAAGCCTTCCGTGGGCTCCCGCCTGATCAAAGCCGCCAATTGGGTGATTGCCGGTTTGGTGGTGGCGGCGCTCGTCGTGGTTTATTGGTTCGCCTGGCGGCCATTGCCGCAGCGCTCGGGAACGATTCCGGCGCCGGTTTCGCAGCCGGTAACTGTGGTTTTCGACCGGTTAGGGGTGCCGCATGTTCAGGCGGCGAACGAGGAAGACGCGCTTGTGGCGCAGGGATATGTCACGGCCCAAGACCGGTTGTGGCAGATGGATACGCTGCGCCGGGCGGCGGCAGGCGACCTGGCGGAGATTGCGGGAATGCCCGCGCTAGAGAATGACCGCGAGGCCCGGCTGCTTGGGTTGCGACGGGCGGCCGAGGCCGATTATCTGAAGCTGCCGCCCCAGCAGCGCGCCGAGTTGGCAGCCTACGCCCGCGGGGTGAACGCATTTATCACGACACACCTGAATGATCTTCCGCTGGAGTTCACGCTCCTGGGATATCAGCCGAGGCCGTGGAGCGCAATCGATTCGATCCTGGTGGGCTTGCAGATGTTCCGTACCTTGACCACTAGCTGGAAGACCGAGCTGAACAAACGCGAGATGTTGCGGCACGGAGATGCGAAGAAGGTAGAGACGCTGTTCTCCGTGCGGACCGGCAACGAGGTACAGCCGGGATCGAATGCCTGGGCAGTGTCGGGGAGCCGCACACGCTCCGGCCATCCACTACTTTCCAATGACATGCACCTGGAACCAACGCTACCGGGTATCTGGTACATGACTCATTTGCAAGCCGGCGATTGGAACGTGGAGGGGGTGTCGCTGCCGGGCACGCCGGGGGTCCTCGTGGGGCATAATCAACGGATTGCCTGGGGCTTTACCAATTCCGGCTTCGATGTGCAGGATTTGTTTATCGAGAAGCTGGATCAGCGCACGGGGCGCTACGTATACGAAGGGCATGTAGAGCAGGCGCGGCCGGAGGTGGAGCTGATCCGAGTGAAAGGCCGGGTGCCGGTGCAGATGCTCATCTGGGTGACACGCCACGGACCGCTGTTCCAAACCGGGAGCGGAGAAACCCTGGCGCTGCGCTGGACTGTGGAGGACCCTGATATTTTTCAGTTTCCGGTGCTCGACTGGGACAAGGCGCAGAACTGGGACCAGTTTTTGAGCGCCATGGCGCGCTTTCCCGGTCC
>DATBID010000547.1:0-3164 GCA_036557125.1 Bryobacteraceae bacterium | reverse complement strand
CAGACTGGGTCCCGAGGTGAGTCCGATTGTCGCGGTTCGGTTCGAACAGCGTGAGGAAGCCATCGGCTTGTGGAACGCCATCCTCGACCAAGGAGTCTATGTCAACATGATTTTGCCCCCGGCGGCCCCCGATGGCGGCAGCCTGCTTCGCTGTAGCGCGACGGCGGCGCACACGCCGGACCAGATCGATCGGATATGCAAAGCCTTTGCTACCGCGAGGACGTCAGCTTGAGCTGACCACCACGCGCAATCGCCATGATGCCTTACCTGAGTTTCGAATCTGCGAAGGACATGCGCCAGGATTTTTAAAGAAGCATGCGATTTTTGATTACCATCGCCCGAATGTATCCCGGACGCACCGCGCTCACGCTCGTGTCCCTGCTGTTTGCCAGCATCGCAGAGGGACTCAGTCTCCTTCTCCTGCTTCCATCCCTCAACCTCGTCACCGGCGACACCGCTCATGCTGCCGGCAATGGGCTGTCGGGGCTCGGACGCATGCTGACGGAAGCGCTCTCAGCAATCGGCATAACGCCCACCATCGGCGCGTTGCTGGTCGTCATGCTTGTCTGTCTTGCATTCAAGGCGGTATTTTTGCTCCTCGCGAACGTCCAGGTCGGCTACACCGTTGCGCACGTTGCGACGGACTTGCAGCTCTCCCTGCTTCGCTCCCTCCTGACTGCCCGCTGGGAGTTCTACGTACGCCAGCCTGTGGGCAGCCTCACCAATTCCATTGGAACCGAGGCGATCCGGGCGTCACAGGCCTATGTTCAGGGCACCAAGACTCTGGTCCTTCTCATTCAAACCATTGTGTTCGCAAGCGTAGCCCTTTTTATTACGTGGAAGGGGACCCTGCTTTTTCTCGCGCTCGGAGGGTTGGTCCTTTATGGGCTGCGCCGATTCGTCCGTATGGCGCATCATGCCGGGACGCGCCAGACTCAACTTTTCAAGTCTCTTTTGACTCGTCTGGCCGACAGCCTTCAATCGGTCAAGCCCCTGAAAGCAATGGCGCGCGAAGAGCTCGTCGGCGCTCTTCTCGGATCAGAAAATAGGCGCCTGAATCGCGCGCTGCGTCAGGACGTGATCAGCACGGAGGCTCTTGCAGCGGCTCAGGACCTCACGATGGCGCTGATCGGCGCCTTCGGTCTGTACCTGGCGCTAATTCAATTGAAGCTGCCATTCAACGCCGTGCTCGTCATGTTTCTGGTCCTTGCGCGCTCGCTTACATCGCTGGGAAAAACACAGCAGCAGTATCAAAAGATGAAGTCCTCTGAGAGCGCCTTCTGGTCGTTACAGGCAGTCATTGAGGATGCCGCCCGCGCCCGGGAAACGAATCCTGGAGGCACGTCTCCCCTCCTCGAGAAGTCGGTTTCCCTGAACAATGTCACTTTCGGTTATGGAGAAGTGGGTGTGCTTTGGAATGCGTCGCTGACGGTTCCGGCGGGTTCATTCACTGCCATCATGGGTCCGTCCGGCGCAGGGAAAACCACGATCGCCGACTTGATTATCGGTCTCCTCCGTCCACAGCAGGGCCAAATTCTGATTGACAATGTGCCATTAGACCAAATTGATCTCAGACAGTGGCGCCGGATGATCGGCTACGTCCCACAGGAAGCTTTCCTGCTGCACGAAACGGTCCTGTGGAACGTGACACTTGGCGATCCGGAGGTGAACGAGGCCGACGTGGAAGCCGCGCTGCGCGCCGCCGGGGCATGGGAATTCGTGGCCGAACTGCCCCAGCAGATACACAGCTCCGTCGCGGAGCGTGGTACGGCGCTCTCAGGCGGCCAGCGACAGCGTATCGCCATCGCCAGGGCTTTGGCGCGGCGCCCCAAGCTGCTGATCCTCGATGAGGTCACAAGCTCCCTCGACCCGCAGACCGAGGCCGCAATTTGTCGAACGTTGCAGGATCTTCAAGGTGGGCTGACCATCCTGGCCATCTCGCACCAGCCCGCCGTAGTTGAAGCCGCCGATAGAATTTACCGGATAGAGAGCGGCAAGGTTACCTTGGTGCGCGATGGCCGTGATTTGGATCTCCGCTCTCGACAATTACAGGATGATCTCCGAAGCGTCCAAACATAATGCAAGGGCCGACGCGGTCGCTCCGCCGACGGAAGCGCCCCAGCCGGTGCGGGTTTGGGTGCTCCTCGGCTATCGCGCCGGCGATAACGCCCAGCTTTTGCGGCTCGCCGAAGCGCTCGGCTGGCCCTTCGAAGCTAAGCGCATCCACTACAACCGGCTGAATCGGTGCCCGAACCTGCTGCTGGGTGCCTCGAACCTTAGTGTGAATACCCGGCGCTCCGATCCATTGACGCCACCGTGGCCGGACCTGGTGATTGCCGCCTCGCGCCGCGCCGCGCCGCTGGCGCGCTGGATCAAGAAGCAATCGGGCGGGCGTAGCCGTCTGGTGCAGCTGCTGCACGCTCAGGCCCCCTTGCACTATTTCGATTTGATCGTGACTACGCCGCAATACTGCCTGCCTGAGCGGTCCAACGTATTGCATAATCTCTTGCCCCTGAATGCCCCGCGGCCGGAACTTCTGGAATCTTCCGGTGCGCAATGGCGCGGACGGTTGGAGCATCTGCCGCGGCCGTGGATCGCCGTGCTGGTGGGAGGCAACAGCATAAACTACCGACTGGACGCATTCACGGCGAGACGGCTCGGCGAGTTTGCCAGCCGCACGGCGCGTGAAACCGGCGGAAGCCTTCTTGTCAGCACCAGCCCGCGCACGCCGCCGAATGCCGCTGATGCGCTGGTGGCGGCCATACAGGGCCCTGCTTACATCTACCGGTGGCACCCGACGAACAAGGACGAAAATCCGTATCCGGCCTATCTCGCGGTCGCCGATCGCTTCATTGTCACCGCGGATAGCGCGTCGATGCTCGCGGAAACCTGCTCCACCGGCCGGCCCGTCGAGTTGTTCGATTGGACGCCGCGCAGACAACCGAAGCGGCTGCTCCGGGCGTTTCCCGGATCGGGACGGCTTGAAGAGGCATTCATCTATTGGGGCGTCATCAGACCGAAACGCGATTTTCAGGCGCTCCATAGCGAATTGATGAAACGTGGACTTCTGTGCTCTCCCGGTCAGGAGCCAGCGCCGCAACCCGTAAAGCCGGACGACCTCGCGCTCACGGTGACCAGAATACGTGGGCTCATGGGCGAGGCAG
>DATBID010000546.1:0-6922 GCA_036557125.1 Bryobacteraceae bacterium | reverse complement strand
CGACAATTACAGCTTGATTTCGAAAAGAGAATCTACGAAGGCAAGAGGGTAAACAGGTCCTGGAGCTTGATTCCATGCACCGTGCGGAATGGGGCGTAGCGGCATAGGAAAAGGCAAGAGGCCATTCTGGAGAACGGCGGTCCCAGCAAAGGCAAAGGCGCCCGCGTCCCCGGCTAGCTGGGGAGGCAGAAGGCGGCCCTGCCTGCGGCAGGCAGGCGCTACGAAAGGCGAAGAGGGCAAACAAAAGCAAAGAGGCCCGCCACGGTCGGCGGGCGCTACAAAGGCGAAAAGCGAAAAGCAGATCCCTCACGCGCCGAAAGGCGGCGGTTCGGGATGACAGGTTTGGAGTTGTTGGTGTGAGGGCGAGGATGGTTCTGCGTAGAGCGGCAAGAGGGATTCTTCGCGCGAGGGCGCGCTTAGAATGACGGCGAAGAGAAGATGCCGGCCTCAGAAGGCCGGCGCTTCAGCGACAATGGCAAAGTGGCGGTTGGAATTGGGAGGATCGGACGATGGAGATTAGAGATCGGGTATTTATTGTGACGGGGGCGTCTTCGGGAATTGGGCTGGCGACGGCGATGGCTCTGTCGGATCGCGGTGCGAAGGTGGCACTTCTCGCGCGCAGCACCGATGCTCTCGAAGAATTGGCGCAGAAGCTGCCGGGCAGTTTGCCGTTGACCGTGGACATGACGCAGTTCGATCGCGTGCGGGAAGCCGTCAGTGCTGTGCACCGGCATTACGGTCGCATTAACGGGCTGGTGAATAATGCAGGGCGCAGCTATGCGGCTTCCATTGAGGAGATCGAGCCCGAGATTTTTGACGAAATCTTCCATCTCAATGTCTTGGGGCCGATCGTCGCAATGCAGGCGGTGATTCCGGTGATGCGAGCGCAAGGCGGCGGAAGCATCGTAAACATCAATTCGGGGACTGCGTTCATGACGATTCCGCAATACGGGGTGTACTCGTCGTCGAAACGCGCGCTGCTTGGCTTCAGTCTGACGGCGCGGGCCGAATTGGAAAAAGATCGCATTGTGGTCAGCGAAATCTATCCGTTTATTACCGCGACGAACTTCGGCAAGAACAGGATGGGGAATCCGGCTGGCGGAGGTCCGACGGCCAGTTATGCCGATGGGGACAAGCCGGAATTCGTGGCTGCTCTGGTTCTGCAGGCTATCGAAGAAGGGCAGGCACAGTATTTCGCGAATGATCGGTTACGGAAAATGGCTGGCGCCGGCGGGTAATACGATGAAGGCGCAAATCGAAGCCGGGGTCGGCGGCGGGCTATTTCTGCTTAAGGCTGACCGTTTCGACGGCTGAGCGAATGGTTTTGGCGAGAGTTCGTTTCGCTTCGGCACTCTGTTTTAGGTTGTTGCCATTCTGCTGGTTGCGGTCCGCGCGCAACTCGTCCGCCAGGTCCGCGCCTTCCTCGAGAGATTCAATCGCGGACCACAGGGCACGCTCCTCAGAGTCATCATGTGCGGCCAACATGTTTTGGGGACTGTACGTATGTCCAACACGACATTTGTATTCGGTGACCTCGCCCATGCGAGACCGCTGTATTGGTCCGTGACAATCCGGGCAAGTTAGTCGAGTATTTTCTGGCACGGTGCGTTCCTCTCCCCGAAGTTGCGACTCCGGTGCTTGGCCCACGAGCGAAATCAGTAGGGGACCCATTTCGGCAACAGCAACCTCATAGTCCACACGAACATTCGCGATCGCGTTACTGGGCATCTGATCGTGCTCGGCATCTTCGGGCGACTGAGCGATAGCAATGCCGCCGCGGTGCTTAATTTCCCAAAGGCCAGCCGTTCCGTCATCGAGGGTTCCGCTCAGGATGACGCCGATCACTCGCGGACCATAAGCGAGCGCGGCGGAGCGAAACAGCGGATTAATGGCGGGTCGAGCGCGGTTCTCTCTAGGCGCGACGTTCAAATGCAGATGGCCGGACTCAATCACGACGTGACGATCAGGAGGGGCAACATAGACGTGGCCGGACTGGATTGTCTCACCGTCTTTTGCGTGATCGACTCGCAAGGAGGTTCGGGTCCGCAGAATCGAAGGAAGGTGACTCGGTTCTCGAGCCGAAACGTGAAGAACCACGAAGATCGCAGCCGGAAGATCCGCCGGGAAAGCGCGAAAGAGGGTTTTCAGAGCGGAAACTCCGCCGGCCGATGCGCCGATGACGATAACGTCGCGATTGTTCATGAAATTGCCGCGCTTTCGAGTAGGGCAGCGGCGGGTGGGGGACGCTCACTCTACAAAGGAGTCACTCTCGCTATCCATCCATCGTGACGCCATCACTAGTTCGATGAGCACAAGGTATAAGAAGGTGCGGCTGGCAGTTGCGTTGCTGGTGGTACGGTGCGGTTCCCAGGAAGAGCAAAAGCCGAAGCAAAGGCAAAGCAGATTTCTCCTCGCAAACACCGCTCGGAGAGGAAGCGGTCTCACCCGCAAATGCGAGACGACGATGTGGGGCTATGGTGAAAGTAGAGTGTCACCCAGCAAAGGCGGTGAGCTAGTTACAACGTGGCGAGGCGAGGGGACATGGCTAAAGCGCTGCTTTCCCGGGAGTGAGAAAGTCGGTTAGCACCGCGGTGCATCGTTCACAGTTCGTGCTAGTCCCGCGGTTTGGGCCACCACGGCTGGAATGCAGAATCAGGTTTGGATGCTGTCGAGACCGAAGTGTCGAAGGAAGCGATTGGGCTTCCCGTCGACGAATCGAACAAAAAATACGGTCCCGGATTCTCGGCGGCCCGTTTCTTCATTCGTTCGTATGCTTGCTGCCGACCTTCGACGCATTCCAACCAGAGTGCACCGCGCGCGGGTGTTCCCGAAAAAATGTCATACGCGCTCATCTTCCGAATCCCCAGAGTGGATGGTGCGGCGACTAAACTTTCAAAGCAAGTTTTCATAGCATGTGATATGAATGACGAATGGAAGAGCGCGCCGCCTTGTTGATTTGCTGCTCGCAAGAAGAGGCAGCGGGAATCCGCGAACAGGCGGCCCGGGAACATCGCAAGGTGAGCAGCTATTTGCTGTCAATACTCATGAAGTCGATCGAATTCGAAGAGGCGCTATTCGCCCGCTTCCATCGATTGAGCGCGCTCAAGCTTCCTGCGAACGGAATCGGCGATACCATCCGCGGACGGCCACTTGCATCCCAACCCAGGACCGCGATGCTGCTGCGGTGCTCGAGGGAGGAAGGCCGGCGAATTCGACTGGCGGCGAAGAGAAGAGATGCGAGCATCAGCAAATTTGTGATGTTTATCGTCCGGCGAGCGTGGAGAATCGCGGAGGCCCGGCGGGGTACTTGGGAAAGAGTAACGCGAGTCTCGCGCCGGTACGCTCGGCTAGGGCCCAAGTAAGAGAGCGCCTTCCAGCAACAGTCCGCAATCGGTGGCTATACGGGCCTATTTTTCGCGTTGTTAGATGGGTCTCGAGGGGTGCGCTGTGCCAGCGCACTTCGCGCGTGAACCGTTCGGACATGCTCCGCGAAGACCTGACTGAGAGAGCGTGTCGGAGTTTCAGGAAACGGCTGGAGACAGAGGGAGCAACGTTTGACACCACCCGCTTCGACAAGGTGGGCGGGAAGAGTGTTGGGCATGGCGCGAAGAGTATGTTCCTCAATTAGCGATACTCAATACACGAAAGGCCCTATTCGCAGAGAGCCGCGACTGCAAGTGGGTACAGCGGCGGTCCCGGGAGTCGAAACGGCGAATCAAGCAAACAGCGAAGAAGTAACGCTCAGATGCGTCCTAAGAGCACAAGGATGATGATGATGAGAAGGACGAGGCCGAGGCCTCCGGAGGGGTAATAGCCCCAACCGCGGCTGTAGCCCCAGCGTGGAAATGCGCCAATCAGAGCCAAGATCAACAGGACGATGAGTATGGTTCCAAGCATGTTTGCACCTCGCTTCGGGGGCCGAGCGGTAGCGCATGAATTCAGCGCAAGTTCAGACTGCGGGACTATATTCCCTGGAGCTGTGGCCTACGGACATCGGGTAAGCCAAGTAGCCGGGTGGGCGGTATTGCTTAGGCGAACGAAACAAAACCTGTGCGGCTAAATAGGGCTTAGTCTCGACCCCACAGCAGAAAAACGAGGAATGCCCTTATGCGCGGGACGCGCTTCGCTTTCGCAGAAGGGAATTGAGTGCGAAGGGCCCCGGGCCACCGAGAACCAGGGCGGCAAGGCATGCGAGATAGAGCAGATTGACTTCGTAGCCGACCGGTCCGAATTGGGGACCAGCGGAGGTTACGGCGATCAGTTTGATAGAGCTGAAGCCGTTGTGAAGATGCACGGTAAACGCCGCTACGAGGAGAAGGAAAGTCATGGGAATAGCGGCGAGCGGGATGAACACACCGAGCAGGATCGCCAGTCCGCCAAGAAGCTCCGTCAGAATGCTGACCCAAGCCATGAGGTGGGGCGCCGGAACACCCAGGGCGTGAAGAATGGCGGCGAAGGAGTCAGGTCCTCGGGACAACTTCGCAAAACCGTGCTGCATGAAGCCGTAACCGACAATGAGCCGGAGAGGCAGGGGACTCCAACGCGCAAGTGCCCACGGCGCCGATGGTTTACCGTCTGGATGGTTCTGTCGCATGTGCCAAGCTCCTCCGGCTCCCGCACTGCACACAGAAAACGCAGCCCCGAACCCTTTCTTTAGATTCGGGTGTGGCGCTTTGGTCACGCGAATTTTTCGAGGTGCAACCAGTGACGCGATTGCACGGCTAAGGCCGGGTCTTGTACGTACATCAATCCTGCGATTGGACGAGAGGGATTTGCGACTGAAGTTGGATGTCGATGAGCGATTGAATGCGGCGATCGATCTGGAAGAATGTGGCGACGACTTTGCCGGGCACGGCCTTTTCGAAGATAGAGGCGTATTTCACGCGCAGTTGAGCGACCTGCTGATCCAAGGCAAGAGAACGCTTCAGCAGGCTGGAACCTTGCTCGTCGGTCATTCGGCCCCATTCGTCGGAGTATTCCTTGAGGAGCTGAGTTTTTTGATCGCCGATCTTCACGAGCTCGGCGACGTACTGTTCATAGACGGGCCAGAATTTTGTGGCCTGATCGTCTGTGAGCTTGAGGTTGGCGGCGACGATCTGCTTTCTTCCAGACTGGATATCTTGACGCAGCAGCTTAATGTCCTGGTCGATGCCGGCTTGCGCGGTTGCGGAGGGCTGCGAAGATGCTTGCGCTTGCTGATGCGCGTAAGCGCTGGAAGCAATGGACAGAGCCGCGAAAGCGGACAGGCATACGAATATCTTTTTCACCGAGAGCTCTCCTTGAGTGGCCGACTCGTTTGAGCCGTGTGGCTGGCAACGAAGCCGATTCTGACCAGAAGGCGAGGCGGCTCAACTGTTAGTACTAACAGCGCAAATTGGATTCGGCCGATATCGCGAGCTTACGAATGGACCGAAAAGGAGAGAGTGCTGCTGTGGACAGCGGCACTCTCTCGATCACAAAAGGACTGTTCAGCGGTTCGATGAAGCAGAGGCGGATCTGGTCTTTGCAGGAACTTCTTTGGCCGGCGTTTCGTCGTCGGCCTTCACCAGAGGAACGTCAACAAGATGTTCGGAGAGGAACCAGACTTGTAGTTCGTTGGTGCGAATGACATCGCTGACGAGGAGATCGTTGGTGCCATCGTCGCCAGAGTCATCGGCTTCTTTAGCCATGGTTCGAGCTTCCTTGAGGATCATTTCATGAGCTTCGAGAAGGCGCGAGATTTGGACGGGAGCTTCTTCGCGGCCACGCGGTGGGCGAGGAATGATGGTGGTCTCCGCGACGTCCGCGGCCATGGCGATGCTGACACCGCCGAGGAGCTGAATGCGTTCGGCGATGGAGTCGACGAGTTCGACTTGTTCGCCGAAATGCTTATCGAAGAGAAGATGGAGCTGATAGAAGGTGTGGCCGACGACTTGCCAATGATGCTTCTTGTAGAGATCGCGAAGAGTCATGGTGTCGGCGAGGACCTGATTGAGGTTTTCGACGCTCTGGGCGCAGGCCTTTTGATCGAGGGCGATAGAGAGCTTGGAAATGGTGCCATAGGCCTGAATTTCGTGCGCGTGTTGATGCAGAAGCGGGCGTGCGCGGTCGAGGTCACTTGGCGTCCAGTGCGAGTTGTTCTTGCGGGACATGGGCGTTCCTCCGGAGAGTGAGTTTGGTACGCAAGGTTAGATGCTCGGATGAACGGGGAGGGTGACAGCGGGATACCACGAAGAGGGATTCTTCGTCGCTACGCTCCTCAGAATGACGAGTCGCGGTCAGAATCAGGGGCTGCTGTCGGGAGAGGTGGAAGACGCGGCAGCAGAGAGAGATGCGGCGCTGCGAGGGCGCGTGACGTAGGCGGCAACCAAAATGCTGCAAAAGAGGAGACAGCCGGCCAGTTCGTAGGGTGCGCCGGGCAGATGGAGAGCTGACGAGCGCGAGATGGCGAAGGCGAAGATCTGTGTGAAGAGGATGGGCCCGGCCATGCCGGTGAGCGCGCGAACAGAATTGATCGCTCCCTGCAGCTTGCCTTGCGAAGAAGGATCCACACATTGAGACATGAGGGATTGCATGGCAGGGCCAGCGATTCCCCAAAGGGCGATCAGCGGAATCGAGGCGAGAGCAAACCAGCCGCGCGTGGCAAGTCCAAAACAGAAAAAGCCTGCGATTCCGAAAGACAGGCCCCAGAGCAGACTACGGCGTTCTCCATAGCGCTTGACGAACGGGCCGACAAGCAAGCTTGAGACAATCGCGGCACTGACGCCAACAACGGCGAGCGAGAGGCCGACGTCGGCGCGGTTCCAAGCGTAGCGATATTCGGTGTAGAGAGCCCACATGGAGGGCAAGGATTGGTGGGCGAGATAGTAGAGCGTGGTGACGACAGCAAGGCCGGTGAGTTCGGGGTTCGAGCGCAAAAGGTTCAGTGAACCGAGAGGATTGG
>DATBID010000545.1:0-6694 GCA_036557125.1 Bryobacteraceae bacterium | reverse complement strand
ATGGTGGCCCTGCTGGTGGCGATCCTGTATAACTACACCGTTCACCGCAAAGTAGTCATGGCGGACGCATCGCCGGGAGTGAACAAATTGGTGGGCGCGCTTTCGCTCGCGCTGTGGGTCTCGGTCGTGGCCGGCGGCCTGTTTATCGCATTTGTGTAGGAGAGCGACATGTCCATTGCAGAAACCATTCAGAGCATCGGCTTTCTTACGGATTTTCGTGAATCTGCGCTCGTCTACCCGGTAGTGCTGACCACTCATCTCGCGTGCATCGCGGTGTTCGGCGGCATGATTCTGATGACCGATCTGCGCCTGCTGGGACTCGCGTTGAAAGGTCGTACGGTAACGGATGTGGTGAACCAGTTCCGCTTCTGGAAACGGTTTGGCTTTTGCATCATGGTCACGATGGGAGCGCTGCTGGCTTCCTCGGAGGCTGTGAAGTATTCGCCCAACCCGTTTTTCTGGACGAAGATGTCGCTGCTCGTGCTGGTGGGCGTGCACGCCCTGATTTTCCGGCCGCGAGTGTACAACAACACGGCCGCGATCGATAAAGAGCCCAAGCTGCCCACGCGAGCCAAACTGGCCGGTGGAGTTTCCCTGGTGCTCTGGCTCAGTATCCTGACAATGGGCCGGCTGATCGGCTATTGGGAAGGCCCGGGGTCGCCGGGAAGTCCAACCGCCAGCCACTCACACGCCGTAGTTCAGTTGGCCACTGTGGGCCGCGCCGCCTCGCGCTGAGGCAGACCGGCTTTCATATAGCGGTGGATTTCGAGATCGAGCAGCACCGTCGAACCTAACACCAGAGCAGCCGTGGTGACGTGTGCGGCAGTCACAATCACCACCGCGAGTGCCGTTTCCGCCATCATCAGTTCCAGGATAAACGCCCCAAAACCCAGAAAAACCTGCACTCCGACGATTACCAGCAGGTGAACTGCGGCGGGACGCAAGCGCCGGTGCTGCGGCGCCTGATGCAACACACACATGCCAAGCAGGAGCGCCACGAGAGCGACGATGATGGCGAAACCGATGTGCGAGATAGCGCCGAGCAATTTATGCCGAACCGCTGCCCCAAGCATGATCTGTACCAGCACCAGCGCCAGCGTGATATCGGCAAGCATAGGCATCGGCGGCCGCATCTGATCGTCGATCAGCTCCGGCTTGCCGGACCATTCCGTCGAGGTCAGAACGGCGATTGCCACAGTCAGACCGAAAAAAACCTGCGCCAACACTGCGTGTACGGCGGCGGCCGAAGGAGCCAGGATTCCAATGGCAGCCTGTACGATCACGAGGCCGAGCGCGCTCCAGCCGAGCTTTCCGAACCAGGGATGATCCGCGACGCGTGATAACCGAAAGGCCAAACCAATCGTGAGCAGGCTGACTGCCGCGGCCATCCAGAGGTGGATCTGCTGTTCGGGCGTCGAAGAGACCGGAGTTTCCCGCTGGCTGCTGGTAACAACCGCTCCCGTAATCACCACGAGCAACGTGAGCGCCGCGACTGCCATGGAATAACGGTGGAGTCCGGAGGTTTGCATGAAATTTCAGTGTAACGCTTCTGCAAATAGGTGACTGGTGCGAGCCTTCACTTTTACTCCAGCGCGCCATTCACTGGAAGCAGACAGGTAAAAGTGCTCCCGAGACCCGGTTGGCTTGCCACTCGAATCGCGCCTCCGTGCGCTCTGATGATGCCTTGCGCCGCTGCCAGTCCGAGTCCACGCCCGACAAATTTGGTGCTGAAGAATGGATCGAAAATTCGGGTCCTGGCCTGCTCATCGATGCCGCATCCGGTATCGATTACCTTAAGGCAGATGTAATCGCCGGGTGGCAATACATCAGCGGATTCGCCCCTCCGTTCTTTGATCCGCTCCAGGTCCGTCAAAATCGTGACAATACCGTCCGTTTCTCCGATAGCCTCCACAGCATTCAGATATAAATTTCCAATCAACTGCCGGATTTGATTCGGGTCCGCTCTAATCAAAGGAAGGTCCTCGCGCAGATGTGTTTCCAGCCGGATGTTGCGCGGAACAGAGGCGCGGATGGCTTTCACAAACTCGCTGACGGTTTCCGAGAGGTTTACCAGTCTGTCGATGAAACGCCCTTTCCCGGCATACGCCAGAATCTGACTCACGATCGCAGCGGCGCGCTCGCCGGCGGACAAAGTGTTGCGAAGCCGCCAGGTTGCAGGGTGGTATTCGCCCAACATGTCAATGGCGATGGTAGTATTGCCGAGCACGCCCGTCAGGAGGTTGTTCAAATCATGCGCCAATCCTCCGGCTAATGCTGCAATCGCCTCGGCTTTCTCTGCTCTGGCCCGTTGCTGTTCCTGCTCGCGCCTATCTGTGATATCCACTGCCAGACCTACGACATGCTCCAGGTCTCCCCTCTCATTCCGCACTGGAAATGCGAGATCCCTAATCCAGCGGATAGTCCCGTCCGGTCGAATAATGCGGAACTCCTCGTCCGTCTCTTTCCCGCTGAAAATCCGGTCAACAAATGCCCTCGCACAACTGCGATCATCCGAGTGAACCGTTTCCAGAAAACTCTCCGCCCCTTGTAACACGCTCTCAGCCGGACGGCCCCAAATCGCCTCAAAAGATGGACTGACATAGACGAGGCTTCGCTGCATCGGATCGATGATCCACAAAACCTCGCCGATATGGTTAGCAATTAATTGCAGCCGCTCTTCACTTTGCCGCAAGCTCGCTTCTTTGCGCTTGCGGTCGATAAACTGCCCGATTTGGCTTCCAATGACACCAACCAGTTCCAGGAGATCGGCGTCCGGCCCCCAGACTTCATTGGTAAAAAACTCGATTACGCCAAAAATCTCCCCGCCGAGAAGAATCGGAAATGCAAACGCTCCGTGAAAGCCCGCCTGAAGCGCGCCTTGCCTTCGCGGGAAGTTCGTGTCAAGGGCGATGTCGGTGATCCAGGCGGGCTCCCTACTACTCCACACTCGGCCCGGCAATCCGATGCCGGCAGGGAAGGTCCGATTGCTCGTCAGGGCTTCGATACTAACGGCGGGAGACGCCGCCCATAGGGTCACCGGGCGCAGGCTTCTGGCCGGTTCGTCCGGTTGCCAGAACACGCCTACGCGCCAACCGAGAATGACTCCAACTTCCGCCAAGAGCCGCTGACGGGCACCCTCGATCGTTGCGGAATCGGCCAGGATGTGGGTAACGGCGTCTCGCGTGGCGATCCTTCGTTCCATATCCCATGCGTCCATAGTCTCCAAAATGATCCCCGCGTGGCCGGACAATTCTTTTTCGCCTGTGGCGATGGGCGCCGTGCGTACCTCGATCCAGCACGGCAAACCTGCTCTGTAAGCGCGAAATACACCTTTGTAAACCGTCGACGCGCCCGCCGACCAACTCGCCATGACGAGATCGGCAGCCTCTATTTTGAACGCTTGAGCCCACGGTTGGCCGACGAGGTTCTCCTGGTCAACGCCGCAGAGTTCTAGCGCCTTTGCGTTCACATAGACACATCTGCCGCTGGAATCGATGGTGAACAACCCGGCTGGCAAGTGGGCCGCAAGCGACCGTAAACTCTCCAGTTCTACCATACGGTCATATCTTACGTAGATTAGAACCAATCTCCGCCACAGACAATCACCCGTAGGGCGGGCGCCCTCGCCCGTGCGCGACCCCTAGTCGCACCGCTCCTCTCCCTGAGAACGCATATACCGAGTCAAACGGATTATGCGAGGCCGCGGCTGAGGCGCGGAACTTTTTGATCACGGCTGCGGCGGCATCGTCCTGCCGGGCGACCAAAGCCCGGCACGTGAGAGAAGTGTCGTGCAGGATCTGGAAATCGGAGGGGTGATGCCGACGGCGCTTGCGTAATAGGTCTTTATGGCATTGCCGTTCTTGCCAACAGCCGCTTGCTGGGCCGCGAGCGAATCCTGGCGGGTGATGTGATCGAAAAGGAAGAAGTAGACCATGGAATCGGGGGCGGAGATGCGGTCGGCGGTCGGGGGAACCACGGGCTGGGCCGATTGCGCGAAGGCGCTGTCGAAAACGGCGGAACAGGCGAAACCGAGAGCGATGATGAGCCGAACGCGGGTTCCAAGGCGTTCATTGATCCAACAGGGTTTGCTGCACTACCACGACTTCTTTTCTGACATCGATGCCCGTCCGCGACAACCGCTGGGCCTACTACCCAGCGGAAGCGCGAACACCAAACAACTTTGAGAAGAGCCACCGGCCGGTGATTGAAATCCTTCTCGATTTCAGTGTAAGCATGCGGTGGAGCGGTTCTTGTGGGGAGACGTGGGCAAATGGTTGAAAAAGAGGCGAATATATTTTTCAATTTCCTGAACAAATTGATCAGGAGTGCCACAGCGGCGGGTCCGGGCAACCGAACCGCCGGATGGTGCAATCCTTCTGGTGGCAGTACTTGCGCGGATCGCTATCGGGACGGAACCCATAATCGCTGATGGTGATTTTGCCGGGTGGTGAAGCCGTAGAGTCCGCGGACACGGTCTGGCGAGGCCCGACAACGATGCCCACATGACCGCTCGCACCCAGGTAGAAGATCCACTCGCTGACGATATCGCCGGGCTGGGCGGCTCCGGGTCCTTCGCTTACCACGCGCCACCCGGGAATATCAGTCCAGCTTATGGCCCAATCACCGGCCAAGGGAGGAATTTGTCGTCCTGAGCGAATCTGGACGCCCAGATTGTGCAGGAACGGCGACTCGGTATGGACCTCCAAGGCGTGAGCAACCAGGCTGCGCATCCCTCCGATGTGGGGCGGCGGATCGAGGTGGTGGCCTAAGGCGCCGGCGAAAACCTGCCTCAGGACGTCATCGACGAACCTGCTGCACTTTACGACGCTATCGAGGTCTTCCCGCCAGCGGAGCGAACCGACAAATGCTTTAGCGACGCGGGCGATCTCGCCTCGAACGTCGTCATCGCATTGCCACTTTTTCACCGGCGCGCGAACGACCCGGTCGCGCGGCGCAATGCACGAATTCTCATCGATGCCCAAAGGACCAGGCCGTGAATAATCAGGCATACAGCAAGAGCCTATTCCAACACGATCAGAACCTCCATGCGCGGTTCCACGATTTCTCCGGGTGCGTGGACCATGAGCTGGCGGGAGAGCGTGAGCATGTTCCACAACTCTCCACTCTGGTTTAGTGCAAAATACTGGCTATCCAGTTTCATCGGGATAGCGGCGGGCGGGACGGGGGCATGGCGCAGGGTGATGCCCGGCAGCGCGTTGCGGATGAGACGCTGGATATCGTCCGGGGAGGAGATCTTGACGAGCTGCGGAACTTTCCGGATGAGATCGTCCACGCCCATTTTGGCGCTCACCGCCAGGAAAAACTGGGAGTCGTGGAAATATTGATCTTCGGTAACTGTTCCGCCCCAAAGGAAACGGTCGCGAACTTCGAGCGGGACGGCGACAAACTTCGACGGAATCACCGTCTCCATCAAGTCGCGAATCTTCTCATCCAGGAGAGTGAAGGAGTGCCCGAGATCGTCATGGTCGTAATCGGGGAGGTTCTCGGGGTGGGCTTCGAGCGAAAAAGTCGAGAGCGCCCCCGCGAGCCGGAGCATGGCCACGTAGGCCGCCTCGGGATGCCCTTTGCGAACCTTCCAAATGTGTTTGAGTTCGGGCAGATAGGAGTTGACGGTGTGGAGGAGCCAAAAGTTGGCCGTTTCGGAGGGGGAAAATTCAGCGGCGATTTTGCCGCGCTGCCGGCGGGGGCCGGAGAGAGCAGCGCTTTTGGTAGCCAGGATCTCGATTTGGCGGCGCAGCAGCGAATTCAAATAAGCGCTGGAGCCGAGACTCAGGCAGGGCGCAACGAAGCGCGGATTGAGAACCGGCATGCCGGCGGCATTGCGGATCACCTGGGCGATGCGGAGGGTTGAGAAACCATCGCGATACTCGTCCTCAAAGAGCAAGCGGAAGGTCCGGCGGGCGACCTGTACGGGCTTCTCGTCGTCTCCGGTGTTCTCATCAGTGAACATGCGGGTTTCCGCGAGATAGCGAGTGGCGGGAGGCGCGGCATTTTCGCCATCCTGGGGCTCGGCCGCCGCTTTCCCAGGAATGCTGACGTTGCGGGCACGGGGACGATTTTCGGGAATTCCGAGAAACACATCCAGTGATTCGCGCGTGGGTGGAAAATGGCCGGCCACGGCGCGCGAGGCGGGTAGTTCATCCGTATCCGGCATATCGAACGACTCACCGTCGGACAGGACCCCGGTGCATTTTGCGACGCGGAAGAGCCCGTTTTGCAGGGCTTCTACATCGATATCCAACTCTGTGACGCCCCAATTGGCAAACGAGGAGGCTGCGAAGCGGAATTGTAGGGCCGACTCGAAGAACTGGTCCTGCGTCTGGAATTGTTGCGGATTGAGGAACATCCCCTTGCTCCAGACGACGCGGTGCCGGTTGCGCATGGCTGGTTACAGCTCCTGGCCGTGTTTTTGGAAAATGGCGGTGATCTGTTCGCGGAGCGGGTCCTGGAGATTCTGGACAGTCGCGAGGTCGAGCACTTCGGCAAAGCTGGCTCCGCCGGCAAGGCCGCTGGCAACGGTCACCAAGCTATCCGGCGGGCGAATGGTGGCAAAAGGCGCGGAAACGGTGACCAGTGGGAGATCGCCGGTTTCGGGAGAGGTGCGGACCTCGACGCGATAGCGGAGGCCGGCGAGCAGGTCGGCCAGAGCGGGGAATTTCGTGAAGTGCAGGTG
>DATBID010000544.1:0-4586 GCA_036557125.1 Bryobacteraceae bacterium | reverse complement strand
TCCACCACTTCTTCCACGGTTACGATGGCCCGCTTTGCCGCCAGTGCGGCCTCCTTTTGGATACCCACCACGCCCCAGAGCAGCACGTTGCCTTTGCGGTCGGCCTTCTGCGCGTGAATGACGGTAACATCGGGCCGGAGCGCCGGAATCGCCGCCAGCCGCTCGCCGGTAAAGGGGCACTCGATGAACTTCACGTTAGTGTTGTATTTCGGTAGATCGCTGCCCAGATAGCCTCGCAGGATACCGAAGGGCAGATTGGATGCGCCGGCGGTGTAAGCGGCCGCCATGCCCGCATGCGCGTGTTCCTCCAGTTCCAGCGGCGCCGGCCAGCCTTGCTCGACGGCATCGCGCAGCCGGTGGAGGGAGCCGACTCCGGGATTGCCGCCCCAGGAGAAAATCAGCTTCCGGGCACAGCCCGCGCCGATGAGCTGGTCATAGATCAGGTCAGGCGTCATGCGCACCAGTGTCAGGTTGCGCCGCCCCTGCCGGATGATTTCCTGTCCTGCCGCGAAGGGGATGAGGTGCGTAAACCCTTCAAGGGCAATTACATCGCCGTCGTCCACCATTTCCGCGATAGCTTGCTTAAGAGACGTTATCTGAGCCAAGGTTTTCGTTTATTATGACACGCAGGGAAGCCTCACCGGCCGCGACATGGAGACGCCATCGCCTTCATCTTCGTAATAGCCGCGCACCAGGCGCAGACGGCGGAAGCCGTATTTTTCATAGAACGCGCGGGCGGCGAGGTTGTCCACGCGCACTACCAGGTGCAAACGGGCTGCACCACGCCTGGTGAGGCGGCAGAAGGCGCTTTCAAGCAGCGCGGAGGCCGCGCCTTTGCCCCGAAAATGGGGGGCTACGGCGACTGAGACCAGTTCGGCCGCTGGGCCCCGCACACAGCTCAGCAGATAGCCGCAGATTTTCTCGCTTGTTTCAGCCACCAGGAAGAGCTCGCCGCATTTGCGGAGGTAATGTGCAAACAGTTTGCAGTCATAGGCTTCGCTCCCGAAACTTGCGCGCTCGATGGCGGCAATCCGCGGAAGATCCCCCACGCCAGCCGGCCGTATCTGGTATTGCGCCCGCATCGACTGTTGTATATGCTTTATTATTCGATAGTTGAGGGTTTCGGTTCCGGATGGCTCAAAAGAGAACCTGGAAAAAACCGCCCTCCGTTGACAAGCCGCGGAACCAGATAGATACTATAGCCATGTTGCAAGTGAGTAGCAACAACGAGCAGGCCTTGATCCAGAGGTCGCTGGCCGATCTGGGCCGGGGGGATGCCGCCATCCTAGACCGTATCGATCTGCCGGGCGAAGATGCCCGAAGGCTAATGGAACTAGGGTTCCTGCCTGGAGCACACATCACCGCCGGGCTGAGCGCCCCCGGCGGCGACCCGTGTGTTTTCCAGGTGGATGGGTCCGAAGTGGCGCTCCGCCGCGAAACCGCCCGGCGTCTGCAGGTCAGGTTATCTAACTCCAAGAGAAGTTAATGAGCGATTGCCACTCGTGCGCAGCGGCCGGCACTGCCGTCCTGGATCGCGCCCCTCAGGGAGGAGCCGGTTCCGCGCGCATGCGGGTGGCCGTGATCGGCCCGCCGAACAGCGGCAAAACCACACTTTTCAACCGCATTACCGGCATGCGCCAGAAAGTGGCCAATTTCCCTGGCGTTACCGTAGAACAACATACCGGCGTGGCGGTTCTGCCGGACGGCCGCGAAACCTGGATCATCGATCTTCCCGGCGTCTACAGCCTGAATCCGCGCTCGGAAGATGAGCAGATCGCTTATGACGTGCTTACCGGCCATCGCGGCGATACTCCCAAACCGGAAGCCGTGCTGCTGGTCCTCGATTCGACGAACCTGGCGCGGCACCTGATGTTAGCCGCCCCCATTCTAGCGCTGGGTTTGCCTACGCTTGTCATCTTAAATATGGCGGACGATCTGCGCCGGCGCGGAGGGCAACTCGATCTCGAAACCCTCGCAGCACAGCTTGGCGCTCCGGTGGCGCTGATCAGCGCGCGGCAGGGCGAAGGTCTCGACCAGGTTCACGCGTTCCTGGCGGGAGCCATGCCGAAGCCCGCTCCGTTGATGCAACTGCCCGTCCTCCAGGATGTCCCCAAGTGCCGCGAATGGGCCGGCCGCGTGGGCACGAGCGCCCGTTACCGCGCCCCGGCGCCGCCTGTCTGGACCCGCCGTCTGGACGCGATTTTCCTGCATAAAATCTTTGGACCCCTTATTTTCGGCATGGTGGTAATCGCCGTTTTCCAGACGATTTTCGGAATCGCCGACCCATCCAAGGATGCGGTGGACTGGTTCCTGGGTATTACCGGCAAGTGGGTTGCGTCTGTTCTGCCGGATGGCGCGTTCAAAAGCCTGCTGCTCGATGGCGTCTGGTCGGGCGTCGGATCGGTGATTGCCTTTTTACCGCAAATTCTGGTGCTTTTCCTTTTTATTGGGATTTTAGAGGACTCCGGCTACCTGGCTCGCGCTGCGCTGATCGCGGACCGCACCATGGCGCGAGTCGGCTTGCAAGGCAAATCGTTCATTCCGCTGCTTTCCGCGTATGCCTGCGCCGTCCCGGCGATCATGGCCACGCGCACGATTGAAAACAAGCGCGACCGCATGGCGACGATCCTGATCGCCCCGTTCATGACCTGCTCGGCGCGCCTGCCGGTTTACACATTGATCATTGCAGCCTTCATCCCCAATCGGCCTCTCGTAGGGTTTCTGCTGAGCACCCGCGCGGCGGCGATGCTGGGGCTGTACATTTTGGGCTTTCTCGCAGCAGTGACCACCGCGCGAGTGCTGAAATCATCGATCCTCAAAAGCGGCCGGACTTCATTCTTGCTGGAGATGCCGTCCTACCGCTGGCCGACGCTGCAATCGCTCAGCCTGCGCCTGCTGGACCGGTCGAAGATCTTCCTGCAGCGCGCCGGCACGGTTATTTTGCTGGTGACGGTTGTGTTGTGGGTGATGGCCCACCTGCCGGTGCAAAACGGCCACATGCCACCCATTGGCCAAAGCCTGGCGGGCACGCTGGGCCGCACGATCGAACCCGTGATCAAGCCGCTGGGTTTTGACTGGAAGATCGGCATCGGCCTGATCACTTCACTCGCCGCCCGCGAAACCATTATCGCTACGTTAGGGGCGATTTACGGAATGGACGGCGAATCGAACCGGATCGGTTTAGAGCACGCACTGCAAAACAATCTGACCGCCGGCGGCGCGGTAGCGCTGCTCATTTTCTTCGCGTTCGCCATGCAGTGCATCTCGACAATCGCCGTAGTCCGCCGCGAAACCGGCGGCTGGAAGTGGCCCATCGTGCAGTTCACGTATATGGGAGGACTGGCGTACCTGGGCGCGTTTCTGGCGAACCAACTGATCCGCTAGGAATCAGTTCGCTTTTGGGGTCCTGAGCAGCTCTGCGTCTCTCCGACAATAGGGGTTTGAGTGTATTACCCCATCCAACCGAGAGGCCGCTGCGGCTGTTTCGTGGGCCTTCGAGATCCTAAGTACAGACGAACTGGCTTACCAAAACAGAACCGGTACCAGCGTAACTCGCTGATTTTGCACTAAGTTAAGCTAGGGATAAGCGAAGGGCAGAGCTATCCCGCATAAGAAAAGTAAACCGTGTAGGTTTAAGCAGCATCCAAAGTTATGTGAGAGGCCGTTCGGGTCGAAAAGTACTATGTTCGATGAAATGGACCTGGAAAGGGAATCTCTCCTGCTATAAAATTGCATGATCATGGCGAACAATCTCGAATACCTTATCGAGCTGGCGCGCAAGCACCAGATCACGCCGGAAGAGCACGATGCTCAGGTGCGGAGTTTCGCATACGGAAATACGCATTTCGAGAATGAAACTATTACGCGTGCCGATATTGATCGCGCCGTCGATTCTCTGAAAGCTGCTGATCCAGAATTCCAGTCGAAATAGACCGAGTGCCCGGCTTTCCACTGTATCGAACGCAGGAGGAAAAACGTGCGGCAGAGAGCCGGAACGGTGCAATTCAGGCCTTAGCAGTAATACACCACGCTGAAGAGTGGAAATCTGGCGAAACGCAATTAACACCGGAACTCATTAAGGAATTCCAGCGCTTAGCGATAAACCAAATCTATTCGTGCGCTGGATTTTTTCGGGACGGTCACGTCGTAATCCAGGGCGTAAAGCACCAACCTCCGCCACACGCGGCCGTACCGGATCTCGTGAGCGATATGTGTGCGTACGTCAATCAGAATTGGGCAATGCACGCCGTTCACCTCTCGTCATACGTGATGTGGCGACTAAACTGGATTCACCCTTTCTTTGGTGGAAACGGGAGAACATCGCGAGCTGTCTCTTACTTGATTTTGAGCGCAAAGCTCGGATTTCGCCTCCCTGGAAGGACCACCATACCCGATCAAATTGTCCAGCGCCGAGATGCCTATGTGGATGCGTTGCAGAAGGCCGATGCCGCATGGGAGGAGGGCGCGTTAGACGTCAGCGCGATGGAAGACTTAATGAGTAGTTTGCTGGCTGCGCAGCTCGTTGAAATTCACAAGTTAGCCACTGGAAAGGAAGCCTCGTAAATGGGCGCTGAGCAGCCCGGTTC
>DATBID010000543.1:0-2699 GCA_036557125.1 Bryobacteraceae bacterium | reverse complement strand
GTCCAGAGATGGATCTGAAACAGAGCCCGCCGCAGCCAGACCCGTTGTGGATGATGACGCCAGGAAGGGGCAGCAGCCATGGGATCTTTGCTCAAACGCCTACTCGTAGAACTGCGGCGCTTTTTTCAGCTTGTTGAAGGTAGCGAGATCGTGCTCGATCCAGAGCTGGGCCTTTGATTGTTTCAGGAAGGCTTCGATCTTAGCGCGGCTCGCAAGCGATTGCTCATGACTGAATTCGAAGGTGGGTGTTTTATCGGTGAAACGCTCCTCGGGGTAGTGGTAGAGATCGCCCGCAATGAGCACCGGCCCTGTCTTCTTCAAATTCAGCAAAAGCACCTGGTGCCCCGGGGTGTGGCCGGGCGCGTACTTGATGATCGCGGTGCCATCGCCGAACACGTCGTAATCGGTTTCGGGAAGGATTTTGGTTTTGGCGTTCTTGAGGGCGCTAAACGTGGCCACCTGAATGATGCCGGCCGGCTTTTCGGCGAACATAACGTCGCGCTCGGTCTGATGCACCAGCCAGGTGGAACCGGCGAAGGCATTGGCATTGGCGGTGTGGTCGGAGTGGTAGTGGGACAGCCCCAGATAAGTAATGTCCGCGGGCGTGTAACCAATGGCTGCCAGTTGGGGCAGCAAGGGCTTGGTAGCCGTAATAGAGACCGGCGGATTTCCCTGCGAGACGGGCGAGCCATCGCCCTTGAATGCGCTATCGGGAACTACACCGACATCCCACATGAGCGTGCCCTTGGGGTGTGCGATCAGGTAGCAAGGCACCACGAAATCGACTCCCGCCAATTCTTCCTTCTTTAAATGGAAGGTGGCGGAGGAATCGAGGCCTTTGATCATGCCGCAATCGAAGACGTACACGCGCAGCGATTTCGGCGATTGCGCATGTTTTTGAGCGGCCGCCGGTAAAGCCAAAGCGGCGATGGCAGCGAGCAGGCAAAAGCGCCGGCCGAGGAAACGAGTCATGCTGGTTCTCCCTGTATCAAAACGGTTTGGGCAGGGCACAGACGAAGTTTTCCGCCTGGTCGGTGCTGCCCTCGCCTTTCCACTGCGCCTCCTGCGGATACGGGCACAGCGGGCGCGTGCGGTCTACGGCTCCGCCGGTTGTGACGTGGGCGGCGGTGATGCGCTCAGGAGCCGCGCCCCGCTCCACCCATTGGTCAAGCGCCGAGACCATGTCGAACTTGGAAGGCCCCGGCCCGCCTGTACAGTGCTGCATGCCGGGCACCAGAAATAACTTATAAAACTCCTCCGCTCCCGGCGTCGCCTTCTGCACGCTCTCGTAGTAGTTGATGCTGTTGAGAGGACTGATATCCGGATCGCTCCAGCCATGATATTGGATCAATTTGCCGCCGTTATCGCGGAAAGCACTGAGGTCGGGATCGGTAGCGTTGAAGATCGCGGCCAGTTTGTCATCGGTGAACTCGACGTCGTTGTCGAAACCCGGAGTGGTCTCGAATTTGAATTTGGATGCGTCCCAATCGGGATCGTCAAAGACGATGTAGCGGAAGAACGGCAATCCGAGGTTGGCGTGGCCGCTTGCGCCGGGGGACTTGCCGGTGATCCAGTTGCTCCACCCGCCCGGGCCGGTTTCACCACCCGGAAGCAAGCCGGGATAGATTTTTTCGCCGGGGCCATCGTATAACTTTTGGACCGCCTCGGCCTGCGCCGCGGTGAGGCAATCGGGTGAGTCGCCGGCTTTGCATAGCAAACTATTGGGGTCGAAGCGGCAGCGGCGGGGGTCGTTGAGAACGCCGTCGCGGATGCCATCGAGCGCGTCGCAAGCGTTGTTAACGGCGTTAGCAATCAGGGGAACTTTGCCAGCGGGGATGTAGTTGTCGCCACGCGTGGCCAGCACCGCCCAGACATGGCTGATCTGGTTATGGGTCCAGAAATTGGCTGGATCTCCGGCGATGATGCCATCGAAATCTTTCGGGTAGCGCTGGGCAGACATGAGCGCTTCCTGCCCTCCTTGCGAGCAGCCGCTGAAATAGGCGTGCGCGGGGCGGGCGCCATAGAACGCTTCGATCACGGCTTTATCGGCCTGGCTCATGGCATGGATGGCGAGGTGGGCAAAATCAATCACGCGCTGCATGTGGCCAGACGCCCAGCTTGCATCGTTGGAGCGGCCTTCGTGGCCGGTATCGGTGCTGCTGGTGGCATACCCGCGCTGGAGGGGATCGATCATCTGACGATAGTTGATCGAGCCGGCGAGCCCTCCATTTCCCACTGCCAGCAGCTTGCGGTTCCATTGTGCCGGCATCCAGAGTTCAAATTTCATCTCCGGCGCAATCACGCCTTTTACCCGGCAAAACGCGGGAACATCGGCCGCTTCGGTCAAACCTAGCGGCTTGAGCTTACCGGCTGGAACGGACGCCGCTTCGGAGATAGTGATATTCGGCAGGGCGAGACCCATGAGGCTCTCGCACGGCTGTTGCGCCGCTGCCGGCGTGGCGGCCAGCACTGCCCAGGTTAACGCCAATGGGAAACGGCCCGACATGCGGAACATTCTCTCATAACGTTCCGCGCGAGTCTAAGAGCAGAACCTCGAGCCGGCGAAACCGCATTGTGATTGAGTGATCGCTTACCAACGAAGGTGTGCATAGCGTGACAGTCAGCTTCGCGGGTTCTCGTTAGACTTCAAGAAGAGGAAGGGGTGTGCCGAAGCCGTGAACCATTTTAAGAAGGCGCTG
>DATBID010000542.1:0-7503 GCA_036557125.1 Bryobacteraceae bacterium | reverse complement strand
TGATCGTCTTCAGCGATTGGTTGTACTGGTCGAACGCGTCTTCCGGCTCGCTCACATCGTTGGCCAGATCGTGCACCTGCGTTCCCAGCGCGGGCAAGCTACCATCCCTATGGATATCCTTGTTATTTTGGGCGGTGCTGGAGCGCGGAAGGAAGATTCTCAGGCAGCATCTCGCATCTGGAGGGCACATGAAAACCAAAGGAAGACGGCGGCTCTTGGCGCTGTTTTGTGGATCATTGGTTATTGGGACCACTTGGTCCCAAACTGCTCCGGTGGTGAGATATCCGGTCAAATTCGGCATTTCCGCGCCAGCGTCAGAGCTGCCAGTCGCGCCTGCGAGCACGGCCGATACGGCTGTACCATTGCGTCAGGTTCCCACCCGGGGAACTACCGCTAACTCGGACACAGTTGTACAAGGTGGGTCAGGTCCGCTGGTTGGCGTAATACCGGGCATTCAGTTCGATGGCGTGGGTACGAATGGTTTCGTCCCCTCCGACTCTAATATGGCCGTCGGCCCCAATCATATTATCGATATTGTTAACGTGGAATGGGCCGTCTACGACAAATCCGGACACATATTTCCCGGATTTCCGAAGACACTGGGTTCGATCTGGAGTCCGCTCCACGACGCCTGTGCCAGTGGCGGTGGTGACCCGATAGCCCAGTACGACCGGCTAGCAGATCGCTGGTTTCTATCGTAAATCGGCAGTTTCAATATACCTTATACCTTGTGCCTCGCCGTTTCGACGACGAACGATCCACTGGGATCTTACAATCTGTACGAGTACTCCTTTCAGAACTTTTTTCCAGATTACCCGCATTTTACGGTGTGGCCAACAGCGACGAATCCGGCCTTCATGATGATGACGCACCTATTCGTAAATGACCAAACCTTTGTTGGGACCGATGCCTGCGCCTTCGACCGCAACGCGATGGAGGCAGGCGAGCAGAGTCCCGCCATGATCTGCTTCACTATTCTGGGTGATGGCGGCTATCAATCGGCAGACCTGGATGGTGCGACGCCGCCGCCAGATGGTTCCCCAGGTTACTTCGTAACCTTCGAAACGGCCACCTTACGGGAATGGAAACTCGCTCCGAATTTTGCGAAACCGGGAGCTTCCACATTCACTGGCCCAATCGATATCTCAGTGGCTCCCTTCAACGTTCCATGCAACGGAACCGGCGGAACCTGTGTTCCGCAAAAAGGCGTCTTTCAGCAGCTCGATACCTTGGGCGACGTAATGATGTATCGCATGGCGTACCGCAACTTTGGTGACCACGAATCTATGGTGGTCAACCACAGTGTCAGAACGGTTCCACAATAGGCCCACGCTGGTACGAAATCCGCGACCCCAACGGTACCCCGACAATTTACCAACAAGGGACCTTCTCGCCGGATTTGACTTTCCGGTGGATGGGCAGCATCGCCATGGGCAAACTTGGCGACATGTTGCTTGGCTATAGCGTTTCCAGCAGCAAAATTCACCCGGGCATCGCCTATACCGGGCGCCTGCCGAGCGACCCACTGGGCACAATGGAAGGGGAGGCCCAACTCCTGATCGGTACAGGGTCCCAGACCTTTCGTATCTGTGCCGGCGGGGTGCCATGCGGGAATCGCTGGGGCGACTACAGCGCAATGCGCATTGATCCGGCCGATGACTGCACATTCTGGTACACCAATCAGTATCTGAAAACTAACGGAAATTTTAACTGGAGCACGCGGATCGGTTCAGCGGCATTTTCCAATTGCACCAAACAGCCCGACTTCACCATCAGCGCCGACCCCACAACCGCATGCGTGGTAAAAGGCCAAACTGCCAAATCCACGCTCACGATTGCAGGCGTTAATGGTTTCAGCGCGGCCGTATCGTTTAGTGTCAGCGGTCAGCCGGCTTTCTCTTCCCTCACGATTACTCCGTTCTTTGTGACCGGAAGCGGAACCGCTCAGTTTACCGTGACGACCAATCCGTTCCTAACCCCGGTGGGCACGTTTCCGATTACAATTATTGCAACCAGCGGTAATTTGATCCGAACAACTACGGTTGACCTAACCGTGACACGGTAGAAAATCGTTGCAGCATTACCCCTTCTTCACCAGCCACATCACCACCTTTGCGGTCCGGCTGGCGGCGATTGCAGGTCGCCATCGAAACAAACGTGAACTGAATCAACGTCTCACAAAGCCGCCGATGGCAATCAAATTGGCTTTCATGGCTTGCATGCAAGTATGACGCACCCTGATAGTCTGGCGACAGGGCAACGACTGCGGCAGCGCGGCGCGTTCCCAGTCAAGTCGCGTGCCTGAGAACCTCCACGCCAACTGGAAGGCTACTTCCTGGAGTATGGTACAAGCTCAGGTCGGTGAGCAGAAACTTAAAGCGATATTTCGACTTAACGCTGTACTCGCGCCATGCGAAATCGGGCGTCTCAGGAGGAGCTTGAGCACTGGATTGAGGAACAACATGCTCTTAAGCCGCCTGGAACTCCATTCGTGGATATCGCATGGGATTCGCCCTCAGCTAATTGGAACGAAATGCGCGAACCGAATTGCGCGGGTGCGCATCCAGCAACTGCAACCCGGGGGGCGGTGTGAGGGCTTCCGGTGGAGGCATGCGGAGTTTATAATCGGAAAATCGTGAACGGTTCCAAAGCACCACCGGTCTACCGGCCCCAAGCAGCGAGGGCGGATGTGCAGTTGAAGCCGATTCGTTTCGGCCTAGAGGCACGGCCAGCGCCTCCTATTTACCGGCCCCAGCCGGCACCTCCAACGGGCGTACAGTTGCGGACAGCGGGCGCGCTGCCAGTTTACCTACCACAGGTTCGGACAAACTCCCCGGCGACGGCAGCCTGCCCCGTGCCAGTTCGGACCACGACCGTGCAAACGCGGCCGCGGAGTGGGCAGATAGCGTTCCGAGTCCGCTCGATTCAGAAACCTGGCGGCGTTCGCCCGCCGTTCGTGGGCACACCATTGTTGTCGGGCAAACCGGCCCAAGCCGGGGTTGTGCAGCGATTGGTGATTTTGGTTAGCAGAGACAGCGCGGCCGTGAAGAACTACGAGAATCTGGTTGCCGCCTCACCCGGTTATACCGATCCGACAGGTTCGCTGCGGGAGGGGTCTGCGGATGTGCAAGGACCACCGCTTAGGCAGTTGGGAGAGATGGAAACGCTACATATCGTCAGCCACGGCGACGGGCAGGGACACATCGAAGGTCAGGATGAGAAAGGGACCTCGAAACAGATGACTGCCTCGGAGTTTCTCACCTTTTTGATGGGGGCCGGCCTGGACCCCAAGAAGCACAAGGGCACGATTCGCCTGGTAAGCTGCTTATCGGGCACGAAAACAGCGCGGGGCCCGACTTTTGCCGAGGATTTTACGAATGCGCTACGCAGCCACGGCTTTTCGAATGCGGTGATCGGTTTCGATGGGCTGGTGACCGTGCAGGAGCATGCATCTATCGGGGTGGTGCCGCCTTCCAAAATTAAGGATCATGAGATGCTGACCAACGTGCAGGTCACGTTGGGTCAGATGCACCAGCGCGCGGCGGAGAGCCTGAAGGAGCTATCGCCCAAACAGCGGGAGTTAATCGAGCAGCGAAAACAGTATGCGGCCGATATTTTGGCCGTACGCAAACAGAGGATCGCGGAAGCGAATGCACTGTTTGAACCGCAGAAAATCGGCAAAAATATCGTCTACTTCCCGAGCGGAAGTTAATTTGGAACCATCCTTCGTAGTACTCACAAATAGCTGGAACGCCAGGAGGGACTCTCCGCAAGACGTATCGCTGACCGTTGCGGGTCTTCGCGCTCTGCCGTTCTCCACTTGTCCGCCTCTTGAGTAAGACTGGGTCACCTAAGGGTTTGGTCGGCAAAGCTCAGATCGCGCAGGCCCGCAGCACCAGATCTTTTCGAAACAACACCGAGTGATATTAACCGATATCGAGAACCTTTATCCGACTTCCTTACTGCTGAAGCCGCCTTTCATTAGCGCTGAACTTCCCAGGAATTCACCGAATGTGGGCGTGGCCGCTTGGAGCATGAAGCGTAGGCGACATGGGGCATGCGCACATTGGTACCTCCGGGAAACTGGGACTCATGCTGCGCAGCGTCTGGCCTATTTCATCGGCAGGCGACCGCTCGCGCCGGCTCTCTTCGCAACGGAACCTTCACGAATTCTCCGTAGACTAGGAAGGTAACGTGTACACGGCCGAGGCCTATCAAGGGCGCGCCGAGAAGTTCCAGCCAAAGTGTGGTGACCCCAGCAAATCGATGGCTCCCAGGTCGTTCGACCTCTCCACCGCTGAAGTGAAGAAGGGCGTTTCTCGATGATTTTCGTACCAGGCAAAAGGCTGGCCCGTTCGAATCGGCTTCGTTGTGACGTTTGCGATATTGCTCGTAGTAGCTGCCGTGGGGCAGCGGTCCGAGATTCCGACCGGCGGACCCATTCCCGACCGCAGCGGATTCCGAGGCGTGAACGATCCGCGCTATCAGGACGTGCTCAAGGACGGCGTGGTCACCCCGTCACGTCACGGGCCAGGTCTACCTGGTCGCCGGAGCTGGCAGAATTCGGAGGTACTCGCGGGCAATGACTGGGTGTTACTGGTCGACAATAACTTCTCGATTTGTGGGATCAAATCCGGAACGCGATTCGCCAGATTTCAGACAAGATCCGATTCGTGATTAACACCCACTCTCACCCTGACCATAACGAAATAACGAGAATCTCTTCAAGCTCGGGGTGACAGTGTTTGCGCACGCGAACACCGGATTGAGTTGGAGCGACCGCCCGCTGGCTGCTGTTCTCCTCGGCCTTCATGGGGTCGTCTTCACGCTTTGGATACTCCTGTTTGTCTCTTTAGTTGGCCTCTTCAGCGATTCTGTTTCAGAGATCAACAGCTAACGCCTAAGCATGAGCCACGGTCTCTTTCGGTCGCGGGAGGCTGGATACGTCGGTTCCCTGCCGGTTTCCCCGCAATCGCTCCACATAAAGATAGATTACCGGAGTAATGTATAGTGTCAGGAACTGCGACACCACTAGGCCGCCTACCACTGCCAGACCCAGCGGCCGGCGCGCATCGCCGCCCTCTCCAAAGCCCAGAGCGATCGGCAGCGTGCCAAACAAAGCAGCCACTGTGGTCATCATGATCGGCCGGAAGCGCAACGTGCAGCCACGATAGATTGCTTCCGCCGGGCGGCATCCCTCCTCGCGTTGCGCCTCCAGGGCGAAGTCGATCATCATGATGGCATTTTTCTTCACCACGCCAAATAACATGATCAGACCGACAAAGGCGAACAGGTCCAAATCACGATGGAAAACTTTGAGCGTTAGCAATGCCCCGAATACAGCTGAAGGGAGGCCAGAAAGAATTGTAAGCGGATGAATGAAGCTCTCGTAAAGGATTCCCAGAATGATGTAAATCGTCAGAACGGCCACCAGCAAAAGAATCGACATCCCGCGAAAGCTGCGCTCGAATTCGCGAACCGTGCCTTGATAGCTCACGTTTATGGTGGCCGGCATCTGCATATCGCGAACCAGGTTGTTCAACGCCGCCGCGGCTTCGCCCAGGGAAAGGCCAGGCGCCAGGTTGAACGAAATGGTTGCGGACGGGAGTTGTCCGAAGTGATTTACCGAAAGCGGTCCCACCGTGCGCTTCACTTTGGCCAGAGTGTCCAGGGGCACCAACTGGCCTCCCGGCGAATGAACATACAGTTTCGATAGCATTTCTGGCGAGTTCTGGTATTCGGGCGCGATCTCTGTGATAACTGAATATTGGTTCGCTTGAGTGAAAATCGTGGATACCAGCCTCGCGCCGTACGCCGAGTACAATGCGTCTTCGATCTGCTGCGCCGAAATGCCCAGCGAGTTAGCGCGATCCCGATTCAGACTCAGCTGCAATTGGGGGCTGCGCACCTGCAAGTCCGAGTTGACGTCTAGGATGCCGGGTAGCGCCTGCATCTTTCCCATCAGCTTCGGCACCCAGGAATAGATCTCTTGAAGGTTCGCGCTCCCGACCACCATTTGGTACAACGCCCGAATGTTCTGGCCGCTTAGTGTGATGGCTGGAGGGTTTTGCAAGAATACCTGAATTCCAGGAATCTGCGCCAGTTTGGGGCGTAGTTCGGTTACAATCTGTTCGGCCCCCAGCGGCCGCGACTTGCGCGGCTTCAGCGTGACGAAGACGATTCCCTGATTACTGTCGCCGGAATTGGCGTAGACATGATCGACGTTCGGATCTCGCTGGATAATGTCGGCCACCGCCTTTTGATGGCGCGCCATTGCCTCGTACGAGATATCCTGGTTGGCAAGCGTTTGCCCCGTCAGAGATCCTGTATCGGTCGAAGGAATAAACCCGGTGGGCATGGTCAGGAGAAGGTAAACGGTGCCGGCCAGCATGGCCACTGCCAGCATTAGAGTCGAAAACCCATGCCGCATCGCCAGACGCAGCGTGCGATCGTAACCCCGAGCAATAACGTCAAACCCAAAGTCGAACGAGCGGTAAAGCACGCCATGCCGCGCCCCGGGTTCGAAACGCAGAAAGCGGCTGCACATCATAGGCGTGAGCGTCAGCGATACGAATCCGGAGATCAGAATTGCCACGATAATCGTCACGGCGAACTCATGCAGCAGCCGTCCCACCAGCCCGCCCATGAATAGAACCGGGATGAACACCGCGACCAGCGACACGGTCATGGATAAAATAGTGAAACCGATCTCTCGGGAAGCTTCCAGCGCCGCAGCCATACCCGGCTTGCCCAGTTCCCGGTACCGCACGATGTTTTCCAACATCACAATGGCATCGTCCACCACAAACCCCACGGAAAGCGTCAGAGCCATTAAGGAAAGATTATTGAGGCTGTAGCCCAGCAGGTACATTGCCGCGAAGGTGCCCACGATCGAAAGCGGGACAGCTACACCGGGAATTACTGTTGCGGTGACATTCCTCAGGAACAGGAAAATGACTAACACTACCAGGATCATCGTCATCAGTAGCGTCAACTTGACGTCATCGACTGAGGCTCGGATCGGCGCGGACCGGTCCGTCATGATTTGCAGGTTCAGCGATGGGGGCAACTCGGCGCGAAACACTGGCAACAGTGCCATCACCCGCTGCACCACTTCCACCGTGTTCGTGCCGGGCTGGCGCTGAACCGCCATCAGTACGGCGCGGTCGTTGTTCAGCCAGCCGTAGCTCTTGTTATTCTCGGTCGAGTCAATAATGTGGCCCAGTTGTTCCAGGCGCACCGGCGCTCCGTTGCGCCACGCCACCGTGATCGGGCGATAGCCGGCGGCATCCATCAACTGGCCATCCGCCAGCACCTGGAACGACTGTTTAGGCCCGTACATCTTCCCGGTTGGAAGATTGGCGTTACTCTCCTGGATAGCCTTCTGCACCTCGTCGATTCCGATGCCGCGGGCCGCCATGGCATCAGGGTTCAATTGAACCCGCACCGCATACTTCTGGGCGTTATAAATCTGAACCTGCGAGACGCCAATCACCGTGGAGA
>DATBID010000541.1:0-4723 GCA_036557125.1 Bryobacteraceae bacterium | reverse complement strand
ATGATGACCCGGACTTGCTCGGAAAAGATTATCCAGGCCCTTTGGCGTAGTCCCATCGCCATGATGGCGGCGTTGCCACTATGGGCCACACCGCCGGCAGAGATAGCGACCGTCCGGCCTGAGCTGGCCACGCTTGCTCGGAATTACCGGGAGATGCCGACGCCGGCGCGGCGGACGGCACTCGAGAGCTACGCGAAAACGCATAGCGGGGAAACAAACGGCGCTCTGGCGCGCCTGGCGCTTGGGGTGGCCGCTTACGAGCAGCGGGACTACGCCGCGGCGCTAGAGAATTTGCATGGGTTGGCGGCGAAGCTGCCGCGGATTGCCGACTATGTGGCCTATTACCAGGGAGCCGCTCGAGTGGAGGCAGCGAGCGAGTTGGATGCGGTTGGGCCAGGATTGGAAATCGTGCATTCCGACGACCCCGGATCGCCTTCGGCTCTGCCGGAATCGCCGCTAGCTGGGCGTGCGTGGATTCTGGCTGCGCGGGCACTGAAGCCTTCCCAGCCGGCGGAGGCGGTCCGGCTACTGCGGGCGCATTATGCGGAGCTGCCGGAGCCCGAAGGCGATATCAATCTGGCGGATTGCTATCAGGCTGCGGGAGATCTCGCGCATGCGGCCGATTTTTATCAGCGCGTTTATTACTCGCGCATTTCCGGGGATGCGGCGACTCGCGCGGCGGCAGCTTTGCTCACCCTGAAGGACACGATGGGGGCGGCATTTCCGCATCCGCTGCCGGAGCAGCTTTTGAGGCGCGCCGACCTGATGCTGGATGCGGGGAAATATGTGGAAGCGCGCCGGGAATATGAAGCTCTGACCGGACAGCTTGTGGGGCTACCGCTCGAACAGGCTCGCGTGCGTATGGGAGCGGCGGACGTTCTGCGCGGGAACACGGTCGCGGCATATCCGTACCTGCGCGGGCTGGAGATATCCGAATCGGAAGCCGATGCGGAACGTTGGTTTTATATAGAAGAATGCGCGCGCCGGCAGAAGGATGAAGACGGGATGATGGCGGCGGTGAAGCGGCTCGGCAAATTGTATCCGCATTCTCCGTGGCGGCTGCGGGCATTGGTCTCGGTGGCGAATCACTATCTGGTGACCAACCGGCGGGCGGAGTTGGCCTCACTCGATCAGTCGGTGTACAGCGATTTTTCCGAATCGCCGCAAGCGGCTCAAGCTCACTGGCGTATAGCGTTCGAGGCTTATCTGGCGAATTCGCCGGACGCGGCCGGTCTCATGCGCGATCACCTGCAAAAGTACCCGGGACACGCCACGGCCGGGGCGGCTCTCTATTTTCTGGGACGCATGGCGGAGCGCGGAGAGGATTACCCCTCGGCAGCCGCTTTCTACAAAGAGTTGGCAGAGGGGCGGCCCAATACGTATTATGCCGTCTTGGCACGAGAGCACATGGCTGGCGGCGAAGTCAAAGGTGCGGGAGTTTCGGCGAAGACCGCAGAATTTCTGGCGACGATCAGGTCTCCTGTGGCGCGGCCGGTGCCGGCGGAAGCGACCGCCGCGACCGCCACACGGATCGAGCGATCGCGCCTGCTGCGGAGCGCCGGACTAGCGGATCTGGCCGATGCGGAACTGCGCTTTGGGGCGCGCATCGATGCCCAGCCCGCGCTGGTAGCCATGGAAATGGCAACGGCTGCGGAAGCGCCGTACCTAGGGCTGCGCGACATGAAATCGCTGAATTCGGATTATCTGAATTTGCCGCTCGAACGGGCGCCGCAGAAATTCTGGAAACTGCTCTTCCCACTGCCATACCGCGAACAGCTTATGACCAGCGCCAAGGCGGTGGGTCTCGATCCATATTTAGTGGCCGGGCTGATTCGCCAGGAATCGGAATTCAATCCCGAAGCCGTTTCCCGGGCTAATGCGTACGGACTGACCCAGGTTAAGCCCGTGACCGGGCGAGAATATGCCCGGCGGGCCGGCGTCCTGCGATTTACGAACCGGGTACTATTCCAGCCGGCAATCAACCTGAAGATCGGGGCTACGATTTTTCGTTCCATGCTCGACAGCAACAACGGCAGCCTGGAAGAAACCCTGGCTGCATATAACGCCGGCCCCAACCGCGCCGCCGAGTGGCGAAGCTGGAACACATACCGTGAACCGGCGGAGTTTGTGGAGGCTATTCCCTTCACTGAGACTCGAGAATATGTGCAGGCAGTGCTGCGGAACATGGACGTATATCGTAGGTTATACACCGAGCTAAATAGGTAGCCTGAGTACAACAGCCCCCGAAGAAGTGGTGCTATCATTTCTTACAAGTTATTTATTCGATTCGTTCCTTTTTTGTCGAACAAGCTACTAATAAAGTTTAAATAGCGCGTTTCCGCACAGCTTGTGGAAGGCCGCGTCGCGGAAGCATCTTTCCTTTTATCCCGAAATATGAGACTCTTAAGTTGCCCCGGCAATCCTAAAGGTCTTCTTGTCTTTAGGAGTCAGTTCTTCCGGGGCGGGTGAACTAATGCTTCCGGTGTTTCTAATTCCCGAAATCACGGTCCGTGAAGCAGGCTCCGGTGTGCTATTCGGTCTCGGAGAGTACTGTGGCGGGGGGCTGACCCTGACCTTAGGAATTACGCGAATCATCGAGCAGGAAAAAATTGACGTTTCCATCTGGGGGTCCGCGGATGGCACGGACTGGGGGAGTAAGCCCCTCATCGCGTTTCCGCAGAAATTTTACTGCGGCACCTATCAGATCGAACTGGATCTGGCGGAGCGCCCCGAGATCAAATACCTGCAGGCCCGGTGGCATGTGAATCGATGGGGTAAGGGCGATACCACACCGTTGTTCACGATATACCTCTTCGCCGAGATGCTGCAGCCCGCCATTATGGCAATCGGCGCCTGAGCCAAGTTCCTGGGCTTCTATCCACCAAGTGTTATCTTGTAGAACATGATCTCGCGGCAGGAAACGCTCGACTTGTTCCGCTCAGACGACCTGATTGGGATTGGCATGGAGGCCGATACTGTGCGCCGAAAGTGGCACCCGGAAGGAATTGTCACTTATATCATTGACCGCAATATCAACTACACCAATTTCTGCACCGAGTATTGCACCTTCTGCGCCTTTTACCGGCCGATGGGGCATGCGGAAGGCTACATTCTGCCTCAGGAAGTGATTTTTCAGAAGATACAAGAGACGATCGACCTGGGAGGCACGGGAGTGCTGATGCAGGGAGGGCTGCATCCCGATTTGAAGATTGAATGGTATGAGGACTTGTTCCGCAGTATCAAGCAGCGGTTTCCGATTCATCTGCATTGTCTTTCCGCTCCGGAAGTGACCAACATTGCCGAGGTGAGCAGCTTAAGCCTGCGGGACACCATTGCGCGATTGCGGGATGCGGGCCTGGATTCCATTCCAGGGGGTGGCGCGGAGATTCTGGACGATGCCGTACGCCACCGCATCAGCCGGCTAAAGTGCAGTGTTGAGGAGTGGGTGGACGTGCACCGGACAGCGCACCGGCTCGGGATGCGCACCACCGCGACCATGATGTTCGGATGCGGAGAGACTTTCGAGCAGCGTATGAACCACCTGGAATTGGTGCGCAACCTTCAGGAAGAGACGGGTGGATTTACGGCTTTCATTCCATGGCCTTTTCAACGGGAGAACACTGCCCTCGGCCGGTCCGTGAAAGAGGAAGCGACGGCGGTGGAATACCTGCAAATGCTGGCCATTTCGCGCATTTACCTGGATAACATCGAGCACATACAGTCATCTTGGGTAACGCCCGGGCTGAAGACCTGCCAGTTGGGTTTGCGCTTTGGCGGCAACGACGTGGGCAGCATCATGATCGAGGAGAATGTGGTCTCGGCCGCGGGAACTCATCACCGCGCAACGGAAGAACAACTGCGGCGGCTGATTCGCGACGCCGGGTTCGTACCTAAGCAGCGGGACACGCTGTACCGGACGTACTTTTTGAATTGAATGGAACGTCTGAGGCTCATCAGCCCCACACCTGACCCTCATTGAGTTTTCAATCGGGCGTCTCGGTGTGTTCCGGGTCTCTTCCTTCTAGTCTTTCGGCGAGTCTTCGGAGCCCGTGGGGGTACCTGTACCAAGCGCCCGAATCGCGGAGGCACCGCGGCTGCACTGATGATCGGACCGGATGCCACTAACCTTTTCCGGCGAGCATCCACTTGTAGATTCAGACCTTCCAGGGCTCGCGCGCCGAGCAGTTGGAGATCGCCCGTTTCGGCGAAAACGACTTCGTCCACGGTCTCAGACTTATCCACCGTAAGCACCGCGTAGCCGACTGAGCGTGTGATGATCTGCCCGTTCGCGAACTGAAATTGAAGGTCCTTCTTGCGCCGCTCGATACCGATCGCCTCCAATACCGTCGCTTCAATCCAGGTGGACTCGGCGCCAGTGTCGACCATCAGCCGCCGTACGGCCGCCGACTTGGAAGTCACCGGATTGAGAACCCGGCAACCAATGTAAAAAAGCCCCATCTATCCGCAATCATAACGCGAGAGATCGGGGCGAACGCCGCTTTTCGGTTCACTGGATACAGCCGGCCTTACTTTACTGGCGGTGGATTCGGTGGCGCTACGCGATCCGCTTCCGGGGGCACGGGTAACTTGGCTTCCTTCTTCGGAGATCGGGAAACCTCGTGAATCTGGGGAAGTTGGCTCGCGTCCCATCCTCCGCCTAAGCCCAGAATCAGGTTGACGCTGGCGGTCATTTGGCGAAGCTGAGTTTGCAATTCGCTTAACT
>DATBID010000540.1:0-7913 GCA_036557125.1 Bryobacteraceae bacterium | reverse complement strand
TCCGCGCCGGCGGCGCAGGCTTTGGCAAACCGGTCCGGACGGTTTCCAGGAACGAACAAGTACGTGCGCGCAATGGGATGGTCGATCACTTTATGAGAGTACCGCGGTCGCATCCATGGCCAAGCCGCCCGAATCGCTCTGGGCCCACAGATGGATTGTGCCGCTGTCCGCCGGTACGCCGCACACCGAAAACGGCGCGATGTCAAACAGCGGGCTCACCGCCCGAAATTCAAACCGCGACACCCTCGCCGCGGGCAGATTGCGCCGCAGCAAATCGAGCAGCAAAGTCGCGAGCAGCGGCCCATGTACCACTAGGCCCGGATAGCCTTCCACTTCCGTGGCGTAGCGCCGGTCGTAATGAATCCGATGGCCGTTAAATGTCAGAGCCGAGTAGCGGAAAAGCAGTACATCGTCGGGCTGGATGGTTCGCTGCCAGGCCGCACGGGCAGGTGCCGCCGGCGGCTCCGACGCCTTTTGCCCGGGCTGCGCCTGCCCACGGTACACAATATCGTGCTCGTCGGTAACCGCCAGGCCGTTGGCATTGGAAATCTTGTGCAGCACGACCACAAACACCAGAGGACCGGTGCGCCCTTCCGTTTGTTTGATCGAAACGATAGAGGACGTGCGCGTGATCGCATCTCCCACCCGCAGCGGCTGATGGAACGCGACACGGCTCCCCGCCCACATCCGCCGCGGCAGCGTCACCGGCGGCAGAAAACCGCCTCGCGCTGCATGCCCATCGGGTCCGAGTTCCGACTGCCGGTGAATCGGCAGAAAGAACAGCCAATGCCAGGAAGGCGGCAAAGGATCGCCAGGCTGCGGCGGCGGATCGTCGCGATCGAGAGTGGCCGAAAGCGCGGCCAGCGGTGTCGGTGTGATCCGGTCGGCCGAAGTCTCGGTTCGGCCGATCCACTCCTCAAGGTGTGAGATAGTCAAAGGAACACTCATCGGAATTTTAGGGCCATGACAGCATGAACGTACCACAGAAAAATAGCGGCTGGCGCATGTGGGTGGCATCGTCGGTCATCATGCTGTGCTCCTGGCTATCGTATGTGGACCGGCAAACGCTCGCTGTGCTGTCGCCCATGATCCTCAAAGACACCGGCCTGAGCATCGCCGCTTACTCCGACGCCATCTCCGCGTTTTCGATCGCCTACATGATCGCCAATCCCCTCTGGGGATCGCTGCTCGACCGCATTGGCTTGCGTCTGGGAATGCTCGTAGCAGTAGGGATCTGGACTGCCGCCAGCGTATCTCACGCCTGGGTTGCCGGCTTCGCAGGATTCGCACTCGCACGCGCGGTTTTGGGCTTCGGAGAGGGCGCGACTTTCCCCGGTGGCCTGCGCACTTCCCGGGATTCCCTTCCGCGCGACCGCCAATCGCGCGGCATGGCCATCGCCTATAGCGGATCTACGCTAGGCGCAATTGTGACGCCGCTGTTGGTCACGCCCGTGGCCCTACGGCTCGGCTGGCGCTCGGCATTTCTAATCACCGGCGGCCTCGGTGCTGCATGGCTGGTTCTCTGGTGGTGCTTCAGCCGCCCGCCATGGCTCATGCCCTCCAAACGCACCATCAAGCTTGTCTGGCCGAGCATCGCCGAGCGCCGTTTCTGGATGCTCGTAGTGGGCATGGGTCTGGGAGGCGCGCCGCTGGGAACCGTGCTGACGCTAAGTCCCGTCTATCTGAACCGAGTCCAGAGCTTGACTCAGGCCGAGCTCGGCACGACCCTCTGGATTCCCACCCTGGGGTGGGGACTCGGCTACTATTTCTGGGGCTGGATCGCCGACCGCTACGTTGGCGACAACCCGAGCCCCATTCGCCTCTACCTCTTGATGGGTGCGCTGGGATTTCCGCTGGCGCTAGTAACGGCGACGGCCTCCACCGCCATTGTGCTTGCGCTGTTCTTCTGGGGCATGTTCGTCGCAGTCGGCTTCATCACCGTCTCCCTCCACGTCGCCGCCCGCGCCTATCCCGGCGATCAGACGGGCTTGGTCGCCGGCATCGGCTCCGGCGCGTGGGGCCTCGCGCAAGCCCTGTTGCTGCCAGTTTACGGCCGCTGGTTCGATCTGCATTGGTACACCGCAGCTTGGGTATCCATGACCGTGGTGCCGCTGGTCGGTTTGGCGCTTTGGCTAACGATGGCACCGGCCGCGCGGCAGCGTGAGGTCGAGGTGGCGACGCGAGGATAGTGACTACAGAAAGGCATCTCTGCTATCGTGTAATCGATGGTCCGCACAGAGATAGAGTTGGAAGAACGTCAGGTCGAAGCGCTGCGAAACTGTCCTCCTCTTCGGGTCAATCGATAGACGTTTTGGTGCGGCAGGGCGTGGATCGGCTGCTCGAATCACGTCCCGTGGTGAGCAGGCAAGAACTCGTGGAGCGGGCTATGCGTGCGGTCGGCGGGTTCCATTCCGGGCTGAAGGATGTGAGCGAAAACTACGACAAATACCTGGCCGACGCATTTGATGATCGCCTTCGTTGATACGTCAGCGTTCTTCGCGATCCTGGACGAAGATGACCAAGACCACTCTCGCGCTCAGGAAACGTGGCGTCGGCTACTCCGCGAAGGACACCTCCTCCTGACGACTAATTACGTTCTGGTCGAAACTAGCGCGCTTCTGCAGCGCCGGTTGGGAATTGCGGCGCTACAGACGTTCCACGAGAAAATCGTGCCCCCGCTCCAAGTGGATTGGATCGGGGCAGACAGGCACCAATCCAGTGTCGAAGCCGCC
Organism: Bryobacteraceae bacterium; assembly: GCA_036557125.1. Taxonomy (GTDB): domain Bacteria; phylum Acidobacteriota; class Terriglobia; order Bryobacterales; family Bryobacteraceae; genus PSRJ01. The sequence goes on along the minus strand of DATBID010000540.1, from coordinate 5,181 downwards.
CTGACCGCTGCACGCAAGAATCTGAGCGTAGTGGACTGCATCTCATTCGAGACGATGCGGCGCGAGGGAGTGCAAACAGTCTTCTCCTTCGATCGGCATTTCAGAGAGCAAGGCTTCGAGGTCCTTCCCTGAAGATCAACGCCGCCTTCGGCGGTACACTGGTCTCTTCCCTATGAAATTGCAGAGTCACACCATCACCCAAGGACGCGACCGCGCTGGCGCCCGCGCCATGTTGAAAGCCATCGGCTTCACCGATGAAGACCTCGCCAAGCCTATTATCGGCGTCGCCAACACGTGGATCGAAACCATGCCCTGCAACTACAACCTGCGCGAGCTCGCGGTTCACGTGAAGGAAGGGATTCGCGCGGCGGGAGGAACGCCCATGGAATTCAACACCATCGCCATCAGCGATGGCGTCACTATGGGCACCGAGGGAATGAAAGCGTCGCTGGTCAGCCGCGAGGTGATCGCCGATTCCATCGAGCTGCTGGTGCGCGGGCACATGTTCGATGGCATCGTCGCGCTTGTGGCCTGCGACAAAACCATTCCAGGCGCCGCCATGGCGCTGTTGCGCGTCAACGTTCCCGGGGTGATTCTCTACGGCGGCACCATTCTTCCGGGGCGCTACAACGGCCGTGATATCTCTATCATGGAAGTGTTCGAAGCGGTAGGCGCGAACGCAGCCGGCCGCATCAGCGATGCCGAATTGCGCGCGATTGAAGATCACGCCTGCCCGGGCGCGGGAGCCTGCGGCGGCCAATATACCGCCAACACCATGGCGACCGTAATGGAGCTGATCGGCCTCTCGCCCATGGGCACCGCCTCCGTCCCTCAAGTCGATAAGCGCAAAGAGGCGGTGGCGCGCCGCTGCGGCGAAATCGTCATGGACGCCGTTCGCAACGACCGCCGCCCCCGCCAGATCTGCACGCGCGCCGCGTTCGATAATGCCATTGCCGGCGTGGCGGCGACCGGCGGCTCGACCAACGCCGTTCTGCACCTGCTCGCCATGGCGCGCGAAGCCGAAGTGCCTCTGGCCATCGACGATTTCGAGGCCGTCAGCGCCCGCACGCCCGTGTTCGTCGATTTGAAACCCGGCGGCCGCTACATGGCCGTGGATGTAGATAAAGCAGGGGGCATCGGCATGATCGCGCAGCGCCTGGCGGATGGCAAGTTCGTGGATGGCTCTGCCCTCACCATCACCGGCCGCACTTTCTCTCAAGAGGCCGCGGACGCCAAAGAAACACCAGGCCAAAAGGTGATACTGCATCTCGATCGCGCGCTAAAGCCGCGTGGCGGCCTCGCCATTCTGCGCGGCAATCTCGCGCCCGAAGGCTGCGTCATCAAGCTGGCCGGCCACGACAAACTGCACCATCACGGTCCCGCCCGCGTGTTCGAGTGCGAAGAAGACACGCAAAAAGCCATCAAGGAGGGCAAGATCAATCCTGGCGATGTGATTATCATCCGTTACGAAGGCCCGCGCGGGGGGCCGGGCATGCGCGAGATGCTGTGGGTGACGGGCGCGTTGGTAGGCGCGGGCCTTTCCGACAGCGTCGCGCTCGTGACCGATGGCCGCTTCAGCGGCGCCACCCACGGCTTCATGATCGCGCACGTCGCGCCGGAAGCATACAACGGCGGTCCAATCGCTGCGGTGCGCGAAGGCGATACGATTACCATCGACGTGAATCGCGGCGTGATCGATGTAGACGTGGCCCCGCAGGAGATTCGGCGGCGGCTTTCGACCTGGGTCGCTCCGCCTCCGCGCTACACCAGCGGCGTGTTCGCCAAATACGTTGCACTGGTCTCTTCGGCGTCCGAAGGCGCGGTCACCTCCAAAGTAGAAGCGGCGCTACAGCAGCCCGCCCTGGCTGAAAAAGCATGAAGCGCATCACGGTAATCGGGGCCGGAAATATGGGCGCGGCCCTGATCGGAGGCATTCTGAAAGGCGGTGTGGCTGAGCGCGGTGATCTTCGCGCCACGGTCCGCACGCCCGAACGTGCCGAAGAACTGACCGCCAAATACGGTATCCGCGTCGATGCCGGTAATAACGGCGAAGCCGCGGCGGTTGCCGATATCGTCGTGCTGGCGGTGAAGCCGGGTACGCTACCGAAAGTCCTGGAAGAAGTCAGCCCGTGTCTGCGGCCCTCGCAGATTCTGCTTTCGCTCGCGGCCTCAGTGCCTATTTCCGTGATTGAAAAAATCGTCGGCCGCGGCATACCCGTCTTCCGCGCCATGCCGAACATTCCGGTGGTCGTCGAGGAAGGCGCAACAGCAGTATCCGCCAACGCGCACTGCACCGCCGAGCAGCGCGAAGCAGTGGAAAGCATCTTCCGGGCCGTGGGCGTAGTGGTGTTCGTCGAGGAAGACCTGATGCACGCCGTCACCGCACTCTCGGGTAGCGGCCCGGCCTACGTATATATGGTGATCGAAGCGCTCATCGCCGGAGGGCTGAAAATGGGCCTTTCGCGCGAAGTCTCCACCCGCCTGGCGGAACAGACGGTGCTCGGCGCGGCCAAACTCGTGCGCGAAACCATGCTGCATCCCGCCATTCTCCGCGACCAGGTCATTACTCCCGGCGGCGTCACCATTTCCGCTATCCATGAACTCGAAAAGCACGGCCTCCGTTCCATGCTCATCAGCGCCATCGAAACCGCCACGCATCATTCCGAAAGCCGCACTCGCGCGCTGCTCGCAAAGACCGGAGAGTCCTGACCCAGTGCGATAATAGCCGGAATGAAGATAACCGCCGCGGCGGGGACATCTCTACTCGCTCTGACACTTCACGCGCAAACGGTAACCGAAGCAAGCGATCGTTATCATCTTTTGGGTTGGCTCGACTCCGGCCACCTGGCCGATTACACCGAGTGGTGGTACTTCAACATCTACGACGCCACCAACAACGTGCAAGCTATCTTCAGCTATCTGATCAACAATCCGCTTAACCTCTCCGGCGGATTGGCCCGCGTGGGGATTTCGGAGATGGCGGCAGTGGCCTATACCCCAGGCGGCATCGTGCCCGAAGCCGACATCTATTTCACGCCAGCCTTCTCCGCGAACACGTTCAAGGCCGACGCGACCATTGGAACGCAGAACTCCATCAGCGTCATCGACGACGGCACCTACCAGATCGCCGGGGCGACCAGGGACGGTAAGATTGACTGGAATCTGCTCTACCAGCGCACCGCGCCCTCATGGTTCGCGGCCAACCGCTTTAGTGTGGCCGCACAGCCGTGGGAACTGATGAGTTGGCTGCTATATATGCCTGCGGCGGCCGTCTCGGGCACGTTGACCGTGAACGGCACGTCTTACCAGGTGAACGCCACCGGCTATCACGATCACAACTGGGGCGAATGGGACCTGACGGGCATCCCGTGGAATTGGGCGCAGTTCTCACAGCCGAATTTAACCTTCGATCTGGGCGATTTCCCAACCAAGCCCGGCGGCTTCGCCAGCGTCGAAGTAAACGGCCACCGCTATATTTTCCAAAACAGTCAGTACACGCTCACGTACACCCAGTGGGCCTACGACCCGAAATACAAAGTAAATTACCCAACTCAATCCGTCTTTCACGCGAACAATGGGACCGCGCAGATGAACCTGACTATGAACGTGATCGCCACTGAAGGGCTTGCCCCTCCCAACTCCGGTCCCACACTTGTGATTTATGAGCAGACCACATCGTATACAGGTCAGGTGACGATCGGCGACACTGTCTTGAACCTTACGGCCGACGGTTTCAAAGAATACAGTGCTATGGTGCCGTAGTACATTTCCCTACGGCATTGGATTTGCAACTCCCGCAAGGGAGGAGTGTTCATTCTTGACGTCGTTGGCTGTGGCGGGGCTCACACTGCCTCTCATCGCCGGCGGTCATCATGAGAGAGACTTCGTCCCTCCGGGTACCCAGATCCAGGCTCGGACTGATAATCCGGTAGTTGTTGCACAGTGGGATAGAGGGCGAATTTATCCAGCGCATGTGGCTTCGGACGTGTATAGTCGTGATGGAAACCTGGTGATCCCGCGCGGAGCGCATTGTGAAATGATTGTCCGGCAAGTTGGCCCGAGCCAACTGGCACTAGACCTGGAATCGATCACGGTTGAAGGCCGACGTTACGCAATGGACGCTACCGGGCCGCAGTTTACCATGCCTGAGGCGCAATACAACAGCGGCGCGGGACTCATCGGCAACATCATCGGAGCAGTTACCGGGAATATAGAATACGAGGGCAACCGTATTCATGTGCCTGCCGGATCGGTGCTCACGTTCCAATTGCGGCAGCCGCTACATGTCGTCAATTGGGCCGACGGGGGCTATGACCGGAACGGATATCATTACCATCACGAAGAAGACCACGGCTGGTATAGATAGGTTCCGTCACACAAGTAACATACAATCGCCGTACGAGTAGAACCGGTAGCGCTGTTCCACCGCATGCCGGTACGCTGCCAGTGTGAGCTCCGTGCCCCCGAAGGCGCAAACCAGGAGTATCAGACTGGTCCGCGGCAGGTGAAAATTGGTGAGCAGCGCGCCGGTTCCGCGGAATTCAAAATCGGGATAAATGAAGATATCGGTTTCGCCCTCCTGCGCTAGTAACGAGCCGCGCGCCAGCGCCGTCTCCACCGTGCGTACGCTGGTCGTTCCCGCCATCACCAGTCTATGCGCCCTCCGCATTTTCGACGCCGCGTCCTCCGAAATCGAGTAATGCTCCCTGTGCAGCCGTCCCTCTTCCACAACTTCGGTCCGCAGTGGCTGAAACGTGCCCAGGCCCACATGCAAGGTGACGTTCGCGATATCGGCCCCCCTCACCCGGCAGACCTCGAAAATTTCGGGCGTGAAGTGCAGACCCGCAGTGGGGGCCGCAACCGAGCCGGGCTCTCGGGCGAACACCGTCTGGTACCGTTCCCGGTCCTCGGGCCGATCAGAACGCCGGATATAAGGCGGCAGCGGCACGTGGCCCAACCTCTCGAATTCCGGGAACGGGTCGGAGTCCGTGAGGAACCGAATCCTGCGCTCCCCGAATTCGCCACGGCCGGTGATTTCCGCTTCGAGGTGATCCCCGAACTGGATTCGCTCGCCCACGCGCATTTTGCGGCCGGGATGCACCAGCGCTTCCCACTCTGTGTGATGCGGGTTGAGCGCGCGGACGAGCAGCACTTCCACCTCCCCGCTGAGGTATTCCCGCC
>DATBID010000539.1:0-15802 GCA_036557125.1 Bryobacteraceae bacterium | reverse complement strand
GCGCCGATCTTGATGCCCTCCAGGAACTCACCAAGCTGCTCGCCCCGCCCGCCTGGACAAGTTCCATCAACCTCAACCGCGACCAGGCCCGCATCACCGGCGAAGCTCCGCAGGCCGCTCCCCTCCTGCGCCTGATCGATGCCTCGCCGCTATTTGAAAACTCCGAATTTCTGGGCATAGGCAAGGGCAATGGCACGGAAACTTTCCAACTCCGCACGAACCGGGAGAAACATCCGTGAACGTCGGGGCGATCAGCCGCAAACAGCTCGCCATCCTGGTGCTGGGCCTCGCGCTACTCGTGATTCGCGTCGTCACTTTGCTGCGCGACAATTCCCCCGCGCCGGTAGTCGCCTCCGCCGATTCGATCCCCATCGCCGAACACCGCCTGGAACGCCTGCGACAATTGGCCGCCACAGTTCAGGGCAAGGAAACGGTTCTCAAACAGGCGCAGGCCGAACTGCGCACGCGCGAGGCCGGCATCCTGAAATCCGATACCGCCGCGCAGGCAGGCGCGCAGCTTCTCGACGTGATTCGCCGGGTCGGCATGGCAAACGGCATCGACGTCCGCGGCGCGGAAGAAGTGAACCGCATCAAGCCGCTCGCGAGCGATTACGGAGAAGTGTCCGTGGCCGTGAATTTTACTTGCGCAATCGAGCAGCTCGTCAATTTCCTTGCCGCGCTGGCCGACGAACCGCAGATCCTGGCCACCAACGAGATCAATATTTCCGGCGGCAATGACAAGAACAAGAACGTGCAGGTTCGGTTGAGTCTTTCCGGCGTGGCGCCCAAGAAGCTGGTGCCGGAGAAACGGGGGATCGCGGCGTTTTGAATCGCAAGCTGGTGCTGTTGAATCTCGCTTTGCTGGCCGTTTTGGCCTATGCCGGGTGGCAGTTGCGGGTGCGGTGGGCCGCGGCAAAAGCGCGCGCCGGGGCCGAGCTTTCAAAACGCATCAAGCCGCTGCCGCCCCCTCCGTTTGCCCTGTTGCCCGCGGCCCCGCCGGTGGTGCCCGCAACTTATGCACAAATCGCGCAGCAAGACCTATTCGATCGCTCGCGCAATCCGACGGTAGAGGTAGTTGTCCCTCCGCCGCCGCCGCCAAAGCCCATGCCGCCGCTGCCTGTCTATCACGGCCAGATGAACATCGGTTCCGGCCCCATGGCCATCCTGAGCGAGAAGGCGAACACCCAGCATCAGGCGCTGCATGCGGGCGAATCCATCGGCCAATTCAAGCTCGTAGACGTCACTACAGAAGAGATTGATTTTGAGTGGGAGGGAAAGGTCATTCGCAAGAAGGTAGATGAACTGTTGGATCGCACCGCCGCGAGCGCCGCGGCCGCCGCTGCTCCGGCGCGCACAGAGCAGCCTTCTGCGCCCGCGCCGACACCGGTAGCGAAATCGGCCATCGGTCCTGGCGCTGATACCGGCCGCGGTTTCAAAGTCTGCGATCCGAACGACAACACCCCGGTGGGAACCGTAGTGGATGGTTACCGCAAAACGGAAAACGCCACTCCCTTCGGAAAAGCTTGCCGGTGGGACCCGGTGGGCCGATGAGAGCCTTATGGGGTCAGGGCTTCCGCCCTGCCGCCGGGCTTCTGCCCGGCGCAATTGTGCCGCTTACCGTGCTTCTGCTCTCCATCTCGCCCCTCTTCTCCCAAGTTGCCGGTCCGCCCGCACCCTCCATCCCTGCCGGACAGCAACAACAGCAACAAACACCGCAGCAGCAAGCCCCCCCGCCCCAAGCGCCACCCGGCGGTGCTAACGCCGCCGCTCCCGCGCAGGCCCAACCAGGAGCCGCGCCCCCGCCTGCTACCCCTGCCGCGCCCGCCCCCGGTCCGCGCCTCACGGACAATGGCGGCTTCCTGCTCAACAACGTCTCGCTCACCGAAACCATCGACATTATTGCCAAGCAGCTCAAGATCAACTACATCCTCGACCCGCGTGTGAAGGGCTCCGTTACACTCTTCACCTACGGCGAAATCCGCCCGGTCGACTTGATGCCCCTGCTCGAAACGCTGCTCCGCGTCAACGGCGCGACCATGGTGAAAGTAGGCGATCTCTATCGCATCGTCCCCATCAATCTCGTCTCGCAGCTTCCGGTTGAACCAACCGTTAGCCCCGATCCCAAGAGTCTCCCCGACGATGAGCGCATCGTCCTCAGCCTTATCTTCCTCAAATACGCCACGGCCACCGAGCTCGATAAGCTGATCGCGCCCTTCCTGGGCGAAGGCGCTACGCACACCGCCTACGAGCCGGCCAACCTGGTCATCATCCAGGACAACAGCCGCAATATGAAGCGGACCATGGAGCTGATCGCGCTGTTCGATAGCGACACTTTCGCCGGCCAGCGCGTCCGGCTGTTCACCATTGAAAACAGCCGCCCCGCCGATCTGGTGAAAGATCTGGATAACGTTTTTAAAGCCTACGCCCTTTCCGAAAAAGCCGGGGCCGTGAAATTCATTGCGGTCGACCGCATCAACACGGTGATCGCCGTCGCGCCGAATCCCGGCATCTTCACCCAGGTCGAAGACTGGATCAAGAAGCTGGATGTGCCCCAGAAAGTCACAGCCGGCACCGTAACGAATTACGTCTACCGCGTGCGTTACGGCCGCGCGGAAACCATGGCTGTCGCGATCACGGCATTATATACAGGCAACACGATGGCGCTGGTGGGATTGGCCAACGCCGCTCGCGCCGGCATGGTGAACGCTGGTATGGGGTACGCCGGCGCCATCGGCGGCATGAACGGCGGCGGTGGCTATGGCGGCGGGTATGGTGGATATGGCGGTGCAGGCTATCCCGGAAGCTACGGCGGCTACAACCCGTATGGCGGCGGCTACAATCCATACGGCGGGTACGGCGCGAACCCCTATGCCGGGAACGGAGCCGGATTCGCTCCAACCGGAGCGGCTCCGCAAGGGCCGGCCGGAGGCGCCGCGCCAACTGCTCCCTTAGGCGCCACGCCTTTCGGCCAGGATCTGACCGGCGGATATCTCGGCGTAGGCGGCCCTGGGGCGCTCGCCTCCGGCCGCCTTCCCCACATCATTCCGAATCCCTTCGACAATACCTTGCTGATTCAAGCCACCCCGCAGGAATACGACGCCATCACCAACCTGCTGCGCCAACTCGATGTCCCGCCCCGGCAGGTGCTCATCGACGCCAAGATTTACGAAGTCGATCTCAGCCACGATATCAACGGCAGCGTGGCCTCATGTCTGGATAATCCGGGCAACTGCGCGGGCGTCCTCAAAGGCTCAGCTTCCCGCCTCGTAGCCGCAGCGGGAGGGCCCCCAGGCATAGCGCTCACCGCCGGCGCGCTGCTCTCTAAAAACCACGAACTCATGGGCGTCCTCACCGCGCTCGAGCAGCAGAGCAAGGCTCGCCTCGTTTCGGCCCCCAGCGTGATCGCTACAGACAGTATCCCGGCGACGATCAACATGGGTAGCCAGATTCCGGTGGCGACCTCCACCGTGCCTTCCGGAGTGCAGACCGGCGGCAACACGCTTTTCGCCCAGACGATTTCTCAGCAGAGCACCGGCATCACTCTCTCCATCGAAGCCCACGTCAATACCAGCGGGATTGTGACCATGATCATCAATCAACAGGTGAGTGCGCCGGAGCAGAACTCGTTTTCGGGTATCAACTCACCCGCCTTCTCCAACCGTTCCGTAAGCACCCAGGTAACTGTTCAGGATGGCGACACGGTTGCCATCGGAGGCGCTATTCAGGAGACGTGGAGCGAATCCTCCGGCGGGATTCCCGGTCTGAATCGCATTCCTATTCTGGGCATCCTTTTCGGGGCGAAAGGCTACAGCAAAGAACGCGACGAACTCATCATCTTCCTGACTCCCCGCGTTATCTACGACACGAATCAGATGGTGGATGCGACCGAGGAACTTCGCAACAGCCTGAAGAACGTGAGCAAGATGATAGGCACCCAGTAACTACCGGTCTCTCTCGAAGTCGAATCGCAGAAGCGATTCGCTTTCCACCGCCTCGCCGTTTTTGCGCGCCGGCTGGAAGCGCCATAGGCGCGCGGCTTCGATAGCGTGGGGGGCAAGCAGTTTTTGGGTAGCCGTCAAGCTTCCTTCAGAGGCCGCGCCGACGACTCTACCCGCGGCGTCGATTGCCACCCGGACAACGACCGACGTTGATTCCGGAAGACTCGAATGAAGATCGTCCGGAACAGACGGCCTGACTTTCCTGACAGGCACCGCGGCTTCGTAGCGGACTGTGCGCTCAGCCGATCCCGGAGTGATGGAAGATCCGGCCGGCGGTCCGCTGAACGCAGCAGGTGTTGGGAAAGCCGGCGCGGGCGGTGTTGCTGACGAGATTTCCGGCGCCAATGGGAGTGGCCCTGGCGCAGGTGCGGTCCGAGGCGTCAGGGGTCCGCGATAGCGCCGCAAAGCCTTCGACGGCGTTTGCCGGGTAGTGCGGGTCTTCCTTCCCGGCGATCTTTCACGCTTGCTGATCGGAACCTGAGTCTCTGTCAACGGCACTTGAGCAACCGCTTCCTTCACGCCGGTCGCCATGGCCACCGTTTCCCCTGTAAAGTGAGTCCCATCCCGATAGACTTCCAGCCGGACTTCAACCCATCCACTCTCCGGATAGTAGACTGTGCTGCCGGCCGTGAGTTGGCGGCGATCCAACGGGATCTGCAACTGGCGCGCGCCATCCCGCACTGTCAATATCCCGGAAAAACCTTGCGCGACCGCGGGGCTTGCCGGATTCCATTGCACTTTGACGGCGGAGCCCGTGGAATGAAGCTCCAAATGAACGCCGGAATTGGCTTCAGTCAGATTCGGGCGGTAGGGCAAAACCGGCACGGGGCGGCTCTGCCAAATCGAGTGGCCGAAAAAGAGGCCGCAGGCCAAGCCGACCGCCAAGCCAACCCATGCCAGCCGATTGCGGCGAGCACGGGCGGAAACCGTTGCGGCCGCGCCCGCATGATTTTGCGGTTGTGCTTCGAGCGCTTGCGCCGCGGCCAGCTCGCCCGGCAACTCGACAAGCGGCGGCTCCGTCAGGGGTTGCTCAATCAAAGAAAAGCTCAAGAGAAACGTCCACTCGCCATTCACCGCGCGATACAGGCGGGCGGCTTCGACTCCCGCTGGTGATGCGGGGACGAGCACCAGAACCGCTTCGCTCAGGTTCAGCAGGCTGGCGATGTTGCGATCCACGTCCGAAGGACGGATCTCACCGCTTGTCTGGCTCCGGAAATGGCCGACGATGCTTGCCTCCGACGCTTGCGTCCGCGCGGCATAGTGCTTTATCAGGAGAAGGTCGGACGGGGAGGGCTGGAAAGCCGGGCTGCTGCGGTATTCCATAGGCAGCGGGCAAATCGCATCCAAACGAATTTGGCTCTCTTTCCCTCCGCCGGCGCCATTCTGGCTAGCGCCACTAAAGCCTGTGAGCAATCCGCCGATTTCCAAGCCGCGCCTCGGAAAAGCCCGAACGCCATCGCGCACCATCCGGTCTAGGGCAGCCATTGCGTCCACGTTGGCGCGCAAGGAGACCGTCCTGCCGCGAACCAGGCAGTACTCTCGCCCGGAATCGCCGGCTTCAGTCTCGGAATGGGATACCCGTGCCACGTCCCCTAGAGAATCAGTTTAAGCCCGAGCTGAGCTTGCAGAGGACTGCCTTGTCAGGCCGTTGGTTACGGAGTCGTACTCATGGTTGGCGAGCTGCTGCTGGAGAAATCCGGGGTTTACCGGCGGCCGAGACCGCCGGCGTTTATACCGGCGGGCGTTACATTGCTTCGAGGGCGGGTTGGGAAAGCAATCCCTTCTCTTTCAAACCGGACAGCGCGAGCCCATAGCGGCCGTGTATGCCGGTCTTCTCGAAGATGTGCTTGAGGTGGATTTTTACGGTCCCGGTTCGAATCCCTAGCGCCACAGCGATCTCTTTGTTTTTCATGCCGCGCTCGACCAGTTCCCGGACCTGCAACTCCCGCGCGGTCAACGCGCAGCGGGCATTCCCTCCCCGATCCCATCCGCGGGTTACTTCGTTCTCCATCCAATTCGAGCCCGAGGCCACTGTTTGCAGGCACTCGACCAGAGTCTGGAGGGGCGCTGTTTTCCGCACAATACCCACGCACCCCGCCTGCAGGAATCGCACGGATTCAGCCTCCGACAGGGCAACGCCCCAGATCACAGACGAAGTCGTCCGGCCGGATTGGCCTACTTCCTTCAGGCAATCCATTACCGGCTGGATGCCAAAGGCCTTATCTATCAGGAACACGGAGGGCGCCAGATCGCGCGCCGCCCGAATGGCCTCCGGCAGGCTGTTCTCCGCCGCAACGATGCGAAAATCGTTGATCGGTTCCAGCAGGTTGCGCAGACCTTCGATTGCTATCGGTTCGGTATCACAGACCACTAATGTGTGCACATGTCACCATCCACCGCGTCTATCGGCCTTACGGTTCGATTACTTTAGTTCCGCCGGACGAGGGGATCTCTCAAGAATGAATCGCCTGAAGGATGATGGGAAATTAGCGAAAGAGTCGGGCTAAGTGCTGACGGTCATCGGCGGATATGCCGGAATGCTTTTGAATATCGGCCCGGGTGCTGAGCAGGCGGCGATAACGCCCGAAATACTCAGGTATATCCCCGCCGTACTGGAAGCTATACATGATGTCCGCAAATGCAGCCGTATGTACTAAACCTAACGCATGACCCGTCTCGTGCAGGCAGGTGAGATAAACGATTGTGTCTCGCAGGAGCGGATCTTGCGGCGTCTCGGCAGGAGGCAGCACATAAACCTCCGCTCCGCGAATACCGTTCACCACAATTGGTTGCGCCTCACCGTAGAGGCCTGAATTACCGCTGGCCCAATGCACACGGATCTGCGCTTTTTCGAGATCTGAGGTCTTTTCGAGCGTCAGCTTTCCACCGCTGGCCGCCTGCCACGCCTCCAGTGCCCATGCGGCCAGTTCGCTGTCGCCTTTGTGGCACCCCGTCCGCGCATCGGTGCAAGGATCGACCCAGAATTGCACGGTGGCTGCATCGGTGGTCAGGGCGCCCGCCGCATATGCCGTCAGGAAAAGCGCCGCCAGTTTCATTCAAACCTCCGCCGGAAATCGTCGAATTCCTGCCGCAGGTTCGCCAATTCCTGCTCAAGGGCGGCTACTCTTTCGGCCAGGGGCTCTTTGGCTTCTGAGTGGACAACCGCAGGTTGGGGTACCTGGACAGCAGCTTCAACATCACTCGAAAGAAGCTGCGCATACCGCGACTCCCGGGTGCCGGTCTGCCGCGGCAGCTTCTTGGCCAGCCCCGCTTCTGCCAGCCGATTCAGCGCGCTCTCCACGCTCTCGATATCGTCGAAGGAATAGAGCCTCTCCGAGCGGCTTCGCAACTCCCCCGAAGTCTGGGGACCGCGCAGGAGCAGCACGCAGACCAGCGCCGCTTCCCTGCGCCCGAGGTTCAGCACTTCGGTGAACCGCTGGGCGTGCTTGGGAACGCGGCTGTCTCCGGTGATGCGCACGGCGAGGCCCTTCGCTCGCAAGCCCGCCAGCGCCTCCTCGACCGTGTCTTCGTCATAGGACACTACCGGCTCGCGATTCGATTTTTGATTACAGGCGTTCACTAACGCGTTGAGCGAGAGCGGATAATATTCGGGCGTGGCGATCTCCTTCTCAAGAAGCGAACCTAGCACCCGCGCCTCGGCCGCGTCGAGCTCCCAATCCATCTCTAACAGTGTACTTGTGGGCTGGAGGGGCGCCGCCGGCAAAAGCACGCCTACCGCATTTCCACCATGGCACCGTCGAGTCCGGTGGATAGGTGCAGATCAGCCCAGTGAAATTCCGTGCGCAACATTTTAGCGACCTCGTCTCTGGACTTCTTTTGGCTAACCATTTCGTGCACCCGCGTCACGAGCAGGGCGGTGCTGGCGCGGTATTTCCGCATCTCTTGCTTTGTGGTGACATTGCCATGCCCCGGGACGACGGTATCGAAATCGAGCGCGAGGGCGCTATCCAAGGTCTTGGGCCACTCTTTGGCGCTGCCGCCTCCCGCGTAGTCGATCAGCTCGGGCACATCGTTGCCGTAGGTGAACATATCGCCCGCCGCAAGCACGCGATCGGCTGGAAACAGCACCACTACGTCGCCATTGGTGTGCGCGCGGCCGAAGTGGTATAGCTCGACCGTTTTGCCTCCCAGATGAATGCCGCCTTCATGCCCAATGGTCACGCTCGGCAGCCCAGGCTGCTTGGCAAATACCATGTTCTGGAAGGCTTCTTCTGAGGCCACAACCTGGACGTTCATTTCCTGCATTTTCGCGTTGCCGCCGCTATGATCGGCGTGATGATGCGTGTTAATGACGTACTTCACCGGCTGGCTGGTAATTTTCTTCAGCTCGGCCATGATGTTGTTGTGATCGATTTCAAATTTGTCGTCCACCAGAACCACACCGGCATTGGTCACCAGCACCGTGGTGTTGCCGGGGACGAAGTCGTTATGAATGACGTACAGATCGTCCTTTAATTTGATGGTGGTCAGCTTGGCCGGCTGCTGTCCGAAATTCTGTGTATAGGCGAGCCACAGTGCGCCGGATAGTAGAAGGCCGGCAGACAAACGTACGATCAGACTCTTTCGCATCGGGGCAGAGTATATCAAATCGAGCGTGGTAAACTTTAGCCAATCGAGAAACGCGGCCATTCCGCGAATCACTTCGTACGGGGAACAATATGTGCACCAACAGAAGAGTGGTTCTAGCCCTGCTAGGGCTAACGCTATCCAGTTATGCTCAGTTGTCAAATCATCCTGACTCGCAAATTCCACGGACTAAAGATGGCAAAGCGAATTTGACCGCTCCGGCCCCGCGCCTGAACGGCAAGCCGGATCTTACAGGAGTGTGGGAGGCTGAGCGGACTCCTTCAGGCGAATATCAGCGTGTGCTGGGCCCGGGTTTCGAGGCGCTCCAGGTCGATTCGCAGGATGTCACCAAGCAAATGATCAATGTGTTTTGGGGTCTCAAGCCGGAGGAGGAACCGGTCCGGCCGGAGGCGGTCACGATTATGAAAGAGCGTGCCCATCAGTCGCCTCCTACGGCTAAATGTCTGCCGGCCAGTATCCCAATGTCCACATTTGTCTATTTCTTTAAGTTGGTGCAGGCTCCCCGCGAAATCGTGATGTTAGCCGGGACCGGCGACCCGCCGAGGCAGATTTATACCGATGGCCGCAAACTACCCAACAATCCAGACCCGACCTGGGTGGGATACTCGGTGGGCAAATGGGAAGGGGACGCGCTGGTAGTGGAAACCACGGGGTTCAACCACGAAAGCTGGCTGGACGCTTTCGGCCACCCCCGGAGCGAGTCTATGCACATTACCGAGCGATTCCACCGCCGCGATTTCGGCCATATGGATCTGGAGATGAACTTCGAAGATCCGAAGTACTATACGCGGCCGTTCTCGGTTAAGACTGTGTTGAATCTGCTCACCGACACTGATCTTCCTGAGTTCGTGTGCGGCGAAAACGAAAAAGATCGGGTTCACCTGGAGAAGTGACGTGCTTAGTCGAATCAGTCTTGCGTTGGCGGCAGCGGCACTCATGGCTCACGCGCAGTGGGTCACCTATCCCACGCCTGGTATTCCAAGGACGGCCGACGGAAAACCAAACCTCTCGGCGCCCGCGCCGCGGATGCCGGATGGCAAGCCGGATTTTTCAGGACTGTGGCAGGTTGAGCCTTCGCCGTGGGCGGAACTGAAGCCGCTGGTCGGCAATATGAACGACGTCTTCGCGCCCGGAGACGACCTGCGGGAATTTTCCAAATATGGGATTAACATTCTGGCGGATTTCAAGCCTGAAGAGGCGCCGATCCGGCCGGAAGTACTCTCTGCGATGCGCCAGAGGCGCAGCGCCAAACCGGTAGAGATGAGCCCGTGTCTGCCTGGGTCGATCACCTTCACGAATCTGATTCCGGCAACGATCAAGTGGGTGCAGACTCCTGGGTTGCTCGTGATGCTGCAAGAAGCCAGTTTTAACTTCCGGCAGATTTACCTGGACGGGCGGAAACCGCCGGCCGACCCGCAGCCTCTATGGCTGGGCTATTCGACTGGCAAATGGGATGGCGACACGCTGGTAATCGACACGACGGGTTTCAACGAAAAGACCGTTCTGGACGCCATGGGCCATCCCCACAGCGATGCTCTTCACCTGACGGAGCGCGTTCGTCGGCACGATTTCGGCCACCTGGATGTTCAACTCACTATCGACGATCCGAAGATCTATACCCGGCCTTTCACCATCAAGTACACCGACCTGCTGCAAGCGGACACGGATATTTTGGAGCTCGTGTGCGAGGAAAATGAAAGAGACCAGACGCACATGCCGAAGCAATAGACCGGCCCAACGTCGGGACAGAGGCCTCCTTACAGGCGCTAACTTAAGCCGCTACTGGCGCACAAACTGATTCATGACACACCAGGCCCTACCGTAGACCGGCCGTTTCGAGTTCGCGACGCACGAACGCGTTGTGCGGCAGCTTCGTGTCCCAGTGGCGCCATAATTCCAGGCGGCGTGCTTCCAACCCGTTTGCCGGCGCGGGCCGATGGCCGCGGCGATATAAAGCGGCTGTCTGCCGGTAGATGTTCGATAGTTCCACGGCATCTTCTAAGCTGGCTTCCGGCCTTGGTTGCGGCTTCGCCGCGAAGATCAGCGCACGGAGTTTTTCGCATATGTCGACCGCGCCGGCAACATTGCCGGTGGCAGCCTCGTATTCGGCGCGTGCGCGGAGTGTATCGTCTGCCAGTGAACCCAACTCGATCTGTTCCGCCGGATAGAGCCCGAGCTGGTTCAATCGCAGGAAAGCGGCGTCCAGCCGCTGGCGGGCATCGCGATAACGGTGCAGTTGAAGCAGCGGGAAGACCGAACCCGCCAGTGCGTCAATTTCCCTGCGGCGGGCCGCCGTATTGTTCTTGACCGCGGCCATGCGCCGAAGCGCACGATCGTAGATGTCAACCGACCGGGCCGGGTCCGTGTGCCGCAGTTCACGAGCCAGCAGGATTCCCACTCCTGCAAACCTCTCGCCACTGTTGAAATCATTCGGATCGCGGCCAGCGATATCGGTGGTAATTCGGAACGCGCGGTCCAGGACGGCAACGGCTTCTTGGCGCCGGCCGAGACTGATGCTGTTGTCATCGTCCAGAATTCGGCCCTCCCGAATCAGTGCCAAGACAAAGTTCATCATCTGTGTCATGTCGGCGGTCTCCGCTCCGGGATCGAGGAGATGCGCGGATTCCCTACTAGCCGCGAGGGCCTCATCCAGATCGCCGCGCTGTCGATAGATATCCGCGATCGCCTCGAGCAGAGCTCCCGCTCGACGCGGCTCATTCACAGAACGGGCCAGGTCAAGGGCGCGGCGGCCAAGGCGGAGAGCCTCGTCTGCCTGGTCCTCGCGCATATACTGCTTGACCACATTGGTGTAGGAAACGAATACTCCATCCGTCTCGCCGTTGTCGATCCCGCCGGTCTTCAGATAATGATCCAGCCACGCGGCCGACTTTCGTGCGAAATTCAGAGATTGGCCTTTAGGCCGCTTGAGCCACCAGGCCAGGATCATGCGATCATGAGCAATTTGCGCCGCGCGGAGCATCGCCATTCGATTACGCGGTTGCGCTGTGAGAACGGATTGGATCAGTCCCTCGGCGGTTCTTAAGCTTTCGTCCGCCTGCTCCATCTCGCCCAGATTATTGCTGGTGGGCACGCCCTGAACCCGCGCCACGCGCATGTACGCATTGCCGATCTCCAGACCGAGTTCCGGGTCACCACGCGCGTCCGCCCCGAGCCGCCGCAAGTATTCGAGCGACGTGTCCACGATCAACTGCCGGGCTTTGGTCGTGCCCGGCGACCGGCGGACTTCCAAATCGATCTCAAACAGCTTGTTGGCCAGTTGCCGCACTTCCAAAAACCGGCGCTGCGCGACGGCCCGCTCGCGATTGGCTATGTACAAGCCGGCGGAAAGCCCCGCGAGCATTACCGTCGCCGCCGTTGCCGGCAGCCAGTACCGGCGCAGGAACCGGCGCGTCCGGTACCATACTTCGCCCGAACGAGCGTCGACGGGCCGCCAGTCCAAAAGCGCGCGAATGTCGTCTGCGAAGGCGTCCACGCTGGCATAGCGTTCCTCTGGTTCGGTGCGTAGCGCCTTGCGTAGAATGTAATCGAGGTCCGAAGGCAGTTCCGGGTTCAACTGCGTCGGCGGTGGAATCTGCCGGGCCCCGGCGATCACTTCCACTGTCGCCGCGGGGTTCCCGCCCGTCTCATGCGGCGACCGGCCCGTCAGGAGCTTATAAAGAACCGCGCCTAGCGAGTACACGTCGGTGGCCGTAGTCTGGCTCGACCCGCGGAGTTGCTCCGGGCTGGCGTAGTTGGGAGTCAGCAGCCGCTCCACGGTCCGCGTTGAGTCACCCGTCTCATCCAGCAGTTTGGCGATCCCGAAATCCAGCAGCTTGGGCTGGCCCGAGCAATCCACCAGAATGTTGGAGGGCTTCAGGTCGCGATGGACGATCAGATGACGGTGCGCGTAGGCGACCCCTTCGCACACGCGGAGGAAGAGCTTCAGCCGTTCGCGCACTGCGGTCCGCGCTGCGTAAAGGTCGATCGCCACGCCGTCCACGTATTCCATGGCGAGATAGGGCTGGCCGTCCGCGGTGTGGCCGGCATCGATCACGTGAACTATGGAGGGGTGATTGAGAGACGCCAGGAGCTGCCGCTCCTTGAGAAACCGCTCGCGCCAGGCGGGACGATTCCCGCCATCGGCGAGCAGCTTTACTGCCACCTTCTGCTCAATCTCGCCATCACGGCGCTCCGCCAGGTAGACGGCTCCCATGCCTCCCGACCCCAGTAGCCGGACGCCGCGATACGGTCCCCAATCGCCGGTCGGGCGGCCATCGGCAGCGCGCAGCATCTCGGCCGCGGCATCGGCAACACAGGCACTAAGGTTGTCACCCTGGGCCAAATCGAAGCTCAGCAGGGATTCGACCTCAGCCCGAACGCTCGGTGCTACGGGTCGCTCCGCGAGAATGCTCTCCCGCTCGGCGGGTGTGAGCGTCGCGAGTTCCTCGAAGAGCTGGCGCACTAACTGATTCATGCCACCTTCCCAGCGCTCGGAGCCGTCGCGGAGTATTATAAAGCAAGTTGTGAACGCGCCCGTGCCCCAACTTCTGGAACGGCTGCGCGACGGGGATCAGAGCGTCCTGAACCAACTGACGACGGCGCTCTATAGCGAACTACGCCGCATTGCCGCCCGGCACCTCCGCCGCGAGCGCCCTGAGCACACTCTGCAGACCACCGCGCTCGTCCACGAGGCGTACTTGAAGCTCTGCGGAAACTCGCCGCAGCAATTCGCGGGACGGGTGCATTTCCTGGCTGTTGCGTCCCGGGTAATGCGGCAGGTTTTGGTGGACTACGCACGAGCACGAGCCAGCGCGAAACGCGGCGATGGCGCGCACAACCGGCAAGAAAGAATCGAAACGGCAAGCTTGGCGGTGGAAGCTGAAACCGGCGCCTGCAAAGCGGAGTTGCTCGACCTGGACCTGGCGCTCGAGGCACTCAGCCGTGACGACGAGCCTCTGGCGCGCATCATCGAAATGAAGTACTTCGGAGGGATGACGGCGGAGGAGATGGCAGAGGCGTTGAGCCGCTCGGTCCATGCGGTGCGCCACGATTTGCGTTTTGCCGAAGCGTGGCTCCGGCGAAAACTGAGCCGCTGAAGATTTTTCGCCAATTCTGCCTGGAAACCTCGCTTCCTCAATCAGAGGGCATGCGCATGCGTTTGGACGCAAACCGTGCCTGTGAATTGGAGGCCATATGTCACGAATTATCGAGATGGGGTCGCTCTTCCTGTCGGGAGCTTTGATCAGCGGTTTGACGGCACACGCCCAATCTCTCCCCAATCTGTTTCCTATTCCTAATGCATCCGGCCTGCTGGAGACTTACAATGCGGGCGATAAGCCGATCGATCTGACAGGACCGTTCTTCCAGTCTCTAGGTACGAACGGACGCAGTTGCGGCTCCTGTCACCGGCCGGCTCAAGCGTGGAGTATTTCGGCGCAGGAAGTACAGGTCCGTTTTGAGTTGACGCGAGGTCTGGATCCCATTTTTCGCACCAACGATGGGTCCGTGTGCGACCACGGTATCGACACTTCGACCGTGGAGGGCCGTCGGCAAGCATATCAGCTTCTGACCGGTAAGGGGTTGATTCGGATTGCGCTGCCAGTGCCTGCGAACGCGGAGTTCACGGTGGTGGGGGTCGCAAACCCGTACGGCTGCAATGATCCGGCCACGTTGTCTATGTACCGGCGTCCTCTACCATCCACGAACCTTCGATTCTTGAGCACAGTCATGTTTGACGGGCGGGAGTCATCCGCGCAGACGGGCACGCAAAAGATTACTTTCGCCACCAACCCTTCCGACCTGCTCGCGGACCTGGCGCACCAGGCAAAGGATGCGGCTAACGGGCACGCGCAAGCGTCCACACCCCTAACTCCGCAACAGCAGCAGGCGATCGTGGATTTCGAGATGTCTCTATCGACCGCGCAGGCTTTCGACTACCGGGCAGGCGGGCTGAATGCGCATGGCGCTGGAGGGGGCCCAACGGCGCTGGCTGTCGCGACCAACCCCGCCTTTTTTGTCGGCATCAATGACCCATTCGGCGGAAACCCGCACGGCACATCGTTCACGCCCCTCATCTTTAATTTATTTGATGCATGGACGAATTTGACCTCGGATCGCAGCGACGATCAAGCTTACGACAGCCGGCGCGCCAGCATCGCTCGCGGGCAGGCCCTGTTCAACTCGAAGCCGATCAACATCACCGGAGTGGCAGGACTTAACGACGACCTGAATGTTGCCTCGATCCAGGGCACTTGCGGCACATGCCACGACTCGCCCGATGTCGGAAACCATTCCGTGTCGGCTCCGCTGAACATCGGAGTCGCCGACGTGAATAGTCCCCTGAACGTCTCGTATCTCCCTGTCATAACGTTGCAGAATAAGACCACCAATGAGATCAAGATGACGACTGACCCAGGGCGCGCCTTGATTACGGGGCTATGGAAGGATATTGGCAGAATGAAAGGTCCGATCCTGCGTGGACTTGCCGCCCGGCCGCCCTATTTCCACAATGGATCGGCGGATTCGCTTAGCGATGTGATTGACTTTTACGATAAGCGCTTCAACATCGGCCTCACGCCCCAGGAAAAGAAAGATCTGGTCGCCTTCCTGAGCGCGCTGTAAGAGCATTTGAACGCGAGGGTGAGATCAGTCAGGGCTGAACAGGGGGTTACTGGCCTTAGGCTTCGCAACCAGTGCGCCGCGATGATGATGGAGAGCAATTCGCCGTGAAGCAGCTCAGCCCAACCGAGTTTGTGAGCGGTCGCCGCCGGATTTTCTGACCGGGCCAAAACCGGTTGGTTTTGGCGAAGTCTATTTTTAGGAGTTGTTCACGAAATTTCAAAATATATTCGCCTCCTTTTCAACTACTTCGCCGCTTCTCCCCGCCAAATGCTTTGCTCGCTGTGCTTACACTGAAATCAGAGAAGGATTCGTTCACTGGCCAGTGGCTCTTCTCGTTGTTTGGTGTTCTGCGCTTCTGCTAGGTAGTAGGGCCGAGCAGCGGCGCGGGCGGGCATCGATGTCCGAAAAGAATTAGCAAAAGCGTAGGAATCCCGGCTGGAACGTGCTGCGTCGGGCGCTTGGGGAAGCGCTGGCGTCGCTATGTCCGGCGGCATGGAGTCTGCGTCGATGGAATTCACACCCGGGGCGGCGGGGGCTAAAACTCCCGCCGTTTCGAAAATTGGACCGATCTCTCA
>DATBID010000538.1:0-10846 GCA_036557125.1 Bryobacteraceae bacterium | reverse complement strand
AACAATCCACTGCTTTCCCCAACGGTCGCAGTATGGCTCGACGAGCTCCCTACGACGGGCCACTCCATCGGAGGCACCCGAGATGAAGTCCCCGAGATCGTCACCGAACAAGAGCAGGATTCGGAAGTTCCTTGCGATTTCTGCGCGCCGAGTGGTTTTATCCGGCCCCCAGTCGGGCCTCTCTCCTTGGCAATATAGGGTGTCCACTGCGGATTCGAACGGGAACCCATCTTTTCTGAGGTTGGAACGCGTGACTTCCTTAAGGGCCGCAGCTCGGTTCGTGACGTAGAAGATCGTTACTCCTCGCGCGTGGGCATATCTGGTGAACTCGACAGCCCCCGGAAGCGCGGCAGCGCTTCCTTCGTTGACCCAAGCCCTCCACTGATTCTCGTCGTATTGGCCGCCTCCCATAGCGCGTCGCGCTTCGAATGGAGAATTGTCAAGAATCGTCTCATCAACATCCATGATGACCGCAGGGGGGAGGGAGCGAGTCAGCTTTCCCTGTTGCTCGATCGCCGCTGTCCAGGTACGGTCTCGGAGCGCCTCATCGAGCATCGATCGGGCCAAAGCAAAAGCTTGAAGCGCTGCTCCGTCATGTTCCACAGCCGTGCCCGCCCACAGCACGCCGTCGGGCACGAGTTCTTGCGCCCAGGAGGGCGCCACCGCAAAAAGAGAAGTTACGAAGGTCAGAGGGAGTAACGCGCGAGTCATCGGAAATATTTCGTAATGTCGGCTTTGCTCGCCGGCATCATCATCGCCTCCTCAAGCGCATAAAGCGGTTCATCCCCGGCAGGGTTACCCGTCCAAGCCCGGAGAACCCCACGCACCCAAACCAGCCGTTTTGGAGCGAATGTGACAGCGTGGCCCTCCCCGAGGTGGATCGAGATCATCTGACTCCGAACCGATGAGCAGGGTGCAAGAGGTTACCGGCGCTCGGGAGCAACACCAAATCTTGAACCGGCTCGCCGGCTGAAACTAGGTGATCGGATTCCATCATGTACCCGAGAGCCTGCACGCTTGCAGGCGTTGCACTAGTCTGACGGCCGGCCTTGCCCTCTTTTCTAACTAGTATGATATTACCATCCCGGATGGTGACGCCGACCACGCATCGGCTGACATTCAGCGGGGGATCGTCTCCCGGCGCCGGTTATTTGGTCTCGCATCGCCCGACTCCCTCGAGCTGAACCACTGGTAAAGAGCCGGCAACAAGTAGAGGGTCAGCAGCGTGGACGTGATGAGGCCCCCTATGACCACGGTGGCAAGCGGCCTTTGAATCTCCGCTCCTGTTTCATTTGACAAAGCCATCGGCAAGAAGCCGATGCTGGCCACCAGAGCGGTGATCAGGACAGGTCGAAGGCGATCGACGGCTCCCTCGCGGATTGCCAGCTGTGTGGGCAATCCTTCCCGGCGCAACGAGTTGATGTAGCTGACAAGCACCACTCCGTTGAGTACCGCTACACCGAATAATGCTATGAAACCAATCGACGCGGACAGATTCAGGTTCAGTCCTCGCAACCACAGCGCGGCAACGCCGCCTACTAGCGCGAACGGAACGTTGAGAAGAATGAGGCAGGCTTGCCTGACGGAATGGAACGTGGCGAAGAGCAGGGAGAAGATGATCGCGATCGAAAGCGGCAGGACGAAGATCAGCCGGCGATTCGCGCGTGCTTGATTCTCGAATTGGCCGCCCCACTGAATTTCGTAGCCGGCCGGAAGTTTAAAGGAGCGGGCTACCTTCTCCTGGGCCAATCCGACAAATCTCCCCAAATCGATGCCGCGGACATTCGTCTGGATCGCCACGCGGCGCTGCGCGTTTTCTCGGTAAATCACGTCCGGACCACGAACCATTCGGACTTCTGCGACCTGATTCAGCGGGACGAGTTCGCCTCCGGGAGCACGCAGCACCAGATCCTGCAAGACGTTGGGATCGTTGCGCAACTTGTCCGCCAGCCGAACGGAAATCGGAAACCGCGCCCGACCATCGATCATTTCCGAAACCGGTTGTCCCCCCACCAGTGTCTCAATGACTTCTTGAACGTCGGACACGTTCAGTCCGTAGCGCGCGAGCGCCGGTCGAATCAGGGCTAACTGCAACTCGGGGACGCCGGATATCGTCTCCATCTGCGTATCAGCGGCGCCCGGAATCGAAGAAACCAGCGCAAGCATGCGCTTGCCTAACTCCTCCAAGGTGTTCAGATCGTCGCCAAAGATCTTAATAGCAACATCACCCCGAATACCCGTCACGGTCTCGTCCAATCGCATCTCCATCGGTTGAGTGAAACTATAGTTGACCCCCGGAATTTTCTGCAGCGATTCTGAAAGCTTCGAGATCATCTCTTGCTTGGTGCGGCAGCATTTCCACTGGTTTCTCGGAGCCAGCTGAAGGTAAGAATCTGATTCGTAAATCCCCATCGCCTCTGTCGCCACATCCGGTCTCCCGAGTTTCGTAACGAGCGCCGTGACCTCCGGAAAGCTTCGGATCGTATCCGCGATTTCTTTGCTGGTATCAATCGATTCGCTCAGCGCGATTCCGGGCAATTTGCGCGACGTGATCAGGATCGAACCCTCGTCAAGCTTCGGCATGAATTCAGTTCCGATGAAATGCAAGGAGGCCACGGCCGCGACCACGAGTGCAGTGGCTAATACTACCAATAGGGGTCTGCGATTCAGGGCATAATCCAGCGAGCGCCGGTAGAAAGCCCGTAACCGCTGTAACTGTTGATACCACACCTCGGTGAATGCTCTGCCTCGATTGCCTGTCGTCAGGAAGTAGGCGGATAGCGCCGGCACGGCGGTGAGCGCCAGGAGCAGCGAGCCTAGCAGAGCGCAACAAACCGTGATTGCCATAGGCCGGAACATCCTGCCCTCCAGACCCTGCAAAGTGAGGATCGGCAGATATACCGCGATAATAATGGCCACGCCAAACACGATTGGCCGCGCCACTCCCTGGGATGCTGTACGAACGGAGTCGACTAATGGGCGCCCCCGGCCGGCCTTTTCCAAATGGTGTACGGAATTCTCGATCATTACAACAGAGCCGTCAACCAGCATCCCGAAGTCGAGCGCGCCCAGGCTCATCAGATTCGCAGAGATGCCAAATACGGTCATACCTATCAAGCCGAACAAGATCGATAACGGAATCATTGCTGCCACGATGAGAGCCGCGCGCAGATCACCGAGAAACAGGAGAAGAACAATCGTCACCAGCAGGCCGGCTTCTACGAGATTGTGCAGCACGGTGTGGATAGTGCCGTTGATGATCTCCGATTGATCATAGAATGCGTGAAGCCGGTACCCTGCCGGAAGACGAATTCCAGACAGGCGTTGCTTGATTCGCTCGATCACGGCTCTGCCGTTTTCGCCTCTTAATGTGATTACCGTTGCCGACACAACTTCCCGGCGATCGCGGAGCGTCGCGCCGTACCGGGGCAATGGAACTGTTTGAACCGTGCCGATATCCTTGACGAGAACCGGGATCCCGGAGCGCGCGAACATAACGGTGTTTTCAAGATCCGCGGCGCTCGAAACACGGCCAAGGCCTCGGACCGTGTATTGCTCTTCGGTGTGTTCGATATAGCCGCCGCCGAAATTGGAATTGTTTGCCGCCACCCGTTCAACGACATCGTGGACGGTCACCCCATAGCGTCGAAGCGCCTCAGGATTGATATGAATCGCATACTGTTTCGATTGCCCTCCCCAAGCGTTCACCTCGCTCACGCCGGGAACACTGCGGAGCGCGTATCTCAGGGTCCAGTCCTGAAATGTCTTGGCATCCATCAAGGATGCCCGACCTTCCAGCGTGTATTGGTACACCTCCCCGAATGCGGTAGCCATGGGGCCGAGGGCCGGCTGAAGATTTCGGGGAAGTCGCGCGCGGACCTCCTGCAGGCGCTCTGACACAAGTTGCCGGGCCAAGTATTGGTTCAACGAGTCTTCGAAAATCAAGGTCACCATGGAAAGGCCCAGTTTCGAAATCGAGCGAACGGTCTCCACACGAGGCATGCCCACCAGGGCGCTTTCTATCGGATACGTCACGAGTTCGTCCACCTCAGTGGGCGACATCGAGGGGCATTCAGTAATGACGACGACCTGGTTGTTGGTCAGATCGGGAAAGGCATCAATCGGAAGATTCACCAACACGTATGCACCCGTGATGGCGACCGCCACCAGGCCGCCAAGCACCAGCCATCGATTATCCAGAGCGAAATCAAGAATGGATTTCAACACGGGTCGATCTTACTGAGCTAGTCGTCCTTACTTGTGCTCTTCAGGATTTGGGATTTAATCAAAAAGCTGCCCTGCACGGCCACATCCTCACCGGCGCTCAAGCCTTCCAATACCTCGGTCTTGCCTTCGAGGTGTTGCCCGGTCTTGACGGGACGCGCCTCGAACTCATTCGGGGCGTGACGTATGAAGATCACCGGGACCCCGTTCACCTCCTGAACGGCCTCCTCAGGAACGGCCATCACGAGGCGGCGTCCCGGTACTGACAAAGTGGCCGTCGCGTACATTTCCGGCTTAAGTCGTCCTGCCTCGTTTGGAACCAGAATGCGAACTTGGAGCGTCCGCGTCGCTGGATCTAACTCCTCGCCAAGTTTGAGGATGCGGCCGGAAAACTCACGGTCCGAATACGCCCGGACCTGGATCCGAACCCGCTGTCCCACGCTCAAATGAGACAGGTCCAACTCACTGGCAGCGGCAATCATCCACAGAGTGCTGGTGTCAGTGATCGTAAACAGCTGTTCACCGCGACTGACGACGCTTCCTTGCGTTGCCTTCCGTTCGAGAACCAGGCCCAATGCCGGGGCGACTATCGGGATGTCATCCTCTTGCTGAGGCTGAGAGCCGTTGCTGGCAGGCTCATCAAAGGGCAGATGAAAAATTTCGAGATGCGCGCGCTCCTTCTCCAGTTCACTTTGTGCCTTTTTCGTGGATGCTTGTGCGTTTCGCAAATCCGCTTCCGCCGTCTCCAGGTCCTGACGCGAACCCGCCTTCAGCTCCAGCAATCTCTGGGCACGATCGCGCCGCTGTTTCGCATAGTCTTCCTCTGCCCGCGCTCTTTGCAGTTCTGTGATTGCCTCTTGATACCCCGCCCGCGCCTCGTGCACTTCGTGGCTGTGAATCAGCCCCAGGGCCTGGCCGGCGCTCACGGAATCACCGACACGCGCGGAAATGTTGTCTACGCTTCCGCTCGCAATCGCGCCAACGTGCCAGGTCTGATCGTCATTGACACTCAACTTGCCTGGAACGCGTAAGCTGGCAGCGATTTCCTCAATTCGGGCGGGTTCCACCACGACATGCCCTTTCTGCTGCTGGATAGCGTCCAAGGTGATTACCGGTAATTCATTTCCGCTCTTTGGTGGCGCTTCAGGTGAATCGTTGGAAACGGCCGCACTGGCGGCAGATGGGTTCTTGGATTCGCAGGAGCAGAACGCGATTGACAGGATGACGAGGATCCAGCGGATTCTCATGGCAAATTCCCCTGTGCGGTTTCCAGAGCCACCGCACTTTGTTGAAATTCCGACAGGGCGCGAACGTACATTGCTTCCGTCTCGATCTTGGTCCGTTCGGCATCAAGGAGCCGGAGAATGTCCGATCCTGTTTCTCTATAAGCCGCGTCGACGATTCGATAGACCTCGCCGGCCCGATCGAGCATGGGCCGCAGCGTCTCTTCCAAAAGCTTCATTCGCGAGTCATAGTCCCTTCTCGCGTTTTCCAGTTCCGATCGAACTTGCGCTTCAGTCGCAGTCACGGAAGACTCGGCAGCGTGTAACTCCGCCACCGCGGCCTCGATCTGCCCCTGGTTGCGATTGCGAATCGGAAGGGGAATCTGGGCAGCCGCGTAGAGGGTGTCGAATCCCCCGATCCGCTCATAACCGATGTGGAGGTCAGGATCTGGCTTGGCGTAGGCCTCCTGAAGACGCAAATTGGCGCGCGCCTGTTCGACGGCCTCACGGGCCAGCATCATCTCTGTCCGGTTATCGAGCACCTTATCAATGGAGAGGAAAGCTACGGGGCGCGTCCGTTCGAGTGGGTCTGTAAATGCAACCGGCGGAAATTCGAGCTTACCCATTTCTCGAAACAGTGCGATTCGGGTGCGGTCGGCATCCTGACTCGCGGTCCTCGCCAGGCTGGCTAACCGGTCCCGCTCCACCTCGATCCGAAGCAAATCGACTTCCGGCGCGGCGCCTTCACGGACGCGGTCACGGTGAAACTGGACCACCCGGTCAAAACTCGTTACCTCTGTTTGAAGCAAATCGAAAATGCGCGCGGCCCCTGCGGCACTCCAGTACGCCGTACTGACGCGGCTGATAATCTGGCGGCGCTGAAGCTGCATGTCCAACTCGCTGCCTCGGACGTTTTCCGCTGCGAGATCCACGCGGCGATTGCGTTTGCCGCCGGTTTCGACGGTCTGGGCCATGAACGCATAGGTGACTGTGTCTCGCGGGTATGAGAAGGACGGAGTTCCCCAGAATCGCGTGTTCTCCAATTGAACGATTAGCCGGGGATTCGGCGGCAGGTCGGCCTGTTCGCGAAGCCCTTTGGCCATACCTATTCGAGCTGCCGCCATTGCTAGTCGAGGATTGGTCTCCACGGACTGCGATACGGCATCAGCTAGTGACAATCGTGTCTGACCAAACACAAGGGGAGCGAATACCAGTGGCGCCAGGTTTGTCCGCACAAATGAATGCAATCTTACCTCCCAAGCAGAAACGAATGGAGAAGGACGCGTCCGCAGACGCGAACGCAGCGAGGGACGGTTAGGCGGGAGGGGCGCGGAGATTTTTAGGACCGACTAGCGGCGGATCATGGCCAACCGGCGACGGTGTATCGGCCGCCCGCCCGCTCCGTTCTAACGGAGGTAGAACGAAGGGGCCATTCGGTATTGCAATGTGAACCGAACCTGATCCGGTAGGCGTGGCGCGAAACCAGGTTTGGTACTGTACGTCGTCGTTCGGATCGAGACCTCGAAATTCACGAGTCCTGCTCGTGGTATGTGCCGCTTTGATGTGGAAATGGAAGAAAGGGCCTGGATGATGTTGCGTGGCATCGTGCTGGTGCGTATGCAGAAAAGGGGCTTCGGCGAAGCCTGTCAATACCGCCAAGCTCAAAAAGATGGAAAAGGCACACCGCACTGCACCTCCGCTTATATCACAAACCGCGGCCCGGAGTCTCTAGCCGAGTGCGGCCAACGGGCCGTTGAGGGCTGTACGCGGTCAGAGCGGTCCGGCGGGCGGTTCAAGTCCAAGCTTAGGCGGCGGGGTTTTAGAGTACGTTGTGCCTACTCGCGGCCACAAGGAAGCTATGAGCGGACTCATTGGAACTACGAGCGGTCGGGGGAACCGGAGCGTCGAGAAGGAACGAATGCGAGCGCAGCGGGCGAAGCGGCACGTTTCTGGTATAAGAATTACCGCAGGGGAGAAAACGGCTGGGCAGTGGCAGCAGAAACAGAGAGGACAGCAGCCCGCGTCACGCCATGTTCCCGTCTCCCCCGGTCACCCTCCATCATGTAACCGAGGGCTTGCACCCTTGCACCGGCAAAAGCCGATGGCGCTGCGTCGAGGGCATGCGGGTGCCGCTCGAGGTCGGGCCAATTCAAGATCCGATCGTCACCTATCTTCCTGGAGATAGCGGTTAAATCGGAAATGTCTGGTTCTGCCGTCGAGAATATTGCTAGCAGCGTGCCCACCGCGAAATGCTGCTTTTCCTCTTCGCGCGAATGCGGGTCACAACATCATGCGCCCAAACACGGAACGGCTATCTGATTTGGGCAGCGCGCCTCCGACCTTAAAAGTGAAAACCCACTGTCGCCGTTACCGTTCGCGGTGTCACATAGTGTGTTCCGCTGAATGTCGAGATGAAGTTATAGAGCGCGTATTTATTCGTCAAGTTGACCACGGACAGCCGTAGGCTCAACTTGTACTTGTCGCCATGGAGCAGGTTGTCGTGTCCCACGGCCAGGTCGAACAGATGGCGCGCCGCGACGCGCGGCGGATTGTGGTCGTCGTCTTCGGTGCCGGCGGCCGGGATCTGGAGAAGCGACGATCCGTATTGCGAGGCCGGGCACGTTCCATCCGGGCTGATCCCCATGGTCGGAGTCGCATAGACGCTTCCGCAGTGAAGGCCTGCCTGGAATTGTTGATCAGGAGTCAAGCCGGCGCCCGCGACGTCCACCACCGTATCGCTGCCGTTGTCTCCGTTGGCACAGTTGCCGCCCGCGCACGGCGCCGGGCCGGCCACCAGCCCGCTGTCGTACCGCCAATTGAAACCGAGCCATGGCCAGGACGCCTTGGGCTGGTATTGAAGGTGCAGCGTCGAATTGAAAGCTTCGTCGTGGTCGATCCGGAACACCTCGCTCCCACCCGGCGTGGCGCCGATACCCGCGGTTTGTGGATTAAAGAAACGTGACGCCACTCCGGAAAAAACTAAGAAAGCCGACAGGCCA
This sequence comes from Bryobacteraceae bacterium, assembly GCA_036557125.1. Taxonomy (GTDB): domain Bacteria; phylum Acidobacteriota; class Terriglobia; order Bryobacterales; family Bryobacteraceae; genus PSRJ01. Next base: position 2,400 of record DATBID010000538.1, on the reverse strand, counting down.
TGCAAATTCGGTATGCTGGCCCGAACGGCGTACCCGGGAATCTTGGCCCGGGCCCAGGAAATGGGGAACGTGATCGGCGTGTTGCCTAACACGCTGAAGTCATAGCCGCCGCGCGTGTACTTCCAGATGTATTCGGCGTCCACAACCAGCCACCGTCCGAACGCCTGCTCCAACCCGACGTGATACTCATTGCGCAACCCGGGAGTCACGGGAGCATTGATGCAGTCGTAGCCTTGCAGGATAGACATGAGCGAGTTGACCACGGCGTCGCTACATCCGTTGCTGGCCAGCACCAGGTTCTCATTGAACGGCGTCTCCAACGTGTGCGCATATGAAACCCGAATCACGGTATTCGTCGGTTTGATGTTGTAGGCGATACCCAGGCGGGGTTGCGCCTGGTTTTTGCTGCTGATGCCATTGTAAATATCCCCGCGCAGGCCGAGGTTGAAAGTCCAGTTATGGGTTGAAATTGTGTCCTGAATGAAAAGAGCGGTTTCGTGTATGTTCGCGTGGCCGAAGAAGGGGTACACCGCGCTTCTGGAACTCCCACAACCGTCGGAAGCCGGGAGGTTGCCGGTTCGCGTCAAATCGATGCATCCCAGCAGCGGAACGAAATCGGGATTTGGTTGATTGCCGCTTCCGCATCCGTCCGGGTTCGCGATTCCCGGATCCGTGATCACATCGCCGTCGGCGGTCAGGCAGGGCGCGTTGAAAGTCGGATCGACGATTCCGAATCCGGTCCTTTCGGTGAGAATCGTGTCTTGTACGGTCACGCCGGCTTTGAGGTTATGGATTCCCTTCGCGTACGAGAGGGCGATGCGCCCACCGGCGTTGGTGAGCCTGCGGTTCTGACTCACGGTCTGAAGTTGGAGATCCGGGGAGAGATCCGAAAACGGATTGCCGCTCGGATAGTAGTTGTATTGATCCTGGCGGACGAACGCCCCCAAGGTGAGCACCGTGCTGGTGCCGAAGAGATGAGTCCAGGTGGGCGCGATGTTGAAGGTTCGAATCTTGGAACGCTGATCGGCGGGGCCGACGGGCAGACCATCGGGGCCGAGGCCTCCATTGTCGACCACCAGTCCGGACCACGCCGTGGCGTTCTGCGAGTCGTATGAATTAGGAGTCTGAAACCAGGAACGCGTGAAGCCGAAGTTGAAATTGACCGTGTCATTTTGCGACGGCTTGACATCCAGCCGTTCGAACACGTTCTGCTCGTTTCCCTTATCGTGAAAGACCTGGAATTCCGGCCCGTCTAGAAACCTGCCTGTGTTCAGTCCGTTAATCGAAATAAAGTTTCCCCAGCGGTTCCCGCCGTAACCCAGATTGACTCCCCCGTTGTAGGTTCCGAAGGTGCCGTAAGACGCCGTGATATCCCCGTGCGGCCGCTTCTGGCCGAGACCGGAGCGCGTCGTAACGTCGATCACCACGCTGGTTTTGCCTCCATATTCAGCAGGAGGCGCTCCTTCGATGACTTCCATCGATTGCACCGAGTCGAGAGGAATCTGGTTGGAGAAAACTTTGCTCTGCTGATCCGTGATCGGCTGGCCGTCGACGGAAAACGAGTTTTGGGCATGATCTCCAAGGCCGTGAAACAGTCCGTTGGAATCCGCCGAGATCCCCGGAGAAGCGAGCGTAACCAAGGAACTGAGGGACGAAGACTGGCTCTCGAGAGGAAGTTTTTCGAACAGCGCCCGGTCGACGTCGGTATGGGTGTTTGGATCGGTTTCAATCAGATCCGCGGCCGCCTCCACGTTCACCGTAGTTTCGGCGGAGCCAATCTTTAGGCTGAGCTTCAACACGACTGGCACCGGGGACTGCACGCTCACGTCCTGGGTACTTGTCTGAAAGCCGTTTGCACCGGCGGTGAGGTGATAGGGGTTGTAGGGAAGATTGTTCAATTCGAAGTTCCCCTGACCGTCGGAAACGGCGGTTTGACTGTAGTGTGACACCGGGTTTTGCACGGTTATGGTGGCTTTCGCAATAGCGGCACCTGAGGGATCTAGTACACTCCCCTTGACTGTCCCTGCATTTCCCTGCGACTGACCAAACAGTGGCCGGGTCATACTCGCAAAAGACAAACCGAGGACACACAGAGCGAGAGTTCTCTTCATGTTGGGTAGTATCGGAACCGGGAACGGCTCGGCCTAGCCTATTCTCTCCACCGGCGTGTTTTTCTCGCGAGCGGGCTGGAAATGGCCGTGAGCGGACGGTATGATTCTTGCCTCTCCGTTACGACTGGAGGATTTCGCGAATCTTGTGGGCTTGTCTTTTGCTAACAACCAGTTGTAGGGCATTGCTCAGGGTGATGCACCAGCGCTGGCTGCTCAGAGAGCTCAGTTTCCGGACGTGGTTCACGTTGACGAGGGCATTGCGATGAACCCGCTGAAACTGTGGCTCTCC
>DATBID010000537.1:0-15465 GCA_036557125.1 Bryobacteraceae bacterium | reverse complement strand
AAGGGGCAGCCGGATCGTGAGTTCCTCCGGTTCGCGTTCAAAGAGTAACGTCTGTGCTTCACCTTTGGGCTCCGCAGATCGTGTCACACCTTCCAGATACACCACTCGCGGGCGATATGTTAGTTGGGCAGTTTGTGGGTGCGTTGATTGCTGGAGTTCTCGCACGCCGAAGAATACGCCGGCGAAGACGATGACGAGCAATGCGGCCAGTGTCACCCTTTTCCGCATTCGGCGAACCCTTGCTTCTCGCCTGATTTCGGCACGCAAACTCAAGAATTCGCGATAGCATTCCGAACAGTGCGTAACGTGTTGCCAATTCGGATTGTTCTCCAGGCTCTCGTCAAATGGGCCGGTGGCCAGTTCCTTCAGCGCCGCGTCTCCCGGACAACCTCTTCGCTCTGGATTGGGATAGTCGGTTAGAATGGCGTCCTGAAGCTGCCGCTTCACTCTTTCAAATTGGGCATCGAACGACTCATCACGCGGCATCAGTCCATGCCATTATTACACTGATTCTGTGGAGTTTAAAGAAAGTTGTGAAAACGCTTACCAGGTGATTCCTTTGAGCGTCGCCACCTGCCGAATCACACGATAGAAACGGTGCGAAAGCGTGTTGCGCCGGCGTTGGGATTTGCCTTCGAACTCAGCGGATACCTCGTCCCACATCATCATCAACGCCATCGCGCGTACATCATGCAATCGTTTGTGGGCGAGGGCCTTCAATAGGTGATCCACAGTGTCTCTCGCAATGAAATCAACCGTTGGGTCATGGCACTCTCGCAGGTTGTCGAGCGTTGCAGCCAGTAATTCGACGTCTGCCCCACGACGCGTTCGACGGCCGCCTACGCGAAGATCCACCGCATACGATTGGGCCTGACTTAGGACGCGGTGGCTCGGATCGTCAGCCAGACTGCCATGATGCTTTCGATTGAGCCAGTGTACCGCTCGCTCTGTGATTTCCGATACACGCCATGGATCTCCTAACTCACGATGGGCGGCACTTCGCAGCGGATCGGCCACAGGAACGACTCCTTGCTCGACCCACGCTCGATTGATCGGATTTCCTTCAGAATCAGTGTCGGCGATGCAGATTGGAATGATCGACCGGTGCGATTCCTCCCTGTAGTCAAAAGGTACGACGAAGAAGCCCATGCAAACCCAACCTCACTTGAAAATTTTCTTGTCCCGATGCCCCTTTCTGGTGGCTTACATATTTGGGGACCAAGCAAGGCGTTGTGGAAAAAACTATACCACGGCCGGAGCCGATTGCAACGATTTTTTCCCATGACTCCCAGTACTATCGCCTCGAAGCGAAGCTGAAGCGGGAACTGGGCGAGGTTGTCCTGGGGCTGCTCGCCGACGACCTCACGGAGGACGTGGTCCTGAATCCCGACTCTTCGATGTGGGTCAAGCGCCAGGGAGCCGGTTTCGAGTGCTGTGGCTCGATGTCGCCGGTGGCCGCGGCGAGCGCCCTCGGAACGATTGCGGCTTGGCGTGGCACGGTCCTGAACCACGATCATCCGATTCTGGAAACCGAGTTGCCGCTCGACGGCAGCCGGTTTGAAGGGATCGTCGCGCCGGTTGTGCAGCAACCGGTGTTTGCCATCCGACTGCGCCCTCGGAAGATTTTCGCCCTGGAGGATTACGAGGCCGATGGGATTCTCACCCGCAAGGAGGACGCCGCTAACCGGGCGCGAGAGCAGGAGGACTTTGCGCGCACTGTGCATGGGATGCGGCACGCCGACATCGTTCGGACGGCAGTGCGGGAGCGGAAAAATATCCTGGTGGTGGGCGCTACGGGTTCGGGCAAGACGACGCTGCTCAACGCCATCCTTGACACGATCGCGGAGCTAACCCCCGAGGATCGGGTCATCTCAATCGAAGATACGACCGAGTTGCAATGTCGTGTCCGGAACTATCTCGACTTACGCGCAGTCGGCGAAGTCAGCATGCTGCAATGCCTGCGGGCATCCATGCGGCTCAAGCCCACGCGGATTGTAGTGGGCGAGGTTCGAGGGGCCGAAGCGCACACGTTACTGAAAGCCTGGAACACGGGACATCCCGGTGGGCTGGGTACGGTTCATGCGAACGGTGCTCTGCTTGGCCTAACGCGCCTGGAAAGCTTGGTCGCGGAGGGAACCGATGCGCCGCAGCAGCGGCTGATCGCCGAGACAGTCGATCTTGTGATCTTTATCGACCCGGAACCCACGGTCAAGGCCGGACGGAAGGTCCGCGAAATATTGCTAGTAACCGGCTGGCGAGATGGGCAGTACCAGGTTGAACAGGTTTGAAAAGGAGCAACGTTATATGACGTTTCTGAAACGCAACTTTCGCGGCTTCCGAATGGGGGCCTTACTTTTGGCAGTTCAGACTTTGGCGATGAGGGCGTTCGCAGCGCCGGCCGGCGGCGGGTTGCCATGGGAAAAACCCATGACACTGATCGCTACTTCTCTCACGGGGCCGGTGGCGTACGCTATTGGGCTGATCGGCATCTGCATAGCCGGGGGCACGTTGTTGTTCGGCCATGAACTCGGCGAGGTGGGGCGGCGCGCTTGCATGCTTGGTTTGGTCGTGGCGGTGCTGATCTTTGCCGCGCCCATGCTCGCCTCTGCATTCGGTGTTGGCGCTGCGGTGGTCTAGCGATGCCCGAAGCCGCCATGTTACCGCGAAGTGTCGTCATTCACCCCGCCGTAAACCGACCCAATCAGTTGCTTGGGGGTGACCGCGAGCTGGTTTTGAGCGCTGCGCTCATCACCGCCACCCTGGGTCTCAGTTTGGGCACGTTGTGGGGTGTCGGGTTGGCCGTGCTGTTTTGGATTGGCGCCATCGGCGTCCTGCAGCGCATGGGAAAAGCCGATCCGCAGTTGCGGCAGGTGTACCTGCGGCACATCCGCTACCGGCAGTTCTATCCGGCGAAGAGTGGGCTGCATTCGCGGTGCGCGCCGGTCGCTGCGCGGTGGAGGTAAACGAGCATGTTCCGTAACGAGTCCCGTACAGAACCGCGCGGCTTGGCTGATCTGCTCCTGCCGTTTGCCGTGATTTATGATGGCATCCTGCTGCAGCATGACGGATCGCTGCTGGCCGGATGGTCGTATCGCGGCCCGGACATGCTTTCCGCCAGCACTTCCGAGATGGAGGCGCTCAGTGCGCGCCTCAATTCGGCTTTACGCCTCGGAACTGGATGGATGGTGCAATGCGACGCCATCCGTTCGCGCGCGCCTGGGTACCCGGAAGGAGGGAGTTTTCCCGATCCGGTGACGCGAGTGATTGACGATGAGCGCCGCCAGCAGTTCATGCAGGAAGGCGCTCACTTCGAGTCTGAGTATTTTCTTACGCTGACCTACTTGCCTCCGTTGGCGGCCGAGGAGCGCCTGAAAGGGTGGCTCTACGAAGGCCGTGAGCACTCGGCAGATCGGGCCGCGCAGGCGGCCCTGGACCATTTCCGCGCCAAGATCGACATTTTCGAGAATATCTTCGGCGCATTATTCCACACGGAGCGGCTTACGCGTAGTAGGGATGATTCCGGATGCACCTTCGATGCGCTGTTGCGTTACCTGCATCGCACCATCACCGGCATCGACCATCCATTTGCCTTGCCGGAGATTCCCGTCGACCTGAATGACGTGCTGGCATCCCAGGATTTCTCGGGCGGGGTGGAGCCGCGGATCGGCAGCAAACACATCGGCGTGCTGGCAATCGATGGATTTCCCCAGCTCAGCACGCCCGGCATTCTGCGCGACCTCGACGCGCTGCCCATCGAGTACCGCTGGCACACTCGCGCCATCCTGCTCGATGCGCATGAGGCCCAGGCGCTGCTCGATAAGCACCGGAAGAAGTGGCGCTCGAAGATGCGCGGCTGGAAGGATCAACTCTTCAAGACCTCCGACGGCGCCGTCAACCTACACGCCCGTGACATGGCAGCCGATGCCGAACAGGCCATGTCCCTGGCCGCCTCGGGCGACGTGCAGTTCTGCCAGTACACGAGCACCATTCTGTGCCTGGAAGAGGACGCTGCCACGCTGCACGACAGTGTGCGCACGGTGAGCAAGACCATTCAAAATCTCGGATTCAGTTGCCGATTAGAAACGATCAATGCGGTGGAGGCTTGGCGCGGCTCGATACCGGGCGACGGTTACTCCAATATCCGCCGGCCTCTACTACACACGCTGAACCTGGCGGACATGCTGCCAGTAACGTCGGTCTGGGCCGGCTTGCGGGAGAATCCGTCGCAGTTGATGCCCAGGCACAGCCCGCCGCTGCTTTATGCTGCGACTACTGGAGCCACGCCGTTCCGTTTCAACCTGCACGTTTCTGACACCGGCCACACATTGGTGCTGGGGCCGACTGGAGCGGGCAAATCCACCGCTCTCGGTTTGATGGCGGCGCAGTGGTTTCGATATCCCAACGCAAAAGTCTTCGCGTTCGATCGCGGTTATTCCTGCTGGCTGCTGACCGTCGCGGCATCGGGCGCTTTTTACGACCTTGCCGGGCCGCACATCAACCTGGCATTTTGCCCCTTAGCCGCGCTTGACGATGAAACGGATATTACCTGGGCAGTGGGATGGATAGAAGCTCTATGTGAGTTGAACGGCCTGAAGTTTACGCCGCGCCATCGCAATGCGGTAAGTGAGGCGGTGGAGCGGTTGCAGCTTTCGCCCACGCGCACGCTCACCGAGTTGTCGGCGAACGTTCAGGATACCGACATCCGTGACGCTCTGGAACATTTCACGGTTAGCGGGCCACTCGGCTCGTTGCTCGATGCGGAACGGGACTTGTTGGACGACGGCCGGTTTCTCGCCTTCGAGATGGAGAATCTTCTGCAACTCGATGACAAGGCTGTCATTCCGGTGCTGCTGTACCTATTTCGCCGGATCGAACAATCCCTGGATGGCTCGCCCACGCTGGTCCTGCTCGATGAGGCGTGGTCGTATTTGCAGCACACCACGTTCAGAAACCGGCTGAAGGATTGGCTCAAGACCATGCGCCGAAAGAACGCCGTCGTGGTGATGGCGACGCAGCAGGTTAGCGACATTGCCAACTCTGAGATCGCCGATGTAGTGCTGGAGAACTGCCCGACCAAGATTTTGCTCCCGAATGCGGAAGCCCGTAATCCGGGCTCGCGGGAGTTCTACGGCCGTCTGGGGCTGAATGAGCGGGAGCTTGAGCTGCTACAGGTAAGCGTACCCAAGCAGCACTACTACGTAGTCAGCAAACTGGGCCGTCGGCTGGTCGATCTACGGCTGGGCAAGGTGGCGCTCGCCTGGCTGGGGGTTAGCGGGCGGGAAGAGCGCAGGATTGTGGAAAGCCTCATGGAGGAGTTCCCGGCGACATGGCGCACAGAGTGGTTGCGTATGAAGGCGCCGCCGAACTGGTGCGAATACTTCTCCAATTTGGAAATGCCACAGGAGGAGACGTTATGCGCAAGTGTGTAGTGGTTTTGATCGCGGTTCTTTTTTTTACTTCGTCGCTCCGGGTCCTTGGGGGGCCCTACGCCACGGAGTTCACCCAGATTCTGAACCATGTTGAGCTGGTGAGTTCTTATGCAGTGCAAGCAAACCAGCTCGCTCAGCAAATCCAAATTCTCGCCGACGCCATCAAGAACAGCAAACGGATTTCTGCTCAGACGTTTTGGAATATTGGAGCGGATTTGGCTGCGCTGGCTAGTATTGTTCAGGGCGGTCGCGCGATTGCTTACTCCCTGGGTGATCTCGATGCCATGTGGCATAAGACGTATTCCGGATACGCGAGCTACGCGCGGACGGGCTATTACGCGCGGTATGAAAACTGGGCGCAGACCACGCTCGACACGGTCGCCGGCGCGATGCGCGCCGCGGGTTTGCAAGGGCAGGAATTGACTAACGAGGTTGCGCTGATTACGAACCTCGAAAGCCAGTCAGAGAGCGCCGATGGCCGCTTGCTGGCGCTGAATGTAGCGACCCAGATGGCCGATCAGCAGGCGCAACAGATGCAAAAGCTGCGCGAGATCATGCTGGCCGACATGCAGAGCAAGGCCGCATTCTACGGCACCATCATCCAGCAGCACGCGGACCAGGCTGCGGCGGTTCAGAACTTTTTCCAGTATGCGCCGGCGGCAGCCGATGGAACCGGGTTTCTGCCCGGCTGGCACTAATGGAGGTCGGAATGGAGATGCGGTTTATCGGGATTTGTCTAATACTGATCGGGCTCGTCGGTTGCAGTCCCGAGCGGTCCCCGATTATCAAACTGGCCGAAGAATTGGGTGCGGGTCCGCTCGACGGTGTTGGCCTGTTGGCGATGCGCCAATGGTTGAGTTCGCATCCGCGGGTTGCGACCCGCGTTGATGGGCTGTGCGCACCGTTGCGTCCCAATGCAACGGCAGCTTGGCCGGAAACGACTGAAGGACGACTCTGCATTGCGGCCCGAACTGTTGCCGGGCGGATCGAAGCCGAGCGGCAATCGCGCGAACACCCAGATCACACCGGCTTTCTTCCTGGATGGAGGTAATTGGTGGAACGTACGGTGGAAAACCCCTATATTGCTGCACGCCACGAATGGGACGAGCGTTATGGCGGGATCATCACGCGTGCAACCAACTGGCGCCGCGTGGCTCTGCTCGCGAGCGCAACGGCTTTCTTGGCAGTTGGCGGGTTGCTCTGGTTCGCAGCACATTCGCGCGTGGTGCCTTTCGTAGTGCTGGTGGATCAGCTCGCGCGCCCGGTGGCGAGCGGTGTGGCCGATGAGACCACGGCAAAAGATGACAGGCTGAAGCGGGCCGCTCTCTTCGGTTGGCTTGAAAACCTGCGCACAGTAACGACTGATGGAGTGGCGCAACGGAAGGCCATCGATCGCGTCTATGCGCAAATCGCAAATGCCAGCCCAGCGCAGACGTTTGTCAGCGAGTTTTATCGGGCGAACCAACCGTTCATGCGGGCGCAGACGGAGACTGTGGCGGTTGAGGTCAGATCAGTGCTCGCGACGAGCGATCGCACTTACGAAGTCGAATGGGACGAAACGACGCGCGATCTGTACGGCGCGATCAAAGCGCGTGAGCGATGGAAAGGCTCGTTCACTATCGCTCTGAACCCGCCCAAGGACGAAAGCATTATCCGGATCAACCCGCTCGGATTGTACATCGTGAACGCAAGTTGGACCAAGGTTCTATAGGAGGCGAAGCATGAGATGGTTTTTATTGTTGGCCGCTGGAACGGCGCTGTTTGGGCAGTCGGCTCCGGTGATACCAAAGGATTTCAAGCCGCGCAATGACGTGGAGCTTTCGCCCGCTGCTGCGGCGGCCGTGGAGGTCAGCCAGGAATGGGGATCACAGCCGAATCCGCCCGCGGCTGGCAGGGACGGACGGGTGGTTTACTCCTACGGGGCCGGCATGCCCAACGTAGTTTGTGCGCCTCTGCGTGTCTGCATTATTGAGCTCGAAGCTGGCGAGAAGATCGTCGGCGAGCCGCAGCTCGGTGATTCCGTGCGCTGGAATGTCGCCCCGGCGGTTTATGGAGAAGGCCCGCAAGCGACTTCTTTGATCGTGCTAAAACCGCAATCGCCAGGGCTAGACACCAACATGGTCATCACCACGGACCGGCGAGCTTACTATCTGCGGCTGATCTCGAAGCCCACGGACTACATTGCGCGGATCGCCTTCGCATACCCCGCGGAGGACGAACACAGGTGGCAGCAGCAGTTTCTCGCGCAGCGGATCGCAGCGGAAAAGAAAAACACAGAAGTGTTGCCCGCAATGATCGCGGTAGAAAAAATGAATTTCGATTACCAAGTCACGGGTGGCGATGCGCACATCCGGCCGCGGCTGGTCTTCGACGACGGCGCGAAGACCTACATCAAAATGCCGCCTGCTATCGAGCACATGGAAGCCCCTGTGTTACTCGTGATAGGCAACGACGGCAAGGGCACCATGACGAATTATCGTGTTCAGCAGCAGACTTACATCGTGGACCGGCTGTTTGACCGCGCACGACTGGTGCTGGGCGCAGGCAAGAAGGCTCAGAAGGTGGAAATCAGCCGGGAGAACAAAGGATGAGTGACCAGGAACGGCCCGCAGTCGCGCCGATCACCGCGCCGACCGGTATCGATCTCCATCCCGCGCCGCGGCCCACGGTACATATTAGCAAGCGGGCGGGTATAACCCTACTCGCTTTGGGCGCTCTGCTCCTGTTCGGTTTCGCATGGGCGGGATATCGCCGCAGCCTGCAAAAGCAGGCGAGCGCACGCGAGGCGGGCCTGCCCAAAACGGTCACTCCGGCTCATGCCGATGATCAATTGCTACGTTCCATTCCCCTAGCGGATGCGTCTGTGGTTCACCAGGCAAGTCCCCCTCCCAGTGCGACGCCTGGCCCACCGGAGCCGCAGACGGCGCAGTCTTTGCCTCGGGAGCGCGTTGTGGTCCGTCAAGCACCGCAGAGAATTGTGAGCCCGGCGATTTCGAATCCGCCGACGCCACCACCCGCGCCGCCGGAAGACCATACGTTAGCCGATGCCTGGCAGCTAGAACACGAAGCCATGATGGCGCCGACGGCGATCAAGAGTGGTTCGGGAGTGGGAATGAATCCGAAGTCTGTTTCACTCGCCGCACCCGCTGCAACGGATCAGGTTGCCAATCTGGCTGCGATCGGAAGAGCGCTCGGTTTGAATCCGGCAACCGCTCCCAATGCGGGGACGGCCCCGCTCGCAGAAACCGACTACGAGGCACAGAATGAGCAGACGCGCAAGGCCGCCTTCTTTCAGGCTGCCCGCAACAGAAGCGCCACAGAAGACTATCTGCGCTACACGCGTGAAGCTCCGCTTTCCCGCTTCGAGATCAAAGCCGGCTGGGAAATCCCGGCTGTGCTGGAGCAAAGCCTCAACTCCGACTTGTCTGGCGAACTGAAGGCCCTTGTTACCGCCAATGTTTACGACACCGCCACAGGCCAGTATCTTCTCATCCCGCAAGGCGCGCGGCTCATTGGTAACTACGATTCGCGAGTTTCTTACGGCCAGGATGGCGTCCAAGTCGTCTGGAACCGCATCATCTTCCCGGACGCATCTTCGATCGATCTCGGTGCCATGATGGGCCTCGACTCACATGGCAATGCCGGTCTGCGGGATAAGGTGGATCACCACTATAGGCGTCTGATCGGCACGGTTGTATTGAGTTCCATGTTTATGGCGGCCTTCGCCATCTCGCAGAATGGCACGCAATCTGTTCTTGCGTATCCAACTCCGACACAGGCTGCCGAGGCCTCCATTGGCCAGGAACTGAGTCAAACTGGCGCGCAACTGACTCGCCGCAACATCAACGTGCAGCCGACCATCAAAGTCCCTGCCGGATATCGCTTCAATGTGCGCGTTAACCGCGACATTCTGTTCGAAGCACCCTACCAACCGGTCCTGCCGCCGCCAGAACCTGAAGGACTGCCGCAGCGGTCGGCTTTTAGCGCCAGACGTTAACGTGCCATGGTTGCCAGCCCTCCAACTGAGTTCCTGCAAACCTTCCAGGAGATGCGCGGCCACTGGTTCGCTGCGGTGCAAGGCCCGGCACAGACACTGTTCGGCCTTCTAGCTCTGATCGAATTCGCGTGGAGCGCAGCCGTGCTCGCCCTGGAGCGTACCGACTTGCAATCCTGGACGGCCGGCCTGCTGCGCAAGCTGATGTGGCTCGGGGCTTTTTACGCGCTCTTGGTGTTCGGCCCGGTGTGGATTCCGGCCATCGTCGATAGCTTCACCCAACTCGGGGAAGAAGCTGCGGGCCTCGGTCCCTTGCAGCCAGGCGACGTCTTTCAGCGCGGACTGGACATTGGCGGAGCGCTGTTCGGCGGTGCCTCCGACGCCGGTTTCCTCACAAATTTTGGCACAGCAATGTCCATGGTCTTCGCTGCGATTCTGAGCTTCGTTTCCTTCTGCTTCATCAGCATTCAACTGGTGGCCGCGCTGGTGGAATCGTACATCGTCGTGGCGGCTGCATTTGTTTTTCTTGGTTTCGGTGGCTCCCGCTGGAGCGCTCCGTACGTTGAGAAGTACATTGCGCTCACCGTGGGAGTAGGCGTAAAGATCATGATTCTGTATCTGTTGGTGGGCGTCGGCATGGCGCTCTCGACTGGATGGGTAGCGGCAGCCACAGCAGTCGCGGCATCACCGACGCCCGCCATGGGCGCGCTCGACATCATGGGCGAGTCTCTCATTTTCCTTGCACTTTGCTGGTTCGTCCCGAAGATCGTAGCCGGAGTGCTCGGGGGCGCACCCGCGTTCACGGGCGGCGAAGTGATCGCCGTGGCAACACCGATCGTCTATGGCGCGGCGATGGCGGGACAGGCTATCGTGGGTCTGGCTTCCAGCGGCTACAGCGCCTTGGCTGGGGCCGGCGCTTCGAGCAGCGCACTTACCCCAAGCCTTTTACCGGCTTCGTCGACCTCGGCTCCCGCGACTCCCACCCAGCCATCACCCCCGCCGCCTTCCACGGTAACGCCCAGCACGGGTCAACCGCCCCCACCACCGCAGAACGTCTGAGTTCGGAGATCTTATGCATGCTCAACCAATCCGGAAACTGACACCCTGGCAACAATCTGTTAGCGAAGCACAGCGGCTGGCCAAGATAGTCCTCGGATTCGAGGCCTCTGTCGTGACGGCGGAACACAGCAGCGGAGTCTATCGCGGAATGATTATCGGCCATACACGCGACTATATCGTTCAGCAGATCGGCAGGCAGGCCACTGCGGTGATTCACGCGAAGGAGCGGTTTGATAAGCGCGGGGAAACGTTCCCCTGGCCGGAGGTTGGCCAAATGGTTTCGATTCGTTACGAGCATGCCCGCGCGATCGTGCGCGAGATTCGCGAGCGTAATCTTGAACGGGGCCTCAGCCGATGAGCCAGCCAAACCTCTACAAGAAACCACCGAGGCCGGGATACCTGGGCAGCTACAACTGGTCTGCCGTGGTGGTTGGCCTGTTGATTTTGGTCCTGGCAAATTTCTTCTGCACCCAATACATTGCCAATCAATTCCGGTATCAGCCGGCCCTCGGTCCGGCGTTGGTGCGCCTGCGTGCCGGCGCGATCTATGAGCCGTTCGCCTGGGCCCGGTGGGGCTGGCAGCACATGACCGACCGGGACCCGGCGATCCGCGGCCCTTTCCTCCAGGGCATGCTGGTCTTGCTTGCCGGAAGTTTCCTGTGTGTTGGCGCGTTCTTTGCTATGACGAACCGCCGTGCGCGGCAGCTCTCGAAAAACACCGAACATCTGCACGGCTCCGCGCGCTGGGCCGAATACGCCGACATTCTCGCCAGCGGCCTGCTAACGGCGGAAGACGGGGTCTACGTGGGCGGCTGGTCGCCCGATGGCAAACGGCTGAACTACCTGCGCCACAATGGCCCGGAGCATGTCCTGGCATTCGCCCCCACCCGCAGCGGCAAGGGCGTCAGCCTGGTGATCCCCACGCTGTTGGCATGGTCGGAATCAGCAATCATTTACGACATCAAGGGCGAGAACTGGGCAAAGACTTCCGGATTCCGCGCCCAGGCTGGACATATTTGCCTCAAGTTCTCTCCCGTCGAGGAGAACGTGTGCACCCGCTTTAATCCGCTAAGTGAGGTCCGGCTATTCACTGCTCGCGACGTTAGTGACGCGCAGAACATCGCCAACATGCTCGTCCAGACTGGGGAGGACCCCAAAACCGAAGCCGAGGCTTATTTTCAAAATACAGCCTGCTCGCTCACGAGCGGTTTAATTCTTCACGTCTGCTACGCGGCGGCGCGCGAAAGCCGCCAAGCAACCCTCGCCGAGCTTTACTACCTATACACGCGTCCGGGCGAAAGCTTTCGGGACACCCTGACAGACCTGCTCAACTACCCACACGATCCGGATCGCAAACACGGATGGACAATGCCGAACGGGGCACCGACTGCCACCCACCCTGTGGTTCGCCAGAAGGCGCAGGAGATGCTGAACAAGTATGACCGAGACTTCAGCGGCGTGCTCTCAACGGCTAGTACTGCCCTGGCAGTGTATTGCGACCCCCTGGTGGCAAGCAACACCGCGGCCAGTGACTTCACGATAAATGACCTGGTCAATCACGAGCGCCCAATCTCGCTGTACCTAGTCGTGCCTAGCAGCGATAAGGTGCGGCTGCGTCCTCTCATCCGGCTGATGTTCACGCTGACGGTCAACCGGTTGACTGAACGTATGGAATTTGCGGGGACCGAACAACAGTACAACCGACACCGTCTATTCTTCTTGATCGATGAGTTTCCGTCGCTCAACCGGATGGAGATCTTCGCGGACGCCCTATCCTATATGGCGGGTTACGGTCTCAAAGCCTATCTGGTTACGCAGGATATCCGGCAGATTGTGAAGGCATACGGTGAAAACGAAAGCATTGTGTCGAACTGCCACGTGCGCGTCGCGTTTGCTCCCAACCAGCAAGATACAGCCAAGCTACTGAGTGAGATGACCGGGACCACCACGGTCCAAAAAGCCACTTACAACTTCAGCGGTCAGCGGTTATCACCCGTAATGGGACACGTCAATGCCTCGGTCGATAACATCGAGCGCCCGCTGCTCACGCCGGATGAAGTCCAGCGCCTGAAAGCCCCCAAGAAGAAGGGCAGCGGTGACAAGGAACGAATCGTAGCGCCGGGACAGATGCTGATCTTCGTCAGTGGACAATACCCAATCCTGGGGACGCAAATGCTCTACTTTTTCGATCCGGTTTTCAAAATGCGGTCCGAGATCCGGCCGCCCGAAAAGTTTCCATCGTTACAGACGAAGCCTGCTTCGTTACCAGCGCCCGCGCCAGTACAAACGACGCCTCCAATAGTGCCAGAGCGGCCGGAGGCCTTGCACGGCGAGGATGCGTACCTGGCTGCGCTTGAAGAGATGGACGAATGCGAGAACGAAGAGGAGGAGCCTGAACATGCAGAAGAACCGTATTGAGGTTTCCGGCTGGCTTGCGGCACAACCGGCCCGTCGCTACCTTCCCTCAGGTACGGCGGTCGCCACCGTGCGTCTTGGCGAGACGTATTCCTACTTTTCACAAGGCAGATCGGAGCAGCATACCAATTGGCATGCGCTTTCGTTTTATGGCGACCTGGCCAACCTGGCGGCGACCTTCAACAAGGGCGACCACCTGTTCGTGGAGGGCACTCTGGAACAGCGTAAGTTCACGCCCACGGATGGCAGTAAGCGGATGCTGTGGGAGTTGATCGTTCATTCCTGCCATTTAATCGCCGATCCGCGGCCCAGGACAGCAGGGGTTACCGGATCGCCGGAAGAAGCCAGCGCGAGCAATGGAGCAGTAGCGGCCGACGATTGGCCAGTTGGGTGACAACCGATGCGCGGCATTCTGATTCTGGCGTTTGGTCCTCCACTCCTTACGTTCCTCATCTTCGATGTTGCGCAGTTGCGCATAAACGCATCGGAGTCCCTCCCGGTGGGTCTTTATCGCGTGAGTCCAACAGGTGGCTTCGTTGAGTTCTGCCCAGACGACCATGGCCTATCTGCGCTGCGGCATTACCGCGCGAAAGGGGTTTGCTCGGACGGGGCCCGCCCGCTACTCAAGCCAGTGGCCGCTGGGCCTGGCGATGATGTTGTGCTTGGTTCCAACGGCATCACGGTAAACGGCAGGTTTCTTCCGAATACGGCGCCGCTGACCCGAGACACCGAAGGACGCCCTCTCGCACACTGGGCTTATGGCCGCTATAAGGTCCCTGCTGGGATGCTGTGGGTAGCGAGCACCTACAATTCGCGCAGTTACGATAGCCGCTACCTTGGGCCGATCCGGGAAACGGCTGTACGCGCCAGGTTGCAACGTGTCATCGCGTGGTGAGGACATGCGGTTGCTCTTTGCCGTTGTGATCGGATTGACGGTTTCAACTGCCCGCCCCGCGGGGATTGTGGCTGCATTGATTCTTTTTCCGGTCCTTGTGTTTCGACAACTCTCGCGGCGAAAGTGTTATGCAACGGCGGCAGGCTACTACGCCGGGGCTCTTTGGCCCTTGGCAGTTGGGGCGAAGAACTTCTTCGGCCCGAATGTTTCTGCTGCGGTGGCGCTCGGTTTCTGGGCAATCTGTGCGCTGCTGTTGGCCCTCCCTTACGCTTTGCTTTGGACGAACCGGACCAGACAGCTCGCATGGCGTGTACCGCTCGCTCTTTTAATCGGAGTCGTTCCGCCTCTCGGCCTCATCGGTTTCGCGTCGCCTCTCACGGCCGCCGGGCTTCTTTTTCCCGCCTGGTCCTGGATAGGTCTCGCGCTGGCCCTTGTTGGCTGCGGTTTGATTGCGGCCTATCCCAAGATCGGCGTCGTGGCAGTTTTAGCGGTAGCTTCAATCGCAAACCTCGTCTACCCTGGTGATTCCCAGCCTCTCGCAGGCTGGCAAGGGGTGAACACAAGCTTCGGGGGAATCAGTCATGGACCGGTCAGCCCCTTGGAAGCGTATTCCGTCGCACAGCAGATTCAGGCTGAGGCAGAGGCATCATCCGCCAAAGTAGTCGTGTTCCCGGAGAGTGTCGTTCGGGCGTGGACAGATTCCACCGATCTCTTCTGGAAACGCAGCATAGACACTCTCCGTCAAAATGGCAAAATCGTCCTGGTAGGAGCGCTCATTCCGGAATCTCTACCTCGCCCCGCGGAATCGTACTCATATTTGAATGGTGCGATCATGCGTGGCGCGCAAACAGGTGTTTTCTTGCAACGCATACCCGTCCCGGTTTCGGTATGGAAGCCGCTGTCGAGTGGTGGCGCGCCGCTGCACCTGGTCGGACCAGCGGTACTGAAAATCGCCGGTCAACGCGCTGCAGTGCTGATCTGCTACGAGCAGGTGATTCCCTGGACGGTTCTGAGCGCTGCTGTGGCTCGCCCGACAGTCTTCGTCGGGATGTCCAACGATTACTGGGCCACCAGGACCACCATTCCACAATGGCAGAGGCTCTGCCTCCGCTCCTGGAGCCGCTTGTTTGGAGTTCCGTACCTTCTGGCAGTGAATACTTGAAAGGAGATTTCCAGTGAAGTGGCACCTCCTGTTTCTCGCATATCAATGGCATAAGGGTAATCGCGCATTTGTCATCTTTTGCCTGCTGGGTCTGGCGTTCCTAATCTACACCGTGGCGCAGCTCCGATAGCTCACACCCATGGCCGCGCGCCGCGTCTTCGATTATTCGCAACAGCTTGACCTTTTCGGAGGCCTGGGCCTAGACTCATGGACAGAAGCAACAGAGGAGGCCGCAAATGTACGAGAGGAACCGGCTCGGACAGATGATCCTCGAACACTGGCAGAAATACCGGCCCGAGATGGTCGCGGAACTGCGGAGAACGAACCAGTTGGACCGGACGGTCTACGAAGCGCAGGAGGCGACGGGGGACCTACTGTACGAACTGGTATCGGTCGAGAAGATGGATTACCAGGCGGCCTGGGAGATCGCGACGCGGGAGTGGCTCCATCCCGCGACCTCCGAATAACAGCCGAACACCGGATCGGCGAGGGCAGCCTGCGAGAAAAGGCC
>DATBID010000536.1:0-12839 GCA_036557125.1 Bryobacteraceae bacterium | reverse complement strand
CGCTCACGGAAGGCGCCCAGCATGGCGCTGGTCATCGCTCCGGAGTGCTGCTTTTCCACCCCGCGCATCATCATACAGAAGTGGCGCGCCTCGCAAATCACCCCGACGCCCACTGGATCCACGGTTTCTTGGATGGTTTGGGCGACTTGCTGCGTGAGGCGTTCCTGAATTTGCAGCCGCCGCGCGAAAGCATCCACGATGCGCGGAATCTTGCTCAATCCGAGCACACGCTGCCGCGGCAGGTACGCCACGTGAACCTTACCGAAAAAGGGTAGAAGATGGTGCTCGCACAGGCTGAAAAATTCGATGTCTTTCACTACGACCATCTCATCGTACTTCACCTCGTATAAGGCATTGTTGACGAGTTTTCCAATATCCGTGGAATAGCCGCTTGTAAGGAAGCGCAGCGCCTGTTCTACCCGCTCGGGAGTCCGCAGCAGGCCCTGACGCTCGGGATCTTCGCCGATTTTGGTCAGAATCTCCCTGACGAGCGGGGCAACCCCGGCGTCTCCAGCAGGCCGAAGCACCTTGACTATGGCTTTGTTAGCGATGGCTTTATTCGATTTCGTCTGCATTCACTTGGAAGATGTTGCGCGGGGTCTCTTCGATACAAATCAATTCCAGCCGCGGCCAATCACTCGCGAACACGGTTTTCCAGTTCTGTTTCAACCGCCGGCAGATGGCCGCCGCCAGGTTTTCCGATGTGGGCACGCCGGCGCCGAACCAATCCACATCGACATTCAAATTCCGGTGGTCCAGTTCCCGGAGAACTTGCCGCTGCACCAGTTCATCGAGCAGAGGAATCGCGACCGCCTGCCCGGATGAATTTGCCGGCCCCCGCGCCGTCACCCGTAGCACGTAGTCATGCCCGTGTCCATACGGATTGTTGCATTTGCCGTAAATCCGGCAGTTCTCTGCCTCGCTGAGGGCTGGAGAATGCAGCCGATGAGCGCAGCAGAACCGGTAGCTACGAGTTACGCGGAACACTATTCTTCCCCCGCGTAATCTACCCACAAGTCCGCAGTCTCGTAAAGGCGGACCTGTCGCAATTTGCGGCCGTGCAGATCGAGGGCGGGCCTGAGCCGCCGCCAGATCTCGCGCGTGATATTTTCCGCCGTCGGGTTGACATGATCGAAAGGCGGCACTTCGTAATTCAGGAAGCGGTGATCGTAGAGCGCTACTACTTCGCGGTTCAGCAGGTCTTTCAACTCCTTCAGGTCGAGAACCATTCCCGTAACCGGATCCGGCGTGCCCTCTACGCTGACCTCCAAGACGAAGTTGTGTCCATGCCCGTTCGGGTTAGCGGCGGGCCCGAATAATCGCCGGTTCTCCTCTTCGGAGAGCTGGGGCACCCGGCAGACATGCGCGGCCGAGAATTCGATTTTTCGCGTAATAAGCATCAATCCATGGGACGCCATCGCGGCATTATCCATGGACGCTATCGCGTCCAGAAAGATACACTAAAATTATAGCTATGATCGCTCAGCAGCCTCATTCGGATGTCCAGGCCGCCGGCGCGGATCGCACACCGAGTCGTTCACGTAGCGGAAGTCTCGACTGGCTTTTGCGGGCCGGCATTGTGGTGCTGTCTGTGGCTTTGGTGTATGTTCTCTACGCGGCAATCCACGAGCATGTCGTGGTCGCCGGGGACAAAGCGCCCGGGTTTACCATCACCACCGATGACGGGCACAGCATATCGGTTCCGAATTTCGGCGCCAAACTGCTGGTGTTGAACTTCTGGGCGAGCTGGTGCGCCCCGTGTGTGGAAGAGACGCCTTCTTTGAGCGAATTCGCTCGCCGGTACGCCGATAAGGGCGTGGTTGTGCTCGGTGTCAGCGTGGATCGCGACGCGGGCGCCTATCAAAAATTTCTGCAGCGCTTCCGCCCGGCGTTCCTTACCGCGCGGGATTTGAAAATCCACGAGGACTACGGCACTTACATCTACCCGGAGACTTATTTCATCGATTCGAGCGGCCGCGTGGTGCGGAAACTGGACGTTGCGGGGATCGATTTCACCGATCCCAAGATGCTGTCTTTCGTCGATTCGCTGCTGTAAGGATCGGAACCTGGAATGAGCGATAGCGTGATCGTGGCGATCATTACGGCGGCTTCGGCGGTGGCCACCGCCGTTACAGCCCTATTGCTAAATTATCGGGGTTTCAGTTCTCTAGAAAACCGTATGGCCGGCGTCGAGCAAAGGATTACTAGTCTCGATCAGCGGGTCTACGATCTGACCGGCGCCGTGAACGAGCTTGACAAGCAGTTGACTAAGGTAGAGATCAAATTGGGCATTCAGCCATGAACCATGAGTTAGGGATGCCGCTTTTCGCGGGCGCGATTCTGCTCGTAGCTGGATCTTGCGCCTGGGCCTCGGTAGCGAACGACGCGCAAGCCCTGATTGCGGCGCACCAACTGCCGCTCGCCGCGCAAGAGGTGCGGGCCGCCCAGGCCAAACAGGGCGCGAATCCGGAGATCGCCGCCGCGCTATCCTGGTTGGCGCGCGGCGCTCTCCAAGAGAGACAACTTGCGCAGGCAGATAGCTATGCCACCGAAGCCCGCACCATGGCCTTGCGGGTTTTGGGCGTACGCAACCTCGATGCCGACCCATGGCTGCCTACCGCTCTTGGGGCGGCGATCGAGGTGCACAGCCAGGTTCTGGCGGCTCGCGGGCAAAAAGCGGAGGCGCTGGCGTTTCTCCACCAGGAACTCAATTCATGGAGCCGCACTTCGTTAAACGAGCGCATTCAGAAGAACATCAATCTGCTTAGTCTGGAAGGCAGACCCGCGCCGCCCCTCGATGGGTTCAATCTTGGGTCGCTCAAAGGACGCCCGGTGATCCTGTTCTTCTGGGCGCATTGGTGCCCCGACTGCAAAGCCGATGCGCCGATCATCGCCGGCGTGCGGAAGCGCTTCGCTTCCCAAGGGCTCACTGTCGTCGGCCCTACCCGGTTATATGGATATGCAGCCGGTGGAGACCCAGCCAACCCGGCTGCCGAGAAGCAGTACATCGAGCAGATTCGCCACCGTTATTATGCCGCGCTCGAAGGCATGCCCACTCCAATCAGCGCGGCCAATTTCGAAGCGTACGGCGCCAGCACGACCCCGACCTTGGTGTTGCTCGACCGCGCAGGAATCGTCCGCCTCTATCATCCGGGCGCTATGACCGAAGAGGAACTGAAGCGCGGGGTGCAGGCCCTGCTTCGCTAGTTTCCGCTCAAGCACCCAGAACGCGCGCAATTTCGGCGGCGTCGTTCGGCACGACAACCGGCTGGTTTCCAAACGTGGACTCCACGCGTTTGCCTTGGGGGTCATCGAGTGCGGCCGTGTGATAGCGATAAATGTAATCCGTATCTTTCAGAACGTGTCCGGTTAGCACCGCCACCACGTCCGCATCCGGACGGATGACTCCCGCCGCGGTCAATTTCCGGATGCCCGCAAGCGTTGCCGCCGAGGCCGGTTCGCAGCCGATTCCGCAGCGGC
This sequence comes from Bryobacteraceae bacterium, assembly GCA_036557125.1. Classification (GTDB taxonomy): domain Bacteria; phylum Acidobacteriota; class Terriglobia; order Bryobacterales; family Bryobacteraceae; genus PSRJ01. The sequence continues at coordinate 9,359 of DATBID010000536.1, read as the reverse complement.
CGATTACCGCCTTGGCATCCGCAATTTCCTGCTCGGTTACTTTCTCCGCCACGCCTTCCGAAGTCGTGACCTCATAGAGAGCTTTGGGCCAGGAAACCGGATCGCCAATTTTGATCGCCGTTGCCAGCGTTTCCGGATGTTCGACGGCCGCCAAATGCGGCTTCTTTCGGCGCGCCGCGCGCGAAGGTTGCGTTTGACAAACGAGTTCGTAAAACGGCGCGGCTCCCTCCGCCTGAATAACAGCGAGGCGCGGCAACCGGCTGATGAAACCGAGTTCTTTCAGCTCGCGCAGCGCCTTGCCGAACGCTGCCGTATTGCCCAGATTGCCACCGGGCAGCACCACCCACTCCGGAGGATTCCAGTCACGCTGGTCGAGCATCTCGGCCATGATGGTTTTCTGACCCTCGATGCGGAAAGGATTGATCGAGTTCAGCAGGTAGATCCCGAGCTGTTCCGCGATCTGCCGCACAAGCGCCAGAATCTGATCAAAATTCGCTTCCACCTGCAAGGTGCGGGCGCCATATTCGAGAGCCTGGGCCAATTTCCCGTAAGAGATGTTCCCATGCGGAATGAAAATCACCGGCTGAAGGCCGGCAGCGCTGGCGTAAGCGGCCATCGAAGCAGAGGTATTGCCTGTGGAAACACAGGCAACGCGCGTCATTCCCAGGAGCAGCGCCTGAGCCACCCCGCAGGTCATGCCGTTGTCTTTGAACGAGCCGGTCGGGTTGTATCCCTGATGCTTGAACACCAGCCGGTCCAGCCCACCGTATTGCGCCGCCTGGCGCGCTTCGAGCAACGGCGTATTGCCCTCGCGCAGCGTCACCACACACCGGTACGAGGGAAGAAACGGAATGAATTCGCGGTAGCGCCAAACCCCGCTTTGGTCGAGCGGCGCATTCGAAGTTCGCCGATCACGCCACATGCGTTTCAACATCAGCGAAGATTGCTCGGGAGGTTCGTAGATGGTTTCCAGCAGGCCGCCGCATTGCGGGCAGTTGTAAATTACTTCGGTAATGGGAAACCGCGCGCGGCACTTCTCGTTGAAGCAAACCAGTTCGGCTGCCATGGACTCTCCATTATAGGAGAGGCGCCGAGAGCAGCCGATTACCGCTCGAAGAATTGCTCAACGGTTTGGATCATGTTTTCCATTTCCGCGGCGGCGGCCAGATCAAACAGCTCTACGGCGATCTGGATCGCGGGGCGAACAAGCTTTCCTCCGAGCAAACACGCGTAGGACCCTGCGACGTGCTCCCGGACCCATTTAGCAGTATCCTGTGCTTCGCTGTAGGAGGCGGGGAGAAGGATTACGAACCCGTCGTCGGACCACCTACCCACGACCGCCCCGGGCTTGAGATTATTGCGGAGCCGCTTCACAAAAGCCGCTGCGAGCTGCCGCGCTACGTCGGAGTTGAACTGAAGCGCCGCTCGTTTGAAGCCTTCGACCCTTATCACGAGCAGCGATCCGCCGGCCACTGTGGAACGTAGCCGGTGCTCGATCTCCTGCCGGTTGAACAGCTTTGTCAAATCATCTGCCGAGACAGCGGCTTCAAGAGCATCGATTCTTTTGTGAAGAAGGTTGATCTCGGCCACGAGTTGAGAGACTGTCAGCTTCTGCTGCTGCCGGAAGCTCTCCAAGTTTTGGGAGATGGAATCGCTCGCAGCCCGGAGGGCAGTTGCCACCGGCCTGGCGATCGGCGAATCGGCTAATTCACGAAGCTGCTTTACCGCCTCACCCATCCGCGACTCATGATCGCCATCGCTTTGGGTAAGCGTCGCGATGAGCCGTTGCAGACTCGAGGCGGTACGGCTGAGTTCCTCCCGCATGGAGTTCATATATGCGGAGGCGCGCTCCTTGTAATCGCGGAGCAAACCCCGCAGGGTCCCCCGGCTTTCGGACATCGCCTGTTGCGTGCCGCCTTCCACCTCGCGAGCCAGTGACCTCAGATAACCCTGGTAAGCCTTGGTGGTCGGCTCTTCCAATTCAATTGCGTATTGGGCGAGATTGTCTATGGCGGCAACGTAGCATTCCAGGGCCGGAGTCCCGAGCGGCTCGGCGGTCTCTGGTTCCCTGCTGTTCTTGCGCAAAGAGAGCAGCGGCATCTCGATCTCTTTTATCGGACGGGACGCGCCTAAACTTTAGGGTTGCATTTTCCCCTTTTATTCGCCCAAAATAGAGGAGGTATCTATGCCGCTGACCAAACGACAGAAGCAGGTGCTCGATTTCATTGCCCGTTTTCAGGACGAAAACGGCTATTGCCCCAGCTACGAGGAGATTGCCCGCGGTTTGGATTTGGCGTCGCTGGCCACGGTTCACAAGCACATCTCGGCGCTCGAAGCGAAAACCTATTTGAAGCGCGGCTTCAACCAGAGCCGGTCCCTGGAACTGGCGCCCAAATACCTCCAGGAGCAGCGGCGCGCCAAACCGCACCTGGAAGTGCCGCTGCTGGGCCGTATTGCCGCCGGCCTACCGGTAGAATCCATCGAACAGCGCGAGAGCCTGAACTTCGCCGATTTTGCGGGAAACGGAAATACGTTCGCGCTGGAAGTCCGCGGGGACTCTATGATCGAGGATCATATCTGCGATGGGGACTGGATCCTGCTGGAAAAGGCGCCTCAGGTGCGCGATGGCGATATCGTAGTGGCCCTGGTGGGGGGCAGCGAAACTACGTTGAAGCGTTTCTACCGCGAGCCCGGCGATCGGATTCGGCTGCAGCCCGCCAACTCCGCCTTGAAACCCATCATCGTCCCTGCCCGAGAGGTGCAAGTGCAAGGCCGGCTGATCGCGGTATTGCGGAAGTATAAATAGTGAATTCGACTTCAATTCAATTTGACATCACCTGTCTCCTCCGGTTACGCTGAGTAATTGCGCGATGAAACGTGGAGACATGTGTGTCAATGAGTACTGAGTTCCCGTCCAAGAACGGCATCAACCGCCACTGGCATGTCATCGACGCCCAGGATGTGGTCCTGGGCAAGCTTGCCAGCAAGGCGGCTATGTTGCTGATGGGCAAAACGAAACCATCCTATACGCCGTTCCTGGATAGCGGCGATCACGTGATTGTGATCAACGCCGAAAAAGTCCGTCTCACAGGCGGCAAAGAGAACAAAAAGGTGTATCGGCATTTCACCGGGTATCCCGGAGGACTGGTCGAGATGAGTTTCAAGCGGGTGCGGGCGGAACGGCCTGTGCGCATCGTGGAAGAAGCGATCCAGGGGATGCTGCCCAAGACCAAGCTGGGCAAGCAGATGTATCGCAAGCTAAAGGTTTATGCGGGTGATCGCCATCCGCATGCAGCACAAAAGCCCACGCCGCTGGAGATCAGGTAGGCGAAAATTAAGGTAGAAGGCTGGGAAGGAAAAGGTTCGTGGCAGCAACCATCGTGCAGCATTTAGGTACAGGCCGCCGGAAAAGTTCGGTGGCGCGGGTGTTCTTGCGCTCGGGGAAGGGCGAAATCACAGTAAACCATCGCCCGTTTGAAAATTACTTTCCCACAGAGAGCATGCGTGCGATTGTCCGCCAGCCCTTGTTGGCGGCGGAAGTGATGGATAAGTTCGATATTTTGATTCTGGCCGATGGCGGCGGTATGGCCGGCCAAGCCGGAGCAGCGCGGTTGGGTATTGCCCGAGCGCTGGTGGAATTTAATGGGGAACTGCGGTCGAAGCTGAAAAAGATGGGATATCTCACGCGCGACCCGCGCGTGCACGAGCGCAAAAAATACGGACAGAAGGGCGCTCGCAAACGGTTCCAGTTCTCCAAACGGTAATCTCTATGAAGCCTGGAAAATAGCGCAGTGAATTGTCGTTTCCAGGCTTTCGATCCCAACAGTCGGACACGGTGCGGGTGGAATCCGCGCATTACTTCCGGAGCGCAAATTTCGCTTTGGGCGCGCTCCGGATCGAACAGGAGGTATTTTGCCGGCAATTAGTATGAAAGAACTGCTCGAAGCGGGCGTTCACTTCGGGCACCAGACCAAGCGCTGGAATCCGAAGATGAAGGAGTACATCTTCGGGGAACGCAATGGAATCTACATCATCGATCTCCAGAAAACCCTGAAGATGTTCAAGGATGCCGCCCGCTACGTGGGCGAAATGGCGGCCCAGGGGAAAAATGTGCTGTTCGTCGGCACCAAGCGTCAGGCGCAGGAGGCCATTGCCGAAGAGGCCGGGCGCTGCGGCATGTTCTATGTGAATCAGCGCTGGTTGGGCGGACTGCTTACCAATATGGCCACGGTGCAGAAATCCATCAAGCGGCTCAAAGACCTCGAAGCCATGGCCACCAACGAAAACGGCTACGCGGGCCGGCCGAAGAAAGAGATCATTCGCCTCGAGCGCGAGCGGAAGCACCTGGACCAGAATCTTTCCGGAATCAAAGACATGCCGGGCTTGCCCGACATCCTGTTCGTGATCGATTCCAATAAGGAAGCCATCGCCGTGAAGGAAGCGCGGCGGCTGGGAATCCCGGTAGTGGCGATAGTCGACACCAACTGCGATCCGGACGAAGTGGACCATGTGATTCCCGGCAACGACGATGCGCTCCGCGCGATTCGCCTGTTTGCCAGCAAGATCGCCGACGCCGTGGTCGAAGGCCGCTCGCTGGCATCGGAGCATGAATTCACCGCGGATAAGATCGTTACCGATGAGACTCCGGCCGGCCAGGGCATGGAAGAATACACCGAGTACGTGGATGCGAAGGTTCTCAACGAGATCATGGCGGAGAGCCTGAGCATGGAAGACGATTCGGCTTCCGCGGGCGGGCCGACGCGTAAGGGGCCCTCGTCGGAAACGCACGATCTGACGCCGGAGCCGGCCGTTACCGAGACCGGCCACTAGTTTCTGAGCCGCGAGTTCCGAGCCGCGAATCTGAGCCGTGACCGTTAGGGAGCGGTTGAGACGAGCGGTGGTGACGAGCGGTTGCTACTGCGAAGGACAAACACGATATGGCGGAGATTACCGCACAAATGGTGAAAGACCTGCGCGAACGCACCGGCGCGGGAATGATGGAGTGCAAGCGGGCGCTGGTGGAGGCCAAAGGCGATCCCGGAGAAGCCGAAGTGCTTCTGCGCAAGTGGGGAATCGCCGGAGCCGCTAAGAAATCCGCGCGCGCCACGCGCCAGGGGCTGATCGGCAGTTACATCCACCACGGAGGCCAACTAGGCGTTCTGGTGGAGGTCAATTGCGAGTCCGATTTCGTGGCCCGCACGGACGATTTCAAGGAGCTGGTGCACGATTTAGCCATGCACGTCGCTGCGGCCGACCCCCGCTATATCCACAAAGAAGACGTCAATGCGGCCGATCTCGCGAAAGAAAAGGAAATCGCCCGCGACCGCGCGCGCGCCGAGGGCAAGCCGGAAAAAGTGCTCGACAAGATCGTCGAAGGCCGGCTGCAAAAATATTACGAGGAAGTGTGCCTGCTGGAGCAGCCCTTTGTCAAAGAGGCCACTCTCACCGTGGGCCAGCTCGTAAAAACCAAAATCGCCAAGTTGGGCGAAAACATCACCGTGGCGCGCTTCGTGCGCTTCAAAGTCGGCGACATTGCCGCCGTGGAAGCGGGCGCAGCCGAATCCGATGGCGCCGGCCCGTCCGCAGCGTAGCCGGCCATGGGCTATCGCCGTATTCTGCTGAAGCTCAGCGGCGAAGCAATGGCCGGAGGCGCCACGTTCGGCATCGATGCCGAAAAAGTCCGGCTACTTTCCCGCGAAATCGGTGAGGTGGCCGCCAGCGGAATCCAACTCGGTGTGGTGGTCGGCGGCGGCAACATTTTTCGCGGTGTGGCCGCCGCAGCACGCAACATGGACCGGGTGACTGCGGATCACATGGGAATGCTCGCCACCGTGATCAATTCCCTGGCGCTTTCCGACGCTCTGGAACAGGTCGGCATTCCCACGCGCGTCATGAGCGCCATCGAAATGCACCAGGTGGCCGAGCCATATATCCGCCGCCGAGCGATTCGCCACCTGGAGAAGGGGCGCATCGTGATCTTCGCCGCCGGCACATCGAATCCCTATTTTTCCACCGATACGGCCGCGACCTTGCGGGCACTCGAAATCAAGGCGGAGGTGATCGCCAAAGGCACCCGCGTAGACGGAGTCTACGATAAGGATCCGCTGAAGTTCCCCGATGCCAAGAAGTACGAACAGATCACATACCTGGAGGTCCTTGCACAAGCGCTGGGAGTGATGGACGCTACTTCCATTGCCATGTGCCGAGACAACCGGTTGCCCATCCTTGTGTTTAATTTGAATACGCCCGGCAACATGCTGCGGGTCTCTAAACAGGAGCACGTGGGAACCCTGATTCACTGAGTGCTCGCGTCTCTTGAAGCCGCTGCTTTTCCCTGTGTGACGATCTCATGAACGATATAATGCCGTTTCGGAACGCTTTTCGGGAGACTGCCGTATGAAAACAGAACAACCGGCCGCACCAGCCACTACATTTAATTCGATTAAAGATGTCCAGGCAAATTTGAAATCGCGCATGGACAAAGCTATTGGAGATCTGCAGCACGAAATGGCCTCCATCCGCACGGGCCGTGCCTCGCTCGGCATCCTGGATCATATTCGGGTGGATTACTATGGGACCCCGACCCCGCTGAATCAGCTCGCAAACCTGCACGTTCCCGAGCCATCGATGATCACCATTCAGCCTTGGGATGTTTCGCAAATCGGCCCCATCGAGAAGGCAATCCGCGCGTCAGACCTGGGCTTGAACCCGGCCAATGACGGCAAGATCATCCGTCTACCAATTCCTCCCCTTACCGAAGAACGGCGCAAAGAACTCGTCAAGCGCCTGCACGGCGTGGCTGAGCATCACCGGGTTTCGGTGCGGAACATTCGCCGCGACGCCAATGAGGCCCTCAAAAAACTGTTGAAAGACAAGAAAGTCACCGAAGACGAGGACAAGCGCGCTCACGACGAGAACCAGAAAATCACCGACGCCTACATGGAAAAAATCGACGCCGCCGCCAAAGCCAAAGAGAAGGAAATTCTCGAAATCAGGTAAGGCAAGGAAATTCCGGAGATCGAGTAGAATCTCAGCTTATGTCGTGGTTCACGGTCCGGGTGCCGGCCTCGAGCGCCAATCTGGGTCCAGGTTTCGATGCGCTGGGGCTGGCGCTGGGCGTCTATCTGACCTGCCGATTCCGGACCAGTAAGGTCCTTTTGATCCGCGCGTCCGGCCGGGACGTGCAATCGATCTCTACCGGGCCGGACAACCTTATCTGGCAAACCGCCCTGGCTGTGGCCTCGCGGCACGGCGCGGCGATGCCGCCCATCGAACTGGAAATCGCCAACGACATTCCGATCGGCAAAGGTATGGGGTCGAGCGCCGCGGCGCTGACGGCCGGCGTCATCATCGCAGACGTCCTGCTAGGCCTCAACTGGAAACCGCCGCGCATCCTGGATGAGGCCGCTCGCCTGGAGGGCCACCCCGATAATGTCGCGGCGTGCACGTTAGGATCGATTGTCGCGAGTGCGCTCGATTCCGGAGGTGTTGCCCGGGCCGTGCGGCTCGATCTGCCCCGGCGCTTCGGCGTGGCGGTGGTGGTGCCCGATTTCGATTTGCCCACCTCGAAATCCCGCGGCGTGCTGCCCACCTGCTATACAAAGGAAGACGCCGTATTCAACGTGCAGCGCGCCGCGCTGCTGGTCGCCGCGCTCGCCACCGGTTCCACTTCAGCCTTTCCTTGCGCTCTCGAAGACCGGTTCCATCAACCCTATCGCGTGGCCCTGGTGCCGGGTCTCGAAGAGGTGCTGAAACTCCGCGCGCCCGGCCTGCTGGGTTGCGCCTTAAGCGGCGCCGGCCCCTCGATCCTGGTCTTCTACGAGCGCGGCTACGAAAACGTCTGTGACCTCGTCCGCCAGATTTTCCGCCTCCAGGGCCGCGATTCCGAGATCCTGGTTACGCATATTGCCGAGCAGGGTTTTGAAGTAAGGGAAGAAGCGCAGGCAAAGTAGACGTTAGATGTGACCTGAAAACGCGGCGTTGCAGTAGCGGCGGCTGAGTGATTACAATGTAATCACTGGCCCATTATGAAAATCGAACTCGTGCGCATTGGCAACTCGCGGGGAATCCGTATTCCGAAACCCATCATTGAACAATGCGGGCTGGGCGATACCGTCGAGTTACGTGTAGAAAAGGACCGATTGATTATCGCGCCGGCGCGTGGTCCCCGCGAAGGCTGGAAAGAGGCCTTCGCTGCCGCCGGGTCTTCCCGCCACGATCGGTTACTGCTCGATGCTCTGGGCCGGAACAAGTTTGATGAGGAGGAATGGGAGTGGTGAAGGGGGCGAAGCGGGACGAAATCTGGCTGGTGTCTCTGGATCCCACGCAGGGTTCGGAAATGCAGAAGACCCGCCCTTGTGTCGTCGTTTCGCCCGACGAGGCCAACGGCTATCTCCGGACTGTGGTCATAGCGCCAATGACTTCCGTCGAGCGGCCTTATCCGACCCGCGTGAGCATTGTGTTTCAAAACCGGCGTGGCCAGGTGGCTCTTGATCAAATCCGGGCAGTCGACAAAGAGCGGTTGGTCCGCAAGCTCGGCGCCGCCCCTGCCAAGACCATAGAAGCCGTGTCTTCGGTGCTCGTAGAGATGTTCACGCGGTGAGCGAGCAGGGCTTCGAAGTGCGCGAAGAAGCGCAGACAAAGTAGACATCAAAGGTGAACGTTCGGGTAGCCCGGGCCAGATTAGGCGCGATACCATAATTGCGTCCTCGACCTCACCTCCGGCGGCAGATTCGGAGTAGAGTATGACCACGACGCGCTCGTCCCGTTCCCGCTCAGCTCTGACTCGACGCCGATTCCTCGGCCATCTAGGCGCCGTTGGTGGCTCATCGCTGGTGATGACCGCGCTCTCCTCGTGGGATTTGATGGCAGGGCCGGCCGGGACACGCCCTGCGCTCTCCGGCCGCCCGCGCAACGCGAAGGTGCTTGTGCTCGGCGCGGGTATTTCGGGTCTGACACTCGGATACGAACTCTCCCGGCTCGGCTACGATTTCCACATACTCGAGGCGCGAGACCGGGTCGGCGGGCTCGTGTGGACAGTGCGTGGAGGCACGGCGCACACCGAAATCGGCGGCGAGCGCCAGCAGTGCACGTGGGACGAAGGGCAGTGGCTCAACGCCGGCGCGTGGCGCATTCCGTATACGCACACCGGCGTGCTGAACTACTGTAAGGAGCTCGGTGTCCCTCTGGAGATCTTCGTCAATGAAGCCGACGCGTCATACTTTTACTACGAGGGCGCCGGTGCGGGCTCGCTCGCGAACCGGCGCGTGCGCCTGCGCGAGGTCAAGGCCGACATAGTGGGCCAAGTGAACGAGTTACTCGTAAAGGCCATCGATCAGCACTCCCTGGATCTCCCGTTG
>DATBID010000535.1:0-9061 GCA_036557125.1 Bryobacteraceae bacterium | reverse complement strand
GAACCGTAACGGTATCGGTTAATTTTGGCCCTCCCAACGAAGCCACCCGCAGCGTGGTCGGATCGAGCCCGTTGCTTCTCGCTCCCGGTGCTGATGCCGAACGAACTTTCTCTTTCCGCACGCGCGCCGCCGGCATTCTGGGCATCGCTCTCTCGCCCCGAGACCCGTTTCCCGATGACGATCGGGCCGCGCTCGAACTGCCTGCGCAGCCCACCCTCGCCGTCACGGTCTATTCCGAACGGCCCGATGCCTTCCGCCCCCTCTTTGCCGCCAATCCGCGGGTGAGTACCATTTATAAAAGGCCCTCTGAGTACTCACCCAACGGCGCGGCGTCCGGCCCTGGCCTGCTTGTGCTCGACCACTTCGAACCGCTGGAGCGCCCCGCCATCGGTTCGATCTGGATTGACCCGCCCGCCGGAGGTTCGCCCATACCGATCGCCCGCAGCGTCGAAGACGTTTCGTTTGAGCGCTGGGACACCACGCACGAAGTCGCTGCCGGTTTGCGCGCTAACGACTTCAAACTCGAAAAAGCCTCTATCTTCGACGCCGCACCAAGCGATATCCGCATCGGCGAAGTGGAAGCCGGTCCCGTGATTGTCGCCCGTTCGGGCAAGCCCAAACTTGTGGTGTTTGGTTTCCATCCCGCGCTTTCCGCCATGCGCTACGAGCTGGCCACGCCGCTGTTGTTCGCCAACCTGCTGCGCTGGTTCGCGCCGGAAATTTTCCGCCGATGGGAATTGAGCGGCGCAAGCGTGGGGGAAACCAAGCTCGATCTGGAGGAGGATGCCGCTCCCGGAAGCGTTCGCGTGGTAGCCGAAGATGGTTCGGCCTTGCCATTCGTTTTGCGCGGCCGCTCACTGCATTTCTTCTCCGGTACTGAAGGCGTGGTGCGCGTAGCCGCGGGCGATCGCGAGTATATCTATTCGCTCACCTTGCCGCAGCTTTGGGATACGAAGTGGGAGCCGCCGGCGGAAGTGCGCCGCGGAATTCCGCGGCCGCAGCCTTTTGCTTCTCCATCAGCGGGGCTTTGGCCATGGCTGGCAATCGCAGGAGGAATCGGGCTGTTGGTGGAATGGCTGCTCTTCGGACGCTTCCGCCGTCCGGCGCCGCGGCGAATCGCAGTTCGCCGCCAGGCGGAGCGGGTCCAGCCCGAGGGCGATAGGCAGGTGGTCCAACGATGACCTTCGAACGCGCCTGGATTCTCTTTCTTCTGCTTGCGCCCATCGCCTGGGCCGTACGGGATTGGCGCTTCTCCACGCGGCGTGCCGGAACCGTCCTTAAGACCGCAACTTTCGCCGCGATTCTGCTGGCTTTAGCGGAACCGCGGTTAACGATTCACCAGAGCAAGGTAGCCACGGCCCTGCTGGTGGATACTTCGGCCAGCGTCTCACTCGACGATCTGGCCGCCGCTTCGAGTTTCGCCACTCAAGTGGACCGCGCGCGCGGCAGCAATTGGATGCGCGTCATTCCATTTGCCCGCAACACGCGAAACACCGCACCGGAAGAGCGCAACCGGAAAGGCTGGCAACTGCGCCACACCGCCGGCGTACCCGGCCACGGCACCAATATCGAATCCGCCATCCGCGACGCCGCTGCGTCCCTGCCCTCGGGGATGACGCCGCGCATCGTTCTCGTCTCCGATGGCAATGAAAACCTCGGCAGCGCCGCCCGTGCCATCTGGCAAGCGCAGCAACTGGGCATCCCCATCGACACCGTCCCACTCGCCGGCCGTCCCAAGCCCGGCCTGCTGCTCGAATCCGTAGCCCTTCCCGCCCAAGTCTTCAGCGGTGAGCGTTTCCCGATCGAAATTACCGTCGAATCGCCACGCTCCGCCACTGCGACCGTGGAAGTCACCGCGGAAGGCAAGTCGCTAGGCGTTAACTCCCTGTCTCTCGCCGCAGGTGAAAATCATCTGCGCCTGCACGGCGTCGTCAACTCCACCGGCGCCGTAGATCTGGCGGGGAAAGTCGCAGCGGACGGTTTGGGTGAGGCGCATTTCGAGCAGGCCATCGCCCTGCGCAGCCCGCGGGTTCTGCTCATCAACAACGATCCTCCCGGTTCGGAAGAGCACCTCCGCCGTGCGCTCGAGGCGAATGAGTTTGAAATTGAAACCGCCAACGGCGTCCCCGAGAAGCTCGATAATTATCAACTCATCATCGTCAACAACTGGGACATGCAAGCGATTCCAGCCGCCCGCAAGGCAGCGCTCGAAGACTTCGTCAAGCGCGGCGGGGGCCTGGTCTGGATCGCCGGTGAGCGCAACGTCTATGTCGATAAGAAGGGAGAAGAGGACCCGCTTGACCGCACTCTGCCGGCCAAGCTCGCCCCACCACGCACCCAGGATGGCACCGCCGTGGTTCTCATCATCGATAAGTCTTCCTCGATGGAGGGGCGCAAGATCGAGCTGGCGCGCTCGGCTGCAAGCGGCGTGGTCGAAAATCTCCGCCCCATCGATTCGGTTGGCGTGCTCATCTTCGATAACACCTTTGAATGGGCCGTGCCCATCCGCAAAGCCACCGACCGCGCGTTCATCAAGCGCCTCATTGCCGGTATCCAGCCGGAAGGAGGCACGCAGATTGCGCCCGCGCTGCGCGAAGCCTATCTCCGCATCCTTCCCGAAGACGCCGTCTACAAGCACATAGTGCTGCTGACCGACGGCATCTCCGAGGAAGGCGACAGCATGACTACCGCGGCCGAGGCCAAACGCAACCGCATCACCATCTCCACAGTCGGCCTCGGTCTCGATGTCAACCGCGCGTTTCTCACGCGCGTCGCCGCCGGCGCTGATGGTAAGTCGTACTTCCTGGACGATCCTGCCGGACTCGAGCAGCTTTTGCTGCGCGACGTGGAAGAGCATAGCGGCATGACCGCAGTCGAAAAGGCGCTACGGCCGCGAGTGGTCCAGCATGCCGAGATTCTGGATGGTGTGGATATCGCCACCGCTCCGCCGCTACTCGGCTATATTCGTTTTCAATCCAAGCCCACCGCTGAAACCATTCTCGACGCGGATGCCAAAGATCCGCTTCTGGTGCGCTGGCAATATGGCTTGGGTCGCGCCGCCGTCTTCACCTCCGACGCCAAGAATCGCTGGGCCGCCAACTGGGTTTCCTGGGCCGGCTTCGACCGCCTCTGGGCCAACACCTTCCGCGACCTGCTGCCGCACGCGCAGCAGAGCGAAGCTTCGGCCGATTTCGATCGTGCCTCGGGTGAGCTGATCGTCGACTACCGTCTTTCGGCCAATACGCCCGAGCCTGGCCCGCTTCCCGATATCTATGTAATCGGCCCCAACGATTTCCGCGCTCCGCTGAAAGTTGCCAAAGTAGCCGCCGCGCACTATTCCGGCCGCTTGCCGATCGGCCAAAATCAGGGCCTCTTCCGCGTGCGCCCGCTAGATGAGTCCGCCGCCTTCCCCGAAGTCGGTTTCTATCGCCCGGAAGACGAAATGCTCGATTACGGCAACAACGAACAGCTTCTCCGCCAGGTGGCCTCTGCCACCGGCGGCCGTTTCCAGCCAACGGCGAAACAGGTTTTCGATTCCGGCGGCCGGTCCACCTCCACCACCATGAATCTCTGGCCGCTGTTTTTGGTTTTGGCGATTCTGCTGAACCTGGCGGAGCTGGTGATGCGGAAGTCGAAGGGACTGCTGGAGTCGTTTGGGTGGAGGCCTGCGGAAGCGCGGGGGTAGGCGTGTAATATTAACGTGCGTGGCCGAAAAGAGGGTAGGAGAGTGTTTAGGCGATCACAGTGCAAGGCGAGAATTTTGGAATTGGCCTATCTTTACAATTTTTCAACAACTTAGCGGTGGGGAGAGTACGTCTGCTGTGAGTAGAGGAAGGCGATTGGGCTCGGCCATGCAGTTTAATGGAGATGGGATATTGCGACCGAGAATAGTACGACCGTGCTGAAAATCACAGATTATGGTATCCTACGAATCAGATATGAGCGCTTGTCCGTCGCCGTTGCAAATGGATCCGAGGACGGCCGAGTTGGTTAGTGAGATCCAGCAGTCATTGCCTTATGCGGATGAGTGGCTGAAAACGCCACATGCGCTCCTGGGCGGTCACACACCGGAGCAAAGTCTTTCAGCCGGCGACATTGAGCGAGTGAGAAATCTATTTGAGTCGATTCTCTATATAGGGATCAGCTAGAGTTGGATTTCTCGGCTTGCCCGTCGCTGGCGCGCGGACATGTCACAACGACTTGGTACCGCGCTGTGCCACCGTCGGCAATAGCCACCGCCCTTAGTACATCGCACACTCCAAGAGTTAAATCGCGATTTTCCCCGGGCAGTGTGGAAGTTCCCGCCTTTGAACTTCTCTACCTGGCGGAAAACCAGTTGATTGCCATGTTCGAAGCGGAGGCTCTGTATGGAAATCCCATGAAGCCAGGCGGTGTCGTTGGCAACCCGCTTCCCTTAACGGTCGTACCGATCTCGGTGGTTCTCTCGGATGTCGCTGATATAACCGAACCCTCTCAGGCTCGTCTGCTTCAGACGAATGCCAGGAACTCACGGGGATTGGCGAAGTTATTCCGGCCGGGTAACAGGGACGGACGATTCGCCTCACTCCGGCTGTGCTCCGACCCAACGGCTTGGCATGACCCTGTACAACTGCGGTTTCAAAGGACTGATCAGCTTCTCAGCCCGGCTGCCCGACTATAAAATCCTCGCCGTGTTTACAACGCGGCTTTTTGCCGGGACTGACAAGCTCGAATTTCAACACTACGAACAAGGTATCTTGCGAACGGTTCGGATTCCATAGAAAAGAGCGCGACATGCGGCTTGGCGATTCGACGTCAGACCGATGTGGTCCGCAGCTTCCGGCGTCCAACGGACGCGCGTCACGGTTCAAGGAGCTGCCCAATACGTTCCACAACCTCTTCATGCTCGATGAGGTCTCCACGGTCAGCAGCAGCAATACCCCCGCTCACACCCTCGATGAACTCCGCGTGGCAATCCAGCATACGCGTGACCGCTTGTTCGACAATCTCCGCAGCTTCCTTTCCCTGGCTGGCGGCGAGTTGCTTGAGCCGCTCTTCCGTGTAGGGTGTGAAATGCACTTCCATTACGTCTTTAGTGTATGGGGGGCGGGCCCCAGTTCTGTCAGCGTGCTAGAATTCCGTCTTTCTAATACGCCCATGATGTACGCAATTACCGCAGAGGGGCGCCGCGTTATAGCCGACCGACACATGAGTGCCTTCTGTCAGGGTTGCCGCCAGCCAGTTATTGCACGCTGCGGTGAGGTCAACGAGAAACATTGGGCACATGTTAGCGGCTGTGAGTGCGATCCCTGGCACGAACCTGAAACCGAGTGGCATGTGCACTGGAAAATGCAGTTTGAGGAGCGCTGTAGAGAGGTCGTGATCGCGCCGCACAGAGCGGATATTCGGGCCACCCGTGTCACGGAGAGTAGCGGCTTTGATTGCATAATTGAGCTCCAGCACAGCCCCATCGATCCGGCTGAAATCGACGAGCGGGAGACCTTTTATTTGAACCAGTGCGGCGCGATTATCTGGATTCTCGACGTTAGAGGGATTCAGGATCACTTCGAAGTGACCAACGAGCGTCGCGAAAATGGAGGAGCAACGAGTCAGGGCAGCTTCAAATGGAAGTGGTTTCGCCGAAGTTGGTTAGGGATGACGTACTTGAGGAGCTTGTACTTAGACCGTGGAGATGAGCTATGGGAGATCGAAAAGATGGACAATGGTGGCCGAG
The DNA here is from genome assembly GCA_036557125.1 of Bryobacteraceae bacterium. Taxonomy (GTDB): domain Bacteria; phylum Acidobacteriota; class Terriglobia; order Bryobacterales; family Bryobacteraceae; genus PSRJ01. The sequence continues at coordinate 3,348 of DATBID010000535.1, read as the reverse complement.
GGAGATTCCGTTCCGTCACGTATCACGAGTTCCTCAGTTGGTTCGCTGAATCCGTCGGGTACGATCTTCCGGTCAATTGGAGGCCGACATCCACCGGCGGATGGGTGTATCGCTTTGGGAACGGGAACGTCCAAATGTTTCAGCGCCTCGACGGCTGGTATCAATTTCAGGTCATCTGGAATGGCGGAGACCGCAAGCCCGGAACAGGCAAGTACCGAACTGTTGAGGAGGCCAAAGGGAAATGCGAGCCGCACCTAACAAAGTTGATAAAGCGATGATCCCGCGCGAATCGATTTTCTCAACGCGACCGCCCGCCGTAACGCCGCCTAGATAAACATCTCCTCGTCCTGCGTAGCATGGTCCACCGAAGGGCGGCGCGAGCCACGGACGAGGGTGGAAAGGGCGGCGGAAATCGCGGCGGCAACAGCGTTCACTTCGCGCACGGGGCGCAAGGCGGCGCGTTTGACATTTTCGCCGATCTGCTCCACCTGCTCGACCGTGTTGTCTACGGAGCGGTCGATTTGTTCAATGCGAGTGCGTGCCCGGCCCGTGGCATCCTGGAGCAGCCCGCTCAGATTCTGCGCCTGTTCGCGGCCGGATTTGATGATTGCCGCGCCGTTGGTGGCTATCTCGGCGATGCGCGGGCGGTTCTCTTCAATGATCTGGTGGGTAGAAGCCAGTATGGCAGTAACCTTTTCCACCGCCGGACCGGTTTTTTCGAGCGCCGGACCCGCCTTTTGCAAAGTAGCGGCGGCCTGCTCGGCCAGGGGCTTGATCTTCTCGATCACGGGCACGGCACTGGTAGCTACTGCTTCGCCTTTCTCGATCAGCGGGGCGATTTTACGCTGCATTTTCCGCACGACGCCGAACAACGCCATCACGACCACGCTTTGCACGATAAAGGCAATGCACGCCAGTATGACGGCTATAGTGACGATAATGCGGAAAGTGTCTTCCGACATCTGCTGAGCCTGACGATTAGTAGGCCGGGCCTTCGGGAGCGCCCCCCTGAGCGGGCCGCGTGCCTTCCGGATTCACCGTTTCTCGGTACGCCTGGCGGCCGGCCTGCATGGCCTCAGAGAACGTTTCTCGCTGCCGGCCGAGCGCGTCTTTGCCGCGATCCACCCATTCGGATGCGGTTTGGCGGAAGTCTTCGCTGCGCTGCTTCAAGTAATCGCTTCCTTCGCCGGCCTTGCTGCGCAGATAGTCCCGCGTCTCCGCTCCGGATTTGGGAGCCAACAGCATTCCGATTCCAACTCCCACGCCCAGACCCAACAGAAAGGCCGAAAGGCTGTTCTTATCCATCTGATTCTCCTTTTGTTCGCGGTTTCTCGATCCGTGGGAAGCCGCTCCGCGTGATGCCATTTCCAGTATACTCCCCAAGGGAAATTGGTTTATGAACGAACGGAAACCCCGGCTGCTGGATGACGATGCGCTGTGGGCATACGCACTTCGGCTACTGGCCGGACGCGCCCACTCGCAAGGAGAGCTGCGGGAGAAGTTGCGGCGGCGGGCGGCGCGGGCGGGAGCCGTAGAGGAGGCGATGTCACGGCTCAAAGAGGATGGGTATCTCGACGATCGCAAGTTCGCCGAAGGCTTCGCCGCCGCGCGCCTGGCCAACGACAAACTCGGCCGCGGACGCGTGGTCCGTGATCTGCGCCAGCGCCGGGTTGCGCCATCCTTGGCCGAACAGACCGTTCGAGAGCTGTACAAGAACGTCAATGAAGAAGCGCTGATCGAGGACTGGGTCCGCCGCAAATACCGGCTCACGCCGCCGGAGAACCTGTTCCAGCAAGACAAAGATATGGCCTTGGCTTATCGCAGACTGCTGCGCGCGGGTTTTCGCTCGGGTGATATTTTGCGGGTGTTGAAGCGCTTCGCCCGCCATCCGGAGCTACTAGAGACCTTCGAGACCGCGGAGGATTCCTTCGAAACGGAATGAGGCGGCGCACAGCGGGCTGCGAGCGAAAGCGAACTCTTCCACCACGCGGCCGCCAATCAGATGCTCCTGAATGATGCGCTCGAGCACTTCGGGGCCGGCCGAGTGATACCAGACGCCTTCGGGGTAGACCACGGCGATCGGCCCCTGCTCGCAAATGCGGAGGCAGTTGGCCCGGGTGCGGTAGACGCGGTCCATTAACTGCAGCTCGGCCATGCGGCGCTTCAGGTAGTCCCAGGCTTCGGTGCCCGCTTCCGCGGTACAACACTTGGGTTTAGCTTGCTCGGCGCACAGGAAAATGTGGCGCTCGATTTCGGGTATGTGGCGTCCCGCTGCGATCTGTTGAAGTCTGGGCACGTCGGCCATCAATGGAGTCTCCTTATACTGTTTCCTACGGTCGCGGCTCTGTGAAACTTGGTCGCGGTTCCGTCAAGCCCGGCCGCACGCGGGCGCCGGAGGCGGTGTGAAAGTAGTCATCGTTGCGAGCGAAGCCGGAAACGGCCGCGACCACGTTTTCCGGGAACATCTGAAGGGATGAATTATAGTGTTCCAGGGTCTCATTGTACTTGCGCCGCTCTACCGCGATGCGGTTTTCGGTTCCTTCGAGTTCCTCTTCGAAGGCAAGAAGTTTTCGATCGGAGCGTAACTTGGCGTAGGTTTCGGTGAGCACTAGCAGGCGGCCGAGCGCGGTGGAAAGCCGCTCATTGGCGGCGATTTTTTCCGTCGGGGAGTGGCCGCCGGCCAGGTCGGCGCGAGCGCTCGCAAGATCGCCGAAGATGGCGCCGGCGGAACCGGCTAAGAAATTCAAGTACTGCTCGAGGCCCGGAATCAGCTCAGCGCGCCGGTCGAGCGCCTGATCCACCTCAAGCCAGGCGGCATCCACGGCATTCCGCTCGAGGACGAGGCGGTTGCGGACGTGGATAAATTCGCTCGCGGCAACCAGTGCGGCTGCTATTGCCAGGCCGGCAATCCACGGGGATCTCACGACTCTGCCCCGGGGATGGGAACGCGTTCCAAGCCGTCGACTGCCTCGATCACTGTAGCGATGGCCTCCAGGTAAGGCCCGAGAAGCGCCCGCGCATCCACCTGGCGCGGGGCGCAGCGCCCTTCACGCAAATCCAGGAGTTGATCGAACGGCTGGCGGCCGATGCCGAAGCGAGCGGCCGCGCGTTCCACGATTTCTCTTTTTTGTGGAGCGGCATCCACGCCGCCGAGCGCCAGCGCGTGCCGGAAGAGAACGCAAAAGGTTGAGACGGAGTCCGCCAGCAGGCGGCGGAGCAGGTGTTCATCCGACATCATACCGGCAGCCTTCTGGCGTAGCCGGAAGAGCTTCGCGCGGAGGTCGCGTTCCACCTGCATATGATATAGGGACGCATGGCGCGTGAGATCGATTTCCAGGTTGGAGAGAA
>DATBID010000534.1:0-10025 GCA_036557125.1 Bryobacteraceae bacterium | reverse complement strand
GTGGTGATGGGGCACAGCAACTCGAGTGCAGACGACATGGAGTTGATGAAGCGCCTGTTGGAGCGCGGCGTCTACATCGAGTTTGATTACCTGGGCGCGCCCGGCGGACCTGGGGGCCTGTTGGGACGCGTCAGCGACGCGCAAGTGGCGCACGCTATCGTAGACCTGATCAAGGCGGGCTACGGCGACCGCATCGTGCTGGCGCACGATGTTTGCACCAAGATTCAACTAAAGAAGTACGGCGGCAACGGCTATACATACATCAGCGACTACTTCCTGCCGGAGTTGAGCCGCCTGGGCGTAAGCGACGCCAAAATCCACAAAATCATGGTGGAGAATCCGCGCCGCGCGCTCACATTCGTCGCGCCGCAGCAGCCGGTGAAACAACATGCGGCGGCGCGGTAGCAGCCTCGTCGGCAATCACTGAGGGAGGGCGAACCAATGAAACGTTTGATCGAGGGTCTGGCACTAGCGGGAGGATTGCTGGGTGCCGCGTGGGCGCAGGCGCCGGTATCGGCGAAATTCTACGACGAATCGAAGCTGTCCAAGCCGCAATACAAGGTGCGGATTGAGGCCAACGTTCGCGTACCCATGCGCGACGGCGTGACTCTGGCCACCGACATCATCCGCCCGGACGCCGAAGGCAAATTTCCGGCAATTCTGGTCCGCACACCGTATGGCAAGGCGACGGTGCAATCGATGACCACGGCGAAATGGTTCGCCGAACGCGGCTATGCCGTGCTGCAGCAGGATGTGCGCGGGCGCTACGATTCCGATGGCCACTTCTACGCGTTCAAGAACGAGATCCGCGATGGCTACGACACTGACGAATGGATTGGCAAGCAGCCCTGGTTCGACGGCAAGCTAGGAACCATGGGCGGGTCGTACGTGGGTTTTGTGCAGTGGGCGCAGGCCATCGGCGGCAGCAAATATTTGAAGGCGATGGCGCCGTGGATCACCACGCCCGATATTTACGGCAACTGGATCTATATTGATGGCGCGCTCCACTACGGCTTCGACCTCCCCTGGGGCGCCATCAATATTGACGGCCACACCGCCCAATACCAGGAGGACAACAACTGGCCCCAGATGTTCCTGCACTTGCCCATCGCGACCGCCGACCAGGCGGCCTACCACCAAACGCCGCATTACCGCGACTGGCTGGCGCATCCCGCGCTCGATTCCTATTGGGATGACATCACGTTTGAAAGAGAGGTGAGCAAAGTGACGGTGCCGGCGCTGAGCGCCGATGGCTGGTATGACATCTTTCTCCGCGGCGCGCTGCTCACCGACCGTGACGTGCGCAAAATGGGCGCCTCCGAGCAGGCGCGTAACGGCAAGCGCATGATGATCGGCCCGTGGGCGCACACTACCGGCATCCGCGTGGCGCTGCGCGGGCGCGCGGCCGATCCCACTCCCGTGGATTTCGGAGATAACGCCGAAGTGAACATGAACATGGTGTACCTCCGCTGGTTCGACTACTGGCTGAAGGGCATGGACACAGGCGTGGCTTCCGAAGCGCCCTACAAGATTTTCGTGATGGGCGAAAACTACTGGCGCAACGAAAACGAATGGCCGCTGGCGCGCACGAAATACGTCAGCTATTACATTCACAGCGGCGGCAACGCCAACGCGGCGATTGGCAATGGCACGCTCTCGACCGAGGCGCCCGGCGCCAACGGCGCCGACCAGTTTACTTACGACCCGCGCGATCCCGTGCCCTCCATGGGCGGCAACGTCTGCTGCAGCAGCGTTCCGAGCGGGCCGTGGGATCAGCGCACGGTCGAGCGGCGCGAGGACGTGCTGGTGTACACAACGCCGGCGCTGACCGAACCGCTCGAGGTGACCGGGCCGATTAGCGTGAAGCTCTGGGCTTCGACATCCGCCAAGGATACCGACTGGACAGCCAAGCTGGTGGACGTGCACCCGAATGGCTTCGCGCAGAATATTGAATCGGGCATTGTGCGCGCGCGTTACCGCGCGAGCGCCGGAAAGCCGGGCACCCTGCTCGAGCCCGGTAAGGTCTACGAGTACACTGTCGACTTGTGGGACACCAGCAACGTCTTCCTTCCCGGCCACCGCATCCGACTGGAGATTTCGAGCAGCGACTTTCCGCGTTTCGACCGCAACCTAAATACCGGCGAGGATCCCAACACGGGGACGCGCATCGAAACCGCGCACCAGACGGTCTACCATAGCGCGCAATACCCGACGCATATCGTGCTGCCGGTGATTCCGCGGACGGGCACAGCCGCCCGCTACCCCGCCACGGCCGCGCGTGTGGGAAAGTCGAGCACTGCCCGGTAGCGCTGGTCCCTTTTGCCCCAGGGCGGAATTGTTCGCCTGAAATTCGCCGCGTAACTTTTGCCGGCCTTCGCCGGTTATTCTTAGCGGAGAACGGTTGGGGACGCCAGAGACAATCGATGAGCAGGCCCTGATTGCCGCCGCGCGGGAGGACCCTGCGCGTTTCCTTGATCTGTACAACCGGTATTTCTACCGCGTGTGGGCGTATGTGGTGAAGCGGGCAACCCATCGCGCGGAGGCCGAGGACGTCACCAGCGAAGTGTTTCGCCGCGCCCTCGAAAATTTGCGCGGCTATGAATGGCGGGGAACGCCGTTTCTCGCGTGGCTGCTGAAGATCGCGGCCAATACTTTGGCGCACCGCTGGGAGAAGGCGGCGCGCGAATCGGGAGATCCGATACCTGAAGTCGCGGAACCGGATGCCGGCCTCGAGCGGCGCGCCATGCTATTTCAACTGGTGGACCGGCTGCCGGAAGCCCAGCGGCGTGTAATCGAGCTGCGGTACGTGGAAGAGCGAAGTCTGAACGAAATTGCCGCTGAGCTGGGGAAGACGGAAGGCGCGGTGAAGCAGCTTCAGCGGCGCGCACTGGAGACTCTGCGCGCGGAATTGGAGGCCGGGCATGCCTGATCGACCGGTTGACCGCGCCATGGCCTGGATTGAAGAGACGCTTGCGGGCTATCCCGTCGCCGCGTTTCAGGATCGCTTGCGGGAGGAATTGGAAAGGAGAATCCGAATGCAGACTACAGCAACCTATGTGCGGGCGGGATACACGGCCATTACGCCGTATCTCACCGTGGAACAGATCGACCGTTTGATCGATTTCATCAAACAAACCTTCGGCGCCGAAGAGACTTACCGCGGCGTGGGCGGCGCAGGCGGGACCCATTGCGAGCTGCGCATTGGCGATTCCATGATCATGTGCGGCGGCGGCCCGGTAATTCGCGGTCAGGAAAAGCCGGCCACGCTGCACGTCTATGTTCCGGATACCGATGCGGTTTACCAGCGGGCGCTTGCAGCGGGTGCCACTTCGATCGCGGCGCCCGAAAATAAACCATATGGCGCGCGGCAGGGCAGCGTCCAGGACCCGACCGGCAATCGCTGGGTAATCGCCACGCATGAAGGCCCGCTAGATGAGCCGCAGCGCACCGTAACGCCGTTCCTCGTGCCTTCCGAAGACGCCCTGGGCCTGGTGGAGTTCATCAAGACTGTTTTCGGAGCGCGTGAGATGGGATTGTATCAATCGCCGGAAGGCAAGCTGGAATATGCAGCGGTAGCGGTGGGCGATGCCGTGCTCGAATTCGGCGAAGCGCCGGGGTTTCCCAAGCCGGCGTTACTGCTTTATGTTCCGGATGCTGATGCCACGTACCGGAAGGCGCTAGAGGCTGGTGCGAAATCGGTGCATGCCCCGGCCGATCAGCCGTACGGCGACCGCATGGGCACGGTCGAAGACGCTTGGGACAACACCTGGTATATCGCACAGCACCATGGCAAGTAATCAGGGCGCGGGTTTTTCGCGTAATGTACGAAAACGCTGTGTGTGACCGCACGATAATGTGGTAACGTATAGTACATGTCCGGGCGCTTTTCCCCGGGGTTTTCGGGCCCCCTTGCTTCCTTCCTTTTTGTTGGATTGAGCCTTCTTCCAGTGCAAATGACCGCCGCCGGGGCGGGCGCTTCTGCAGCCGCTCCAGACCGCAACGATGCCATAATGAGTTTCCTTAACGGCCGGCTCGCTATTTGGCAGCAGCGGTTGAATTTACAAGATTGGAAGATTTCCATTGTCATGTCGCATCCCAGCGAACTGAAACCCAGGACTCTGGGCAACATTCATTGGGATTCGGACAAAAAAGCCGCGGTAATTCGGGTTCTCCATCCGGCGGACTACAAGATGGCATACAAGCCCATGCTGGAGGATATGGAGTTCACTGTCGTGCACGAGCTGATTCATCTGGAGCTTTCGTCGCTGCCGCGCAGCGAAGCCAGCCGAAGCGCCGAGGAATACGCGGTAAATCAGATTGCCGAAGCCCTGCTGAAGTTGGACCGCGCCAGCCGGAAGTAGCGCGCAATTCCAAACAGCGATATTCAGCACCCCTTACTCCACGGCCGCTAAATCCCGCCACTGGTTCGCGGCAATTCTCTGGGACCGAATGGTACGGTTGCTTACTCCACGGCCGCTAAATCCCGCCACTGGCGGCCCTGCGATTCCGCCACCCCACTGTGAGTCACATAGCCGTGGTAAGTATTTACTCCGGCGCTGAGCGCGGCGTGGTGCGCGCACGCGGGTTCCAGGCCTTCATTCGCGAGTTCCAACAGGTAGGGGAATGTGGCGTTGGTAAGAGCGAAAGTGGAGGTGTGCGGGACCGCGGCCGGCATGTTGGATACGCAGTAGTGCAACACGCCATCCACGAAGTACACGGGTTCGGTATGGGTCGTGGGGCGGGAGGTTTCAAAGCAACCGCCCTGGTCAATGGCTACATCCACCACCACCGCGCCGCGCTTCATGGTGGCGATCATCTCGCGCTTCACCAGCTTGGGCGCTGATGCGCCGGGAATTAGGACGGAGCCGATCACCAGGTCCGCCTGGCGCACACTCTCGGCAATCGTCCAGGAGTTCGAGGCCAGCGTGACCACTTGGCTGTTGAACACGTCGTCGAGATGGCGCAGGCGGTTCAAATTGCGGTCGATGATGGTGACGTGCGCGCCCATTCCCACCGCGATCTTGGCCGCATTCACCCCCACAACGCCGCCGCCCAGAACGGCCACGTTCGCCGGAGCCACGCCAGGCACGCCCCCCAGCAAGATTCCGCGGCCGCCATTCGGCCGCTCCAGATACTGCGCGCCCACTTGCACCGCCATGCGGCCCGCCACTTCGCTCATCGGTGTCAACAGGGGCAGGGAACCATCCGATTCCAAAATGGTCTCGTAAGCCACGCCAATCACCTTCGAAGCCAGCAGGCGGTCTGTCAATTCCGGCATTGGCGCCAGATGGAGATAAGTGAACAAAACCAGGCCAGGGCGGAAGTAGCCATACTCGGATGGCTGCGGCTCCTTGACTTTGGCGATAACATCGGCCCTCCGCCATACCTCCGCAGCGCTCGCTGCTATGGCGGCGCCGGCCTGCATATATTCGCGGTCCGTCACGGAACTGCCTTCGCCGGCATGGGTTTCCACCAGGACCTCGTGTCCCGCCTCGCGCAGCGCGGTCACGCCGCTAGGCACCAGCCCGACCCGGGTTTCATGGTCCTTAATCTCCTTCGGCACGCCGATGATCATAAATAAGCCCTCAACATTTTCAATTTATCAACACCAATTATCAACACCAATCGAGACCACCGCTTTTGCGTGGGGCTTCATATTGCGGGATAACGTACAACCCGTGCACCGTCTTTTATATGAAAAGCTTTACATCTTTCGGCCGGATGCGACAATAGAGGTATGGAGACTAACGGTCAAAGCGCGAGCCTATCCTCTGCAGGTTCGGCATTCGGGCTTAGCCTGGATGTTTCCTGCATTGTTCAGACGGTGACGAGCGTCAGGGAAGCACGCGCTCTCCCGCGTGGTTCCGTCATCGGAGACCTTCACGGGGGTCTTACATTCACCGATGCGGTTGCGAATGCCTTGGAGAACCGCAGCGCAGGTGGATGGCAAGAATACAAATGCGCTGATGGTAATACCTGGACCATTATCGTCCTGAATCGCTAAGCCCGCATATAATTTAGAATAATGTCCAACAACAGCTTCGGCGCTGCGGCAAAGCTGCGCGTAGGTGATCAGGAATACGACTATTTCCGTCTCGCGCAATTGGAACAAGCAGGCGCTGGGAATATCTCCCGTTTGCCGTTTTCCACCAAAGTCCTAATAGAAAATCTGCTCCGTCATGAAGATGGACGCCACGTCACAGCGGAGGACATCAGCTATATTTCGCGTGGAGTTGGCGGGCCGAACGGTAAGGAAATCAGCTTCATGCCGGCCCGCGTGCTGCTGCAGGATTTCACCGGCGTGCCGGCAGTGGTCGATCTCGCCGCCATGCGCGATGCGCTTCGCGTTATGGGTGCCGATCCCAAACGGGCCAATCCGCTGCTTCCCGCTGACCTGGTGATCGATCATTCCGTGCAGGTGGATCAGTTCGGCTCGCGCGATGCCTTTCAACTGAACGCGGTACTCGAGTTCCAGCGTAACCGCGAGCGCTACGCTCTACTTCGCTGGGGCCAAACCGCATTTGAGAACTTCCGCGTGGTGCCGCCGGACACAGGCATCGTGCACCAGGTGAACCTGGAATATCTGGCCTCGGTCGTTTTTCGCAATGGTCGCCAGGTGTACCCGGATTCCGTGGTCGGAACGGATTCCCACACGACTATGGTGAATGGCTTGGGCGTGCTCGGTTGGGGCGTAGGCGGTATCGAGGCCGAGGCCTGCATGCTTGGCCAGCCCATTTCCATGCTGTTACCGCCCGTGGTTGGCTTCAAACTGTACGGGCGGCTGCGGGAAGGGGCTACAGCAACGGACTTGGTCCTCACCATTACGCAGATTCTGCGAAAGAAAGGCGTGGTGGGCAAGTTTGTCGAATTCTATGGCGCGGGCTTGAGTGCCTTGAGCGTCGCCGATCGGGCCACCGTGGCCAATATGGCGCCCGAATATGGGGCCACCATGGGCTTCTTCCCGGTGGATCGCGAAACTCTGGAGTATTTGCGTTTCACCAATCGCGACCCGGCTCTGATTGCGCTGGTGGAGGCGTACACCAAAGAGCAGGGCCTGTTCCGCACCGATGAAACCCGCGACCCCCTCTATTCCGAAGACCTGGAGTTGGATCTCGCCTCGGTTACTCCGTCCATGGCCGGACCGAAGCGGCCGCAGGATCGTGTCGAGCTCCCTGAAGTGAAGCACAACTTCACTGCGGCGTTCAGCGGACCGCATAAAACGGCCAAAGCCGCGCTGAATGGGCACTCGGTTGAATTGACGAACGGCTCTGTGGTGATCGCGGCGATCACAAGCTGCACCAACACTTCCAATCCTTCGGTAATGCTCGCGGCCGGTTTGCTGGCCAAAAAAGCGGTGGAGCGGGGTTTGCGTGTCCAGCCGTGGGTAAAAACAAGTCTCGCGCCCGGCTCGAAAGTGGTGATCGACTATTACCGCGAAGCAGGCCTGTTGCCCTACCTGGAACAGTTGAATTTCCATTTGGTTGGGTTCGGCTGCACGACTTGCATCGGCAATAGCGGCCCTCTGCCCGACGCAATCGCCGAAGCCGTGCAATCGGAAAACCTGGTAGTGGCCGCGGTGCTGAGCGGTAACCGTAATTTCGAAGGCCGCATCAACGCGCTCGTAAAAGCGAATTACCTCGCTTCGCCTCCATTGGTTGTTGCGTACGCTCTGGCGGGCCGCATCGATATCGATCTGCTGAATGAACCTCTGGGCGCGGCGAGCGACGGCCAGCCGGTCTACCTGCGCGATATCTGGCCCTCGAATGAAGAAGTGCAGAAGACGGTGCGTGCGGCGGTCCATCGAGAGATGTTCCAGCAGGAATACGCGCGCGTATTCGATGGTGACGCCAATTGGCAGGGCATGCCGGTTCCCACGGGCGAAATCTACCAGTGGGACGAGCGGTCCACTTACATCAAGAAGCCGCCTTATTTCGAGCGCATGGCGGACCCCGAAACCTCCGTCGCCGATTTTCGAGGCATGCGCGTGCTGGCGCTGCTGGGCGATTCGGTAACCACGGATCACATTTCTCCGGCCGGATCGATTCCCAAAGAAACTCCAGCCGGCCGTTACCTGATTTCCCAAGGAGTCGAGCCGAAGGATTTCAACTCCTACGGTGCCCGCCGCGGCAATCACGAAGTGATGGTGCGCGGCACGCTGGCCAATATCCGCCTGCGCAATCAACTTGCCCCCGGAACCGAAGGCGGCTGGACGCTTCACCTGCCCGATGCCCGCCAGATGTACATTTTCGACGCTTCCATGCTCTACCAGCAGGAAAGTGTGCCGCTGCTCATCATTGCAGGCAAGGAATACGGAACCGGCTCTTCCCGCGACTGGGCCGCCAAAGGGGTGGCGCTGCTGGGAGTAAGGGCTGTGATCGCCGAAAGTCTCGAACGCATCCACCGCACCAACCTGGTGGGGATGGGCGTTCTGCCGCTCCAATTCCAGGCGGGCCAGAACGCGGCTTCTCTCAAGCTGACAGGCAGAGAAACTTACAGTATTACCGGCATCGGCTCCGCTCTGCGCAATGGAAAGCGCCAGGCCACCGTGACTGCCGTGGATTCCGATGGCTCGGAGAAGACCTTCACGGTCAACGTTCGCGTGGACACGCCGCAGGAAGTGGAATACTACCGTTACGGTGGCATCCTACCGTATGTCTTGCGGCAGGTGGCGGCACAGAAGGCCGCTGTCTAACAGAGCCGCGACCAGTCAGAAAGCGGTCGCGTTCAGGCACTGCACTATCGCCCCATCATCCCCACCGCCAATGTAGCCAGCAGCAGCGCCGGCGGCATCACCAACGCCCCGATTCGCAAGAACCGCCAGACGCCGACGTGAATGCCCTCGCGGCGCAAGGCGATGAGCCACAGGATGGTCGCGAGCGATCCCGTTACCGAGAGATTCGGCCCCAAGTCGACGCCAATCATTACCGAATCGCGGATGTGACCGCCTATCTGAGCCGCGCGGAGGGCGCTTCCTGCCAGCAGGCCGGAGGGGAGATTGTTCATCAGGTTTGACAAGGCTGCCACACCGAACGATGCGGCCAGTTCGCCGGCGACGCGGGGCATGGCGGCGCATGCGCTGAGGCCGCGCGAAAACGCAGCCAGAGCGCCCGCGCCGTTCAGCGCTTCCACCAGCACGAAAAGGCCCGCCACCAGCGGCAGCACGCTCCAGGCAACTCCGGCGCCCACGTCTCGCAACGCGGCGGCGCGCACTCGAGTGGTCACCGCTACTACCGCTATTGCCGCCGCGCAAGTGGGTAGCCCTAGATCCGCGCCATATGCCGATGCCGTCATCAGCACCCCTCCGGCCGCGACAATTCCCCACGCCGCTAGCTTTCCTTCCCGCGAAAGCGCGGGTATCGCTGACAGCGGCTCTACCCCGCCACGGATCTCGTCGCGAGAGATCCATCGCAACAAGGCATAGGTGGCGGCGATCGAAAACAAGGAAGGCAGCAGAAACATACGCACCCACATGCCGAGCGGGGGCATGTCTTTCCCGAACACCACCAGGTTCGCCGGATTCGAAATCGGCAGCACGAAACTGGCGGCATTGGCGACAAAGGCGCAGATATAGAGATACGCTTTCGTATCGGCGCGCGCCTTCTTCACGGCCGCGTAAACCGCCGGGGTCAGCACGACGGCCGTGGCGTCGTTCGAAAGGAAAACGGTGACCACTATGCCCACCGTGTAGATAAGCATGAATAACCGGGCGCGCGAGCCTCGCGACGCCTGCACCGCCACGGCCGCCAGCCAATCGAAGACGCCCTCCAGCCTGGCCAGTTCGGCCAGAAGCATCATGCCGATGAGGAAGAGATAAACATCGGTCCCTTTGCCCACCGCGCCGAGCGCAGCCGGCACGGAAATCAAACCCGAGACCACCAGCAGTAGCGCGCCGAGGCACGCCCAAACCGCTTCCGGCCACTGTTTAGGCCGCAGCAGAATTCCGGCGATGGCGCCGATTGCCACCAGCCACACCAGAACTGTATCGATGGTTGTCAAACCGTGCTTGGCGTTTCCCCTTACGGTTT
>DATBID010000533.1:0-2924 GCA_036557125.1 Bryobacteraceae bacterium | reverse complement strand
CTGTGGTGGTAACGGATAAAGCTTGTCCATCCGAACGGACGATTCGAGAAGGGAGCACGCTCTCCCCCCATTCTCAGTCTATCGCGCACCGGGGGTCTTGCAGCAAGTCCCGGGTCATGCCGTAGAGTCGCTCCCCTGGGCCCGGATCGATTTGGCGGAGCATAAACTTTGCAACGGAAGGAGCGACATGCGGAGTGAGCATGCAGTAGTGATCGCCGGAGGTGGTCCGACGGGGCTGATGCTGGCGGCCGAGTTGGCATTGGCGAGGGTAGACGTCGCCATCATCGAACGGCGTCCCAGCCAGGAACTCGCCGGCTCACGTGCTGGCGGTCTGCACCCGCGTACCCTCGAAATTCTCGACCAGCGCGGAATCGTCGATCGCTTCCTTTCGCAGGGGAAGTTACATAAGGCCTTGCACTTTCACGTTCCTCTCGACCTCAGCGATTTTCCTACGCGGCACAATTACGTGCTTGGGCTGTGGCAGAACCACATCGAGCACATCCTGGCCGGCTGGGTCGACGAGCTTGACGTACCGATCTGCCGCGCGCGCGAGGTGACCGGTTTCAGCCAGGACGATACTGGCGTGGAAGTCGAGCTATCCGACGGCAACTCGCTGCGGGCGGAGTATCTCGTCGGCTGCGACGGAGGGCGAAGCATTGTCCGCAAGGTTGCCGCCATCGACTTCCCGGGATGGGAGCCGACCACGAGCTGGCTGATCGCCGAGGCTGAAATGTCGGAGGAGCCGCCATGGGGCTTCCGCCATGACGTGCTTGGCACGCATGCGATCGGCAGACTGGAAGGCACCAGGCGCGCGCGAGTGGTGCTGACCGAAGCGCGGGTAGGAGGAGCCGACGAACCGACCCTGCGCGATGTCAGCGAAGCTCTGATCGCAATCTATGGAACCGACTACGGCATTTACAGTCCGACCTGGGTCTCCCGCTTCACCGATATGAGCCGGCAGGTCGCAGCCTACCGCGAGCGGCGCATTCTGGTGGCCGGCGACGCCGCCCACGTACATCCTCCGCTCGGTGGACAGGGCCTCAACATCGGTGTGCAGGACGCGGTCAATCTGGGATGGAAGCTGGCCCAGGTGGTCAAGGGGAGATCGCCGGCGAGCCTGCTCGATACGTATCACGACGAGCGCCACCCGGCCGCCGCCCGCGTGCTGCGCAACACGATGGCGCAAATGGCGATTCGCCGTACGGATGATCGCACGAAGGCGTTGGGAGACTATGTGGGCGAGCTCCTCAGCATGGACGAGCCCCGCCGACGCCTGGCGGCAGAGATCTCAGGACTGGATGTTCATTACGATCTCGGCGGTGGCCATCCGCTGCTCGGACGCCGCATGCCTGACCTCGACCTCGTCACCGCTAACGGCCCCCTGCGGGTCTTCACCCTGCTGCACAATGCTCGGCCGGTGCTCCTCAATCTCGGTGAGTCCGACGCCTTCGACATCACTCCATGGGGCGATCGTATCCATCGGATCGACGCCAGTTACGTTGGCGTGTGGGAACTCCCGGTAATCGGGGTAGTCACGCCTCCCACCGCTGCGTTGATCCGGCCCGACGGATACGTGGCGTGGGTAGGAGAGCAGACCCGGCAGGGGCTCACCGACGCGCTGACCACGTGGTTCGGAGCGCCTGCGGCTGGCGCCAAATCCTAGCCGCTGTTGTTGCTGTACCGCTTGTCGCTTTTGTTGATCGACTTGGTGCTAGAGGATTCATTCACACAGAATTCATGGTCTTCGAGGTGGACGCTGCGGCATACTGAAGCGTGGGGCTCTTGACCAAAGTCTTGTTTGGAAGGAAATGTCCTCCATCACCGCGTACCGATGCATCGCTTCGGCGACGCCTGTCCTCCCTGGTGCCTTCGGGGCGCGCTCAGGTGGCCGCAATCTGTTATCGCGTGCGTCGCGACAAACCTGAGTTCCTCTTAGTGCGCACCCGCAATGGTCACTGGACCTTCCCCAAGGGTGGCGTGGGTCGACATATGACGCCGGCAGAGGCAGCCGCAAGAGAAGCTTACGAAGAGGCTGGGGTGAAAGGTTCGGTGGAACGCTCCCCCTTTGCCTGCTATCGAAACCGAAAACCTGGAAAGTCAAGGTCACGACGGCTGGTCGCTACCGTGCAGGCCCATTTATGCCAGGTGAAGCAACTGGTTACGCCCTTAGAGGACTACCGGTCTCCGACCTGGTTCCGAGCGGACAAGGCAAAGCGGCGATTGGAGAAGTACCGATCGCCGGCGTTTGCCGCCGAAATCACCAGCGTGGTCGACCAGGCGGTACAACTGATCGAGCGTAGGTGAGCCAGTTCGCTTCGCAGAGCCTCGCGGGGCACATCTTCGCTGCGAACCAAAGTCCCGAATCGCCCTCTATTACTTATTCCTGCCGAAAACTAGTAATTTCTTGCTTTTTATCCAGCTCCGGCTTCATTACACTCCGGTAAACACGCAATCAGCGACGTTGTTCCAGGAGGATCCTATGCCGACCGCCGCAGGAGCTGCACCGGCTCGCAGCAAAGAAGCCAAACCGATGGAGAAGAAGGAATCGCTGACCCCAAGCTGGGTAGGGCGGGTGCCACAACTCAAGCCGGGCACCTATGCCGATGGCATGCCGATCCACGCGGTCACTTACCTGTGCTGCAAGCTCATTCTGCGGCCCAACAAGTTCTGGTCGCGCCAGAGCTTTTTCGATTTTGGCAAGGCCTTCAAGGAACCCGCCAGGCAGACCGGGGTCAAATACACGCTTGCCGGCTTTGAGGCCCAGCCGACAAAGCTTCGCGAAATCATTTTCGTCGATACCGACGATTTCCGCCTGTACAACAACGCCTTCATCCTGCGCCGCCGCATTGCCTACAAAGACGGTTTCCCCGTCGGCGACCCGGAGATCGTTTTCAAGTTCCGGCATCCCGACATGCAGCTCTGCG
>DATBID010000532.1:0-5084 GCA_036557125.1 Bryobacteraceae bacterium | reverse complement strand
AGGTATAAGTGACCAGGCCAGAGAGGCCGTGCGAAAACCGCTTGGTTACTTTAGCTTGCAAAGCATCGTACCAGGTTTTTCCTATGGGGTTGAAATATTCGACTATGCCGGTGTATTCAGGCAAAGGCCGGAGGGCTTGGGCCACAGTCAATCCGGCTGGAAACCCGGGGAAGGGCAAACCGCCGTAACCCCGTGCCGCCGCCAAGGCGGAGTTTACCGGCGAGGTGAGCAGTTGCTGGTCGGCGGGATTCGCTATGTTGAGGCCGCGCGCCTGGAATGTGGAAGCCGGGATCGAGTTGGATGCAAACGGATTCAATGTGTTTGCGGACCACCAGACTCCGACGTTGCCGATATAGGAAGCCTCCACCATCAGGTTTTGTTGGATTTCGCGTTGGATTCCAAAGCTCCACTCGATCATTCTGGCCGGCCGGCCGGCGTTTTGGTCGAGGAAACTAACGGGGTTGCTGATCACATCGATTCCATTGTTTTCGAGCGGTGTCTGCCCCACATCGAAGTTCGGGAAATGGATGTTGTAGGGGACCCCTCCGGCCAGGGTAAATGGGGCGATTCCATAAGACGGCGGGCCGAATGGTTTGTTGGATCCGAAGTTCGAGCCGGGATAGTTCTGCGTCTTGGCAAACATAATGCCCGCGCCAGTGCGAATTACAGTCTTGGGATTAACCTGATACGCAATTCCTAACCTGGGCTGAAACGCGTACGGGTAATTATGTGCGAATTCGCAGTTGCAGCGGCCGGGGCCATAGCCTTCAAAAATAGTTCCGCCCCCCAGACCTCCCGCGGCAGGGTTGGGCGTAGTGATCCCGATGTTCTGCATCAAGCCGTTACGCTCTTGGATGTAGGTTTGGAAATCGTACCGCAGGCCATAGTCAATGGTCATTCTTCGGGTGGCCTTCCAGTTGTCCTGGATGTACCAGGCGAAAGACTTATCGCCAAACTTCTCGGCGGTCGGAGCGGCGATGTACCCGGTATTGGGCATGCCGAGCAGAAAACTGGCGTAGTCAAACCCCTCTGTAGCGGCAAGGGGTACGCCGTTTAGCGAAGGATCGGCGCTCTGAGCAGGATTGAACAGCATGTTGCCGGCAGCATAGGTCTGCGTATACATCGGGTACCCGTTTTGGACGAATTCGCCACCCGCCTTATAAGTGTGATTATTGTGTACCCAAGTCAAAGACACCGTGGCCGTCGGCTTATAGTCCCGGATATAAAGTGCCGTTGGCGGGCCTAAGACTGACGAACCTCCAGTGTTCTCGCTCAAGACCGAGAAGTAGGGAAATATGTTGGCACCGACCCCGCTGAAGCCCAGCGACTGGTTATTAAATGAGGGCACTTCCTGATTGTTCGAGGTCAACAGATACCCAACTCCAACGTGCAGCAGCAGTGTCGGCGTGACTGTAAAGTCGATATTGCCGCGGGTTGTGTCGTTCTTGATATGGGTTGGGGAGACGTTCTGAATCGGGTACGGAAAGCCCATGTTGTTGGGCGAATCGGTTCGCGTCAGCCCCCAGTATCCGGATACCTTCAGCCGGGCGCCGAACAGGTGATCGAGCTTTACGGAAGGGATGGTCGAGACCCGTGTATTGGTATAGATCGGCAGGTAATTGTTCACTAGCCCGGGAAGGTTCGGCGTTGGGATATACGCCTGTACTTTCAACGCCACCGGATCAAGTTGGGATACTGGAATCGTATTGTTCGGAAACGGGTTGCGGTAGGTGACGCCATTCACAACGAAATTACTGGTGGGATCGAAAATCTGGTTTTCCATGATGGGGCGGCCCAGACCATCGGTTCCCAGGTTCCTGGTCGTGAGCGCTTGCTGGAAGTTCCCCTGGCGGTAGGCCTGAATCGGTACAGTTAGCGGAAGATTGTTGATGATAACGGTCTCCCGGAACTGTTCCCAGTTGATGAAGAAGAATGTTTTATCGTGGCCGTTGTAGAGTTTGGGTATAATCACCGGCCCACCTATGCTAAACCCGTAATCGTTGCGGCGCTGGCGAGGGCGGATCAATTGACCTTTCCCGTTGTTCGTGAAAGGCGTGCCGGCGTTGAGGTCCTCGTTAACAAAGTAATCGTAGCCGCTGCCGTGAAACTCGTTGGTGCCGGATTTCATGGTGAAGTTAAACAGGCCGCCGCCCGCCTGCCCGAACTCCGCCGCGTAATTGCTGGTCTGCACCGCGACCTCTTGCACCGCCTCCACACTGGGCTCGTTTGTGGAGGTGTAAGCCATGCCCGTTCCGTTCGGCCCCGCCGCGCCGGTTGCCGTTGCTTCCTGGCCTTCGACGCGGAGCGCCGCGGAGTTCCCCGCCAGCCCATTGATGCGGATGCTATTATCCGGCAGCCAGGTGTTTCCCGGCAGCATGGTCGTCACCGAGTACACGCTGCGGATGCCTGTAGATCCCACACTTGAATTACCGATGCCTAATATCGGAAGGGCGTCGAGCGTTTCGGAGCTTACGTTTTGGGATAGTTCGCCGCTTTCCGTCTTGAGCAGCGGTGCGGCTTCGTTGACGGTCACGGATTCGGTAGCAGCGCCCACCTCGAGAGGCACATCGATTCGCAACGTCTGTTCCACCGGCACCACAATGTTTGGCCGGCGGTACTGTTTGAACCCTGGCGCCGTCACTGAAACCTCGTATGTCCCGGTGGGGACCTGGACAACGTAATTCCCTGTGCCCGAAGTGCCTACTTGATAAACGGCGCCAGTTTCCGAATTCAGCACTTCAACGGCAGCACTAGCCACCACTGCGCCGGCCGGATCTGTAACCGTACCAGTAATCGTGCCGCGATCGCTCTGGGCAAACCCAAATAGAGTAATTCCCAAAATGCATGCAACTAACCTGGTCAGACCCATTTCACCCTCCAAGAGACGAGTTGAGCAAACATACTCCTTGGTGTGCGCGCTGTCAAGCGCGGATCTCACGGTGTCAACGCAATGTCGGCGGAGCTAGTCGGGGCTGCTGGACGGCGGTACGACGCCGTTCAGCCGAAGGTACACGGCCATATAACCGTACAGTTCGTTGGAATGGCGCACCACGTTCCAAAGCGTGGATAGGCGAGTTCTGGGTTGCTGGGAAGGCGGGCTTCCGATCCTGCCGCTGACCATCTCGACAGCGGTGGAATCGGTAAGCGATTCGAAGACTCCGTCGCAGTAGGCGAATGATTCCTTGAGTGCCGCAACCAAATCAGCTTTGGCGGTTTTGGAACGCAGATCGATGGATTTGGTTTCGCCTTTCAATCCCGCGCAGGTCCTCAGGTTGGCGCCGGCGATGTGGGCCACGCGGCGGGCAAACGTTTCTACCTCCGGGACAGGGCGGAAGGCGTAATCGTCGGCCGGCATCTTGCGCGCCATCTTCAGGAGATTCGTTTTTATGATTGTGTACATCTGCCGCAACTCGGTGCTGAGAGGGTTGGCGGCTTGAGCGCTCAGGATCGGCGCAAAGAGCGCGGCCGCCGCGATCGAAAGACAGAATCTCATCCGTGGCCTCACTGATTGGAGGAGTCGGGCCTCCGCGGCACTGGCCGACCATATACTTCTATCCACGCAAGGTCCGACCAACCGCCGTTTCCGTGCCCGCTACCCGGCATCAGATCCACAAAACCAACTTCGTCCACCTTTGTCAAGTCGGGATTCGTCACCCAGCCCGCCCGCGCCCCAGTCATAGTCACAACTTTCTCGGCGTCCAGGCGGCGCCATCGGAGGTCGAAAAGGGTGAACTCGCTCACGTGCCAATCGGGTGTGTAGCCATCGGAGTGATCGCCCACTAGGTAAGTGCCGTCGGCAAGCTTAATCAGGGGCCGCAGAACGTGGAATCCTTCGGTCTTTACGCGCCAGGCGATCTTGGCGAAGCCCGTGAGATCGACGTAGCTATTCTTGTCGCGCAAAGTCAGGCCGCACGGCCGAGTGCAGGTGCCTGTGAAGGTGTGGGCGGGATCGTCGAGCGGTTGGTTCCGCTTGTTGTCCCAGATTCCGCCGAAGTTCGGATCGGGCCGGGGCTGTTCCCCGTAGAGCTTCAGCTCGAGATTCGCGTTCGAGACGGAATCCTGGCTGATGGGATGCTCGGGAGTTCCGGAATGCTTCCAGGCTTCGCGAAAGAAGAGCGGCGGCCGATGGTTTTCGGGCGCATCACGCTGCTGCGGTAGGGCGCTGCCGGCAAACAGCAGCGCCAGAGTTAGTCGAATCGGTAAGGTCTTCATCAGAAAAGGTATTTCAATGCGAGTTGCACTACGCGATAATCGCCGGAAGTCAGTCCGCTGGTGCCGCTGATATCGCTCGTGATCGTGCCGAACGTGCCGCCATTCATAGCCGTATTGGGAATCGCGAAATTCGGGTGGTTAGACAAATTGAACGCCTCGCCGCGCACCTGAATGGAACGACGCTCGCCAAGGCGGAACAAGCGCGAAACCGCCATATCCAATTGGAACACCCTTGGGCCTTTCATGTTTCCGATCCCGAGAGTCCCCAATGTGCCCGCAGTAGGGACTGAGAACGCGGCCGAGTTATTCCACGGAATGCAGAATGTGCCGGGGCAGGGAAGACCAGTGGTGTTATAGGGATTGACACCCAGCACCTGGTTAGGACGCTGCTGCGCGGTTTCTCCATTGAGGGCGATATCCTGGCCAAGGGTCACGGTGTAAAATTGCGCGGACTTGACATTCAGGATGGGAGCAAGCTGCCAGTTTCCGGCGAGCATGCGCAACGCCTTTCCGGAAAACTGCGGTGTCTGGTACACCATGGACAGGTTAAATAATTGGCGCTGATCGGAGGTCACCAGGTTCGGAGCGCAATTGCTGCGGTCGTTCCGGCGATTGCCCGGTGTCACTGAAGATACTCCGTTATTTCCTGGCTGTCCGTTCCATTCGTCGCTGATACAGTGCGACCAGGTGTAATTCGCGAGGATGGTCGTTCCGTGGCTCAGACGCTTTTGGACTGACAAGTAAAGCGCATTGTAACTGCCTGTTCCGAAAGGAGCGCCCTCTGAAATGATCCCGTAATATTGGCCGATCGCGGGATTCTGTAAATAGAGCGGGCGCCGCTGGTTCGTGTTAGCGGTGGTGGAGCAGACCTT
>DATBID010000531.1:0-20939 GCA_036557125.1 Bryobacteraceae bacterium | reverse complement strand
GCCGGCCGAGCGCGGCCGGGCCTTCGCGTTCAGCCAATTCATCTGGTTCAGCGTAATTCCTGTGGTAGCTCTGCTGGGCTGGCTGCTGGTCCCACGCGCACCATTGGGAATCGCAGGTTGGCGCTGGGTCACTCTGGCCGGTTCGGCTGGCGCACTGCTGGCGTGGTGGCTGCGCCGAAGCCTGCCCGAAAGCCCCCGCTGGCTCGCGCTGCACGGGCGACAAGCAGAGGCTGAGAAAGCTATGGCCGCAATTGAAGCGATAGTTGCGCGCGACCTGCTGGAACTGGGGGGCGCCCCTTTGCCTGCTCCCGGACCGCCGCGCGCCGCGGTTGCCGGCCGCAGTAGTTTCCGCGAGATCCTCCGCCCTCCCTATCGCGGCCGCACGCTGGTCTTGTCGATCTTCAACCTGATGCAGACTATCGCGTTCTACGGCTTTGGCTCGTGGGTGCCCACGCTTCTAATTTCCAAGGGCGTGCACATTACTACCAGCCTGGAATACGCATTCATCATCGCGGTCGCGAACCCGGTAGGTCCTCTTGCCGCGATGTTGATTGCCGACCGCATGGAACGGAAATGGCAACTGGTGTGGGCAGGGGCTGCGATCGGCGCATCCATGCTTCTGTTCGCGCACCAGACAAACCCCGCGCTGGTCATTCTTTTCGGCGCTATGGTGACGCTGGCGAACTGCTGGATGTCTACTGCGCTGCATAACTATCAGGGCGAAATTTTCCCGACTCGGGTGCGGGCGCGCGCGGTGGGGTTCGTGTATGCCTGGAGCCGGCTGAGCGCAGCCTTCGCCGGTCTTTTGATCGGCTTTTTCCTGCGCGAGGGAGGGGCACCGGGCGTGGCGCTGTTCATTGGAGGCGCCATGGTGGTAATGATGGTGACCATCGGAGGATTCGGCCCGCGCACGCGCCAGATGGCGCTGGAGGAAATCGCGCGGTAAAAACTCGTCGTCCGGGGCACTCAGACGTGATATTCTCTCTCGAAAAGGAGCAAGCCGATGGAACCAACCAAGCCGAAATTGCCGCGCGAGGCGGTTCAACTCTATAACCTGTTTATTCACGGCGAAATCAGCCGCCGGGACTTTTTTGAAGGTGTGCAGCGGCTGGCGGTGGGCGGCCTTACCGCCGCGGCAGTGGTCGAGGCTCTGATGCCCAACTACGCCTTGGGCCAGCAGGTGCGCAGAGACGACGACCGGATCAAAGCCACATGGGAGACCGTTCCATCGCCGCAGGGCAACGGATACATCAGAGGGTACCTGGTGCGGCCCATCAGCGCCGATACCCGCAATGCCATGCCGTCCAAACTACCTGGCATCATCGTGGTGCATGAAAATCGCGGGCTGAATCCGCATATCGAGGACATCGCGCGCCGGTTCGCGTTGGTGAACTTCATGGCATTTGCGCCAGATGGACTTTCGTCGGTCGGAGGTTACCCCGGCGACGACTATCAGGGCGGCCAACTGTTCTCGAAGATCGATCGGAACAAGATGACGGAAGATTTTGTGGCCGCTGCGATGTGGCTCAAGTCGCGGTCGGACTGCACTGGTAAAATCGGCGCTACCGGTTTCTGCTACGGCGGGGGCATTGCGAACACCTTAGCTGTCAGGCTGGGGGCTGATATCTCTGCCGCCGCGCCCTACTACGGCGCGCCTCCCATGAAGGAAGATGTGGCGAAGATCAAAGCGGCTATTTTGGTCCACCATGGCGAACTGGACACGCGCCTGGCAGCCACCTGGCCGGCTTACAACGAGGAACTTACGCAAGCCAAGGTGCCGCACGAGGGCTATATTTACCCCGGCGCAGTTCATGGTTTCAATTGCGACGCCACTCCGGAACGCTATAACAAAGCCGCGGCCGACCTCGCCTGGGAACGCACCGTAGGCTGGTTCAATAAATACGTCCGCGCCTGATCGGTGTATCATACGTCTCGAAAGGGGGTTCGCTATGCTTTCGAAGCTCTGTCATTCGTTAGGCATGGGTCTGCTTGCAGTTTCCCTTGCGGCCGTTCCAACTTGGGCGCATCATGGCTGGGGCGGGAACTCCACCGAGGAGTTCGAAATCACCGGAACCGTCGAGCGCGGTGTGAGCCTCGCGGGGCCGCATGCCACCATGAAGATCCGCGCCGAGGGACAGGTGTGGGACATCACGCTAGCCCCACCGGCGCGCACGCAGGCAGCGGGTCTGAAGGAAGGAATCATTCCGGTGGGCGCCACTGTTACGATCCATGGCCATCGCAACCTGGACCCGAAAAAGTACGAGGTAAAGACCGAACGCGTCACATGGAATGGCCACTTATTTAACGTCTATCCGGATCGCAAATAACGAATCCAAATAGCCGGCGGGAACCAGCTTGTATGAATTTCTGGCGTGGCTCGAGGGTTCGGCCCTGGGCCACGCGATGCGTGAATCGGGTGTGTGGACCTATGGAGTCGTGAACCTGGTCCACATTCTGGCCATTGCTTCATTGTTCGGTAGCGTGCTGATTCTCGACCTGCGCTTGATGGGCGCGTGGAGAAAGGCGCCGCTCAGCGCAATCAGCCGCGCGACTGTTCCCATCGCCAAGGCCGGGTTCGGGGTGGCGGCCCTCAGCGGCGCCTGCTTGCTGGCCACGAAGGCTACCGAATATGCAGGCAATCCTTTCCTGCTGATCAAATTTCCGGCCATCGCGCTCGGCCTCGCGAATGTGGCCGTGCTGAACTCGTCGGCCGCATGGAAAGAGCACCGCATTCGCGAGCTTTCCCCGCGCGAACAAGCGAGGCTCGCTATATTCGGCGGCGTTTCCCTTGCCTGCTGGCTGACGGCTATCAGCGCCGGGCGAATGATCGCGTATTGGTGAAGCGCCTCATTTGTGCGTCCACGAGTCCGTGACGTGACCTTCGACAATTTCCTTGTTGTTCTCGTCACACGAGTATTCGAGAATTTCATCACCCGGCTTCATAAGCACAAAAGTGCGGGTGTTCTTCCAAGGCTTGGTGTACATCTTCGGGTCATCAACGGTGATTTCGTATTTGATGTGCTGGAAGTCGGGGCGATCGATGCGCTCGATGACGTGCAACCAATCGCTGGTGAGCCGCTCGGGCTCTGTGTCGAGCCAGGTGCGCCCGTTGAAACCAATAGTGTCGATTACCAACGTGTCCCCTTCCCAGTGCCCGACCGAGTTGCCCATCCATGTAGGCTCGAGATTCTTCGGATGATCGCGGCCATCCGTCGGAATCACGTGGAACATATTGTTCTGCTCGAACAGGACTGCCAGGCGGCTGGAATTTTGGATCAATTCCTGCGGATACGGCGTCCCCCAGGAGCGCACGTAACCCCAGGGAAGGCAATGCACACCGTAGTCGAATTTGGGCTTCTGATTTTCGGCGCGGCCGAAGGGGGTGAGGAGAGAATCGAGATCGTGCGCGCCAATACTGCTGCAGCCGGGCGTGCCGCCGGCGCAGCGGCCGCTGACGTCTTTACTCATATCGCCTACGCGGGGATGGTCCCACACACCGCTCAAATCGGGCTTGCCGTTCGCGAGGCGCGGCACCGGCTGTGCCTGCGCCAAAACAGCTATGCCGGCGGCCGAGACGATCAATGGGATGCAGAATCTTACGGTCATTGGTGTGCCTCCCCTCTTACTGCGCGCGCAAAGCGCTCCAGGAATCCTATGTGCGCTGAGGACCGATGTCAAGCTATAGCAGCGGCAAGGCAACGCCCCGGCCCCGCATGCCGGCGCGGTACGCTGGAGAATTGTCTGTGCCCACAAGGCCGGAAATGGTATGAAACTGCGGGAGATTGCCGCCGCGCTGGGGTGCCGGCTGGCGGGCGACGGGGAATTGGAGATCAGCGGTGTAGCGGGGATGGAGGCGGCGCAGGCCGGCGAGCTTACGTTCCTGGCGAACCCGAAGTATGCGTCCAAGGTGAAGCACACCAGGGCTGCGGCGATTCTGATCGCGAAGCCCCTGGAAGGCCGGAACTGCCTGGTATCCGATAATCCCTATCTGGATTTCGCGCGCGCGGTAGCGCTGTTCTACACCCCGCCCCGGCCCGCGCCGGGAGTGCACCGGATGGCCTGGGTCGCGGAAAGCGCGGTACTCGGGGAAAATTGCTCGATCGGGCCGTTCGCAGTGGTGGGAGAGCGTGTGCGGCTGGGGCGCAACGCGGTGCTGCATCCTCACGTGGTGATTTATGAAGGAGCCGAGGTAGGGGATGACTTTTTGGCGCACTCCCATGCCGTGGTTCGCGAATTTTGCCGCATCGGGAACCGGGTTATCCTGCAAAACGGAGTGGTGGTGGGGGGCGATGGCTTCGGCTTCGCCAAGCGCGCGGACGGGTCGCATTTCAAGATCGTGCAATCGGGAATCACCGTAATCGAAGACGATGTGGAGATCCAGAGTTTGACCTCGGTGGACCGGGCTACGGTGGGCGAAACGCGGGTGAAGCGGGGCGCGAAGATCGATAGCCTGGTGCAGGTGGGCCATACCTGCGTGGTGGGAGAAGACAATATTGTCTGCGCGCAAACCGGGCTGGCCGGGACTACTGTTCTGGAGCGGAATGTTCTGCTCGCGGGACAGGTTGGCTCAGCCGGACACCTTACGGTGCATGAAGGCGCGACGGTCTACGCGCAGAGCGGCATTGGGGGCGACGTGCCGGCGGGAGCGCGGATTTCCGGTTCACCGGCGTTCGCGGCCAATGAGTGGCTGCGCGCCGTCACCGCATTTCCGAAATTGCCCGAATTGCTCGAAACCGTGCGCGATCTAAAAAGAAAAGTAGAAGAATTGGAGAAAAATGCAGGACAAAACAGGATCGCATCCCAACCGGCAGCCGATCGCTTACCTGAATGAGAAGTTTATGGTCAGCCCCGATGCGCGGGCGCTGCGCATTCTGGCGGAGTACCTTGAGCCGCTGGGCCATTTCCGCCGGCAGAAGGTTAGGGACACAGTAGTCTTCTTCGGCTCGGCTCGCTTGACCGAGGATGGGCCGCTCGGCCGCTACTACACCGAGGCCCGCGACCTCGCTCGCCGTCTGACCCAATGGGCGGAACAGTTCACCAACAGCACGTACCGTTTCGTAGTCTGCTCCGGCGGAGGTCCGGGCATCATGGAAGCAGCCAACCGGGGCGCAAGCGATGCCGGCGGGAAAACCGTGGGCCTGAACATCGGCTTACCCTTCGAGCAGTTGCCGAACGCCTTCATTACCCCGGAACTCAACTTCGAATTCCATTACTTTTTTATGCGCAAGTTTTGGTTCGCCTATCTCGCGAAAGCGCTGGTGATCTTCCCCGGCGGGTTCGGCACAATAGACGAGCTGATGGAATTGCTGACGCTTTCACAGACGCAGAAGCTGGCCAAGAAGCTGACTATTCTCTTGTACGGCACCTCGTACTGGAAAGAGGTCATCAACTTCGATGCGTTGGTGCGCTACGAGATGATCTCGCCAGAAGATCTGAACCTGTTTTGCTATGCGGACGATCCGGAGACGGCGTTCGCCATTTTACAGGCGGGACTGATGGGCGGGCTGGAACCGGAGACTCCGGAGACGCCGTCGATTGCCAGATCGCGGAATCCGCAGGCGCCAGGGGGAGTTTAGGGACGAAGGAGTGGGGAGTGGAAGCGCGGATGTTTCGATTGAAGGTCGATTCCGGAATTCAACTGAAACTGTTGGAGACGAGCGAAGCCAAGGCGCTGTACGCACTGACGGACCGCAACCGCGAACGGCTCAGACAATGGCTGCCCTGGGTGGATCAGACGCGGTCTCCGGAAGATATCCGCATGTTCATTCTGCGCGTGCTCGAGCAGTACCATTCGAACCTGGGACCGCAGGCGGGGGTTTGGGTGGATGGGGTTCTGTGCGGCACAATCGGCTGCCATCCGATCGACTGGCCCAACCGGAATTGCAGTCTGGGTTATTGGGTGGATGCCGAGCAGGAGGGTAAAGGCGTGATTACGCGCTGCTGCGCCGCCTTGGCCGGCTATGCTTTCGACGAACTGAAGCTGCACCGCTTAGAAATCCGCTGCGGGACAGGAAATATGCGGAGCTGTGCAATTCCGCAGCGGCTGGGATTCACGAAGGAAGGGGTTGCGCGGGAAGCGGAGTGGGTGAGCGGCCATTGGGTGGACCTGATAGTTTGGAGCCTATTGGAGGAAGACTGGCGCGCCCGGCGGAAACCGGCTCCGGCCGCGTGACAATCCAACGTTCCAGAGCGCCGGCCAAAGCAGCGATTTGCAGGGGCTTGCCGAGATAATCATCCATTCCGGAAGCGAGGCACTTTTCGCGGTCCTCTTCGCTGTTATTCGCGGTGAGCGCGATAATGGGCACGCGCCGGCTACCGTTTTCGCGCTGCCGGATAGCGGCGGAAGTTTCGTATCCATCCATTCCAGGCATCTGGCAATCGAGCAGAATGGCATCGAACGAGGGATGGCGGCGCTCAACCGATTGCAGCTTTTCTAAGGCCTGTTCTCCCCCGGACGCCACTTCGACGGCATATCCTAACCGTTCGAGAGCCCGCTGCGCGACCAACTGGTTTACCGGGTTATCGTCGACGACCAGCACGCGCGCGAGATCGCTGGCGGGCGCGGCCGGCAGCTCGGAAGAAATTTCCTCGGGCTGCGGCGTGGCGGCAACTTCCACCGGCACGAAAAACCAGAAGGTCGAGCCGCGGCCCGGCACGCTTTGCGCGCCGATCGAACCTTGCATCAATTGGACCAGCCGGCGCACGGTGGCAAGACCGAGACCGGCGCCTTCGTAGCGGCGCGCACTGCCCGAATCAGCCTGGGTGAATGGCGTGAAAAGGCGGCCGAGCGTGTCTGAATCGATGCCAATGCCGGTGTCGATTACACGAAACAGTAACGCTTGGGTCTGGTTTTCGGGACAAGTTAGAGTCAATTCCAGGCGCACTCTGCCGGCCTGGGTAAACTTTACGGCATTGGTCATCAGGTTAAGGAGGATCTGTTGGAGCCGCAAGGGATCTCCCACGATCCGGCCGGGCACATCGTCGGCAACCAGCACCTCCAGTTCCAGCCCCTTCGCAGTGGCCTGGGGCCGGATCAGCCCCGCGACGCTTTCGACACAGCTCCGCAGAGCAAATTCAGTTTGCTCGAGCCGAACGCGGCCGGCTTCGAGGGCTGCGAAATCGAGCACACCGTTGATCATCGCGAGGAGGGCTTCGGCGCTGCCCCGCAGGATATCCAGCATGCCTCGCTGGCCCTCATCGAGGGAAGTCTCCGCGAGCAGTTCGGACATTCCCAGAATGGCGTTCAGAGGGGTGCGCAGCTCATGCCCCATGTTAGCGACGAATTCGCTTTTGGCGCGATTGGCGGCCTGCGCGGCGAGACGCGCGTGGTTCAGCCGGCGAAATTGCCAGGCCATCACCAGCAGCCCCAGCGCCACTAGACCGTAAAGGATCATCGCCGCTATGGTACTTTTCGGCCAAACTGTAGAAAAGCTTTAGGAGAATAGTCCCCATATGCAAAACGGCACCCTGGCTTCCCCCCGTTTCTGCGATCTGGTGATGAAGGGCGGCATCACCAGCGGCGTTATTTATCCCAGCGCGGCCGCACGTCTGGCAGATGTGTATACCTTCCGGAACATTGGGGGCACCTCGGCGGGGGCGATTGCCGCGGCGGTGACGGCCGCGGCGGAACACGGAAGGCAGAGAGGAAATCCCAAAAGCTTTGAGCAGCTTGCCGAGTTTCCTACATGGATCGGCGCAGAGGGTCGGCTGCTGGGAATGTTTGCTCCGAGCCGCCCGACCCGGGGCCTGTTCCAGTTGATCACGCTTCCCCTGGTAGCGAAGAGCGTGATAGGAAGGCTCGCGGCGCTTACACGCGTCGTCATCGTGCACTTTTATGGGGCGCTTACCGTAGCGGCCATTGTCTTTCTGGCGATCGCGTATGGCGCGGGCGGCAATCCTTGGGGCTGGGCGTGCGCCGCATTGGCGGGAGGGCTGACGTTTGCGCTGGGCCTCGCCTGGTTGCTGTGGCGGCAGTTCTCGCGCGCGGTTCCACGCAATTTTTACGGCCTCTCAAAAGCCTTCGACCCAACGAGCGCATCCACCGAAGGGCCACTCGTCAATTGGCTCGCGCCTTACCTCGACAGGTTGGCGGGCAAGCCCTCAGATGGGCCGCCGCTGACGTTCGGCGATTTGCATGCCGCGCAAATCAATCTGGAAGTGATGACTACGGCGGTGAACCTGGGCCGGCCCTACCGGCTGCCGTTTCGCGATCCCGATCGCATTTTTTACTTTTGCCCGGACGAGTTTCGTACGCTGTTCCCGCGGCGGGTAGTGGAGCACATGATCGCGCACGCCCCGGCGCGCAAGAGCAAGACGCCGCGCACAGCGGACGGCAAATTGCTGATTGCCTTTCCGGATGAGGAGGACTTGCCTGTAGTCGTCGCGACGCGGATGAGCCTGAGCTTTCCCATCCTATTGGCGGCGGTGCCGCTCTACGCCGTGGACTTCACGCGCAAAGCGAACCAGCACCTCGCACCGGACGAGCAGCCCCTGGCCGAACGGTGCTGGTTTTCCGACGGAGGAGAAACCAGCAACCTTCCCATTCACTTCTTTGATGCCCCGATCCCCGAGTGGCCGACGTTTGCGATTAACTTAAAGAACTTCCACCCGGATTACCAGCGCGAGGAGGACGCCGTGTGGCTGCCGATGCGCAACGATTCCGGCTGGCGTTCCCAATGGACACGGTTTGAACCGCCGGGGCAGTTCGGTTCACCACTGGCCTTTATGGGAACAATCGTCTCCACCTTCTACAACTGGCAGGACAACGCCCTCTCGCTGGTGCCGGGCTACCGTGACCGCATCGTGAGTGTGAGCCTGCGTCCGAATGAAGGCGGATCTAACCTGAACATGGACGCCGCCACGGTGAACCGTTTGAGCGACCGCGGAAGGCGCGCAGGCGAGGCTTTGATTCACCGATTTTACGAAGGCGAGGGATGGGCCAATCATGTATGGCTGCGCTTCCGCTCGTGCGCTCAACTGACGGCGCATTGGCTCTGCGGATTGGGCGCGGCGGAAGAGCCGCCGCTCGGGCCCGCAATCGAAAGCTGGATGGACGGGGGATCACCATCGTACTCCGTGCCCGCGCGTTTAAGAGAACAATTTCAGCATGCCGCCGGGGTGCTGCTCGATCCGGCCAGGCAGATCGACAGCGCGATGCTCGAGGCGCTCGATACCGATGCGCCCCGGCCGCAGCCGGAGTTGCGCATCCGGCCCAGAGTCTAGCCGCACAGAGGCGGGCGGCCGCCTCAGACGATTGGAAGCAAGTTGCCGCCCGTCTTCGTTGTGTGGCGATTTCCTTATGAGATGCGCCGGTTTAAAATTGAAGTGCACCCATGAGCGCCCGACCCACCAACCCGCGCGCACGACGACCCGTCCGGTGGTTGGTCTAGGCCTATGGACATCCCCAAAACCCGGCGCCGCAGGATACCGTCCTGGCTGCCGCAAGTCCTCGGATATTGCCTGTCGGCGGTGTGCCTTCTGTGGGCCCTGCGCAATTACAATTTTCACGAGCTTCCGGCGGCGATTCGCTCTCTTGACTGGAAATGGGTGGCGCTGGGCGTGGGCTGCGATCTGGCGGTATACCTCACGCATGCGTGGCGGTGGAACACGCTACTCGGTCCCGTGGCACGCCTGGGGTACTGGCGAACCGTCCAATCCATTTACATAGGCTTATTCGCCAACGAGGTGCTGCCCTTGCGGGTAGGCGAGTTGATTCGCTGTTACCTGCTGGCACACTGGAACGACCTGCGCATTTCGCTGATCTTCTCCTCCGCGGCAGTGGAGCGGCTGTTCGACGGGTTCTATATGCTGGCGGCTTTCTTCCTGACGGCCAGCTTTGTGAGGCGGATCCCAGAGAAACTGACAATTCTGGTAGACGTTTTGGGTGTGTTTGTGTTGATCGGGGCCTGCGTGCTCGTCTGGGTGATCCGCTACAAGCAGCATGCGCATCTGATAGCCGCAGAGAGCCGCTGGGCCTCTACTTTGCGGCATATTGTGGAAGGGCTGCACCTGATGGGTAACTGGCGCACCATGGGCGCCACGGCGCTCATCAGCGGCGCGTACCTGGCCCTACAGGTCGTGTCCTACTGGGCGCTGATGAAGGCCTTCCTTTTGGATCTTTCCTTTCTACAGGCGGGAGGCGTGCTGGCGATTGTGCGGTTTGCCACCGCAGTGCCGAATGCGCCGGGGAATGTAGGAGTGTTTCAACTCGCCTGTGTGACTGCCCTGGCCCTCTTCGATGTGGAACGGACGGATGCCCAGACGTTTGCGATCGTGCTGTTTTTCGCGCTATCGATGCCGCTGCTGATCGGCGGCGCTATTGCCACCGCACTCACAGGCGTGAATATCAGGCAAATACGGGAACACGCCCGGCGCAGGGTGGAGGCAGCGCCGCAGGAGGACGAGGAATTGGTTTGATATACTGGCAGCCGATCACGAAAGGAGATGCTTGTGTACAAGCGGATTCTGATATCGGTTTTGCCCCTGGCGATGGCGGCAGGGAGCGCGTGGGCCCAGGGGCGAGGCGGCGAGGGAGGAGCGAAACCGCCTGCACTGTTCTTCCACGAAGAGTGGAAGCAGACGCCCAAGGGCGGGGAGCACCCGGTCGTGACTACGGAGGCAGTTTCGAATCCCGAGCTGGAATTGAAATTGTACGGGCCATCCGGCAAAGACATTCAACTGACGGGGGCGGCAGGCAACGAAGCAAACCCCATCCACTTGTGGACCGGGCTGTGCCAGCAAAACTGCGCGGTGGCCCTGCGAGACAAGAACAACTACGTGGACCTGACGGGCCTGGCAAAAATCCGCTGGCTGGTGAAAGTTTCCGGGTTCCACCAGGTGCATCCGATTATCAAGTTGGCAAACGGAACGTGGCTGGTGGGCGATCACGCGGATGGCTCCACGGTGGATTGGCACCCCTACGAGTTTTCGCTCGCGGACGTGCGGTGGCTGCGGCTCGATGTCGAAAAGGTGGAGGCCAAGGGCGTGTGGGTGGAAAAGCCGGACCTGAGTAAAGTAGATGAGATTGGCTGGACGGATCTAATGCCTGGCAGCGGGCACGGCCCTGGCGGATGGTCGGACGTCGCCTGGATCGAGGTGTACGGCAAGCCGGTGAAGCGCGACGGCGGCGGGGCCGGCCAGTAACGATCAACGAACTAACTCGTTACATCTCCAGCCGAAACCGCGTAGATCGCGCGAAGGGACTCGGTACCTTTAGGCTACTGAGTCCCGCCAACTCTAAGTGAGCTTCCCTCCCCATTGAAAGCTGTTCACCCGCGACACTTTTTCCGGTCATGCGGGTTCCTAAATGCGATACCTCAGCATGGGTGGGCCAAATGAAACCACTGATATTCATAGTAAGCGGGTTGATTATCCTAATCGCCGGGTTCACCCAGCCCGGCAGCGCGCCGGCGGTGAGCGATCGCACGGCGGAGCGACTGCTCGATCAATCCACCTGGGGGCCGACGCCGGCTGATATCGCGCACCTGCGGCAAGTAGGGATTACGCCATGGCTGAACGCACAATTTCAGGCGGCTCCCTCCTATTTGCCGGATCAGCCGCTGCTCGACGCCACCACGGGGAAAACCAATACGAATTTCGCGCCGCTCGAACTGGCTTTCTTCCAGAACACGGTGAGTGGGGCGGACCAACTCCGGCAGCGGGTGGCTTTCGCGTTGTCGGAAATCTGGGTGGTGTCGGGCGTTACTGTCACCCCGGCTTATGCGTATCCGCCCTACTACCGCGCGATCCTCGATAACGCGTTCGGGAACTACCGGGATCTGATGAAGGCTGTCAGCCTGAATCCTGCCATGGGGAGATACCTCAACATGGCGAACAATAACAAGGACAACCCGGCCAAGGGCACGGCGGCGAACGAGAATTATGCCCGCGAGCTGATGCAGCTTTTCACCATCGGCCTGACGCAACTCAATCCGGACGGCAGCCCCGCGCTGGACGTAAACGGCAATCCGATTCCTACGTACAACCAGGCCATAGTAACCGATACCGCACGGGCGTTAACAGGCTGGACTTATCCGGCCGCGCCTAACACGGCTTCGAAAGCTAATAATCCAGCGTATTACATCGGCCAAATGATTCCGGTGGAAAACAACCACGATATGACTTCCAAAGTAATCGTCGGGGGAACCTATCTGCCGTCCAATCAGACAGCGGAGCAGGATCTGGATGGCGTCCTGAACGCGCTGATGGCCCAGCCTGCGATGGCGCCGTTCGTCAGCCGGCAATTGATCCAGCACCTGGTGACCAGCAATCCCAGTCCCGGTTACATTCAACGCGTGGCGAGCGTATTCGCGAACGACGGCTCGGGAGTAAGCGGCAATCTCCAGGCGGTGATTGCCGCTATTCTGACCGACCCGGAGGCGCGCGCGGGCGACACCGATACGGGCACGCCCGCCGGATTCGGCCACTTGCGCGAGCCGGTGTTGTTTGTGGCGAATCTGCTGCGCGGCCTCAACGCCACGCTGACTTCGAGCAGCACCGTTTATAACCTAGCCAACCAGTTGGGACAGAAACTGTTTTTCCCTCCCTCGGTCTTCAGCTATTTCTCACCGCTCTACACGCTGCCGGATGGGACGCCGGCGCCGGAGTTCCAGATTTACTCGACCCAAACCGCGGCTACACGCGCGAACATAGTGAACGCAGCGCTATACGGCACGCTCGATAAGAACACAACCCTTGACTACTCCGAATTCGTACCGTATGCAAACGATACGGCGGCGCTGCTGGAGCACATCAGCTATGTGTTCACCCATCATTACCTCTCTCCGGAGTTGACGCAGGCGGCCACCAGCGCGGTAAGCGCGGCTACAACCGCCTTGGGGCGGGTGCAGGCAGCCCTTTATACGGTGCTGACTTCGGGCGAGTATCAGGTAATTCAATAAGGGGGAATCCGCATGTTTACGCGCAGGGGAATCATTCGTCTGGGAGCGGCTCCTGTAGCCAGCCTCGCCTTGCGGCGATTCGGGCTGATGCCGGCGATGGCCCAGAGCGCCGCCGATTATCGCGCGCTGGTGTGCGTGTTTCTCTTCGGCGGCAACGATTCGAACAACACCATCATCCCCATGGATGACGCGAGCTACAAAACATATATGGCGGCTCGGGGCGGGCTGGCGGTGCCCACCAGCGCCATGGCGCAGGTGACCAGTGTTACTGGCGCGCCGTACGGATTTCATACGCTGCTCACGGAACTGGCCAGCCTGTTCACGAACAAGCAATTGGGCGTGGTCGCCAATGTGGGGTCTTTGATCCAGCCGCTTACCCGGGTGCAATACCAGGCGCAGCAGGCTAAGATCCCCAGCAACCTCTTCTCGCATCTGGACCAGCAATCTCAGTGGCAGACCTCCATCGCCCAGGGCAATTCGCCCACCGGTTGGGCCGGGCGGGCCGCGGATTATGTGGCTGCGCAGAAGATGAATTCCGGCTCATTTCCCACGTTCTTTTCCGTAGCCGGAAACGTGCTCGAGGGAACGGGGACCGCCTCGCAACAGATCGGCATGTCGCCGGGCCAATCGCTCGCGTTGGCAGGCTTCAACAGCTCGGCGGCATCGCAAGCCCGCTACAACGCGCTCACCAGCCTACTCACCACGGATAACGGTGTGGCGCTGGTGCAGGCCGCCAACTCCACCATGGCGATGGATATTGCCGATGCGAAAGCCCTCACAGCGGCGCTCAGCCACGTCTCGGCGCTGAAAACCACCTTTCCAAAGACGACCTTGGGAGCGCAGCTTCAACAGGTAGCCCAGATCATTCAAGTGCAATCCGAACTAGGGATGAGCCGGCAGATCTTCTTCTGCTCGTTGGGAGGATTCGACACACACACCGGCGAGTTGGGCACGCTGAACACGCTTTATCCTCAACTGAGCCAGGCTCTGGCGGCGTTTTACGATGCGACCGTGGAGATGGGCGTGGCGGACAAGGTGACCACGTTCACGGAGTCCGAATTCAACCGCACGTTCCAGCCGACCTCGGGCGATGGCAGCGATCACGGCTGGGGCGGAAATCACCTCGTGCTGGGAGGAGCGGTGGCGGGAGGGCAGATTTACGGCCAATTCCCAACCTTCGAACTGGGCGGTCCTGACGATACCGATGTCCGCGGCCGATGGATTCCGACCACGGCGATCGATCAATACGGCGCGACTCTGTGCTCCTGGTTCGGCATTCCGAACAGCGCGCTGCCCTCGATCTTTCCGAACCTGGTGAACTTCCCCACGCCGAAGCTTAGCTTTTTGGGATAGAAAGAGCTGAGCTTCTTGAGATAAAATTGATTCCTCACCAGGAGGGGAGTTGAAAACCGCTTTACTAGCTATTTCTTTGTTTACGTGTGTCGCAGCGCTGCCGGCGCCGGCCCAGGAGGGGCATCCCCTGACCGGCTCGTGGCACGGCGAGTGGCACACGGCGTCTGAAAAGCATCCGCTCTTGTTCTACATGAAGTGGAACACCAAGGCTGTGGAAGGCACCATCAATCCGGGTCCGCATGCCATGCCGCTCAAAACCGTAACGCTCGATCCTTCGAACTGGACGGTTCGCTTCGAGGCCGATGGTAAAGATGCGGCGGGAAACCCCGTGCATATCGTCGCGGAAGGAAAGCTCGAAAACATCGGCTCCTACAACCGTACGATCACCGGGACGTGGACCGAAGGCACGACCAAGGGTGATTTCAAACTTACGCGGGACTAGGGGCCGCGCGGCGTGGCTTTGCCTGGCGCTTGCAGGCTGGGCGGCTCCGGCCGGAGCGCAGCCAAAACTGCCGCCCGGCGCGGGGCGCAAAATTGTGGAAACCGTATGTTCCACCTGCCACGGTCTGGAGATCGTGACCAGCAAGAGCTACAGCCGCGAGCGATGGAGCAAAGTGGTGGAAGAAATGATCGCGCAAGGAGCGCCGCTCAGTAAAACGGAAACGGCCAAAGTGGTGGAATACCTATCGCGGAATTTCGGGGAAAAGGATCACGCCAAAGAACTGTACGAGGAGGTTTGCTCGTATTGCCATGAGCTCGATCGGATCACCCGCCAGGCGCTCACGAGAGAAGAATGGCGCGGTCTGATCAAGGGCATGGTGGATGAGGGCGCGCCAGTTACCAACGAGGAATTTTCGATGATCTTGGATTATTTAGCAAAGCACTATGGGCCGCGAACAACCGGGGAGGCAGCGCAATGAGACCGGCCCTGTGGCGCTCGCTTGGCTTCGGCCTGGGAATCTCCATGTGCACACTGGTGCTGGAAGCTCACCACGAGTTCGCGGCCGAATACGATCTGACGAAGCCGATGAAGGTAACAGGCGTGGTGAGCAACGTGGAGTGGTCGGACCCGCACGTCTATGTTTACGTAGATGCAGCGGATACCACCTGGGCATTTGAATTCGCGAGTCCGATCGATTTGAAGAAAGTGGGCTGGACGCGCAACTCGCTGGAAGTAGGCGAGACCATAACGGCGGAAGGGAGTCTGGCGCGGGATGGATCGAAGCGCGCGGCCGGAAAAGTCTTGCTGCTCGCGGGAGGCAAGCGGCTGACGGAGCCCACAGACGCACAGCTTGTGCCGCCGCGGGCGCGCGAAGCGAAAGCCACGCCTCGCTGGCCGAATGGCCATCCGCGCCTGGGGGCGCCGCCCGGAGACGCCGGATATTGGGCGTATCCGAGTGTCAACGCGCTCATGGAAAAGGGCGTGAATGTGAAGGTGGATAGCGATGGCTTGCTGGCGAACATCGCGGACGCGGACAAGGTAGCGCCGCTACAGGCGTGGGCGAAGGGCCTCTATATTTACCGGCAGCGGAATCGGTTGAAGGACGATCCGATGGCAAGCTGTCTGCCGCCGGGTGGTCCCAGGCAATTCCAGGCGCCTTATGGTGTGGCTTTTCTGGAACAGCCGGAGCGCCAGCGAATTTTCGTCATGTCGGCCGGCGGCAATCGCAACTGGCGGCTCGTCTATCTCGATGGCCGCGCACTGCCTTCGGGCGATGATGTCAATCCCACATACTTCGGATACTCGACCGGCGCCTGGGAAGGAGACACCCTTGTGCTCCACACAGTAGGATTCAACGAGCGTTTCTGGTTCACCAATGGCGGCCTGCCGCACACCGAGAATCTAAAGCTGACCGAACGGATCTCGCGCCCCGACTTCAACACCCTGAGATACGACGTGACCGTGGACGATCCGGGCGCGTATACGAGGAGCTGGTCCGGCGGCTGGACCCTGCAGTGGGTCAATGGAGAGATGCCGGAGTACTTCTGTCAGGACAACAACCAAGATCCGGAGCACCTGGTTGAAAAATAGCCGGAACTGAAGATCCGCAGACCACCGCGTTTGGCATCGTTCGCCAATGACTGTGTGCTGGAAGTAGGTTTCGTAGGTTCGAGCGGCATCAACCAGACCGACTACAACCACGACCACAACGTGACGCAATTGGCAAGTCCCTCCAGGTCACGGTTCGCAAGCGGTTCTCGCATGGCTTCACCATGCAAGCGGCCGACACCTGGAGGAAGGATCTGACGAATTTCACTCGCCCGGAGGGCGGTACGCGATCAAAAAGAGCCGCCGGAATGGAAACAGGATTTTTCCATCGGGCCGCCGCGAGTACGTTTTCTCGTAGCGCGCCGCAAGCCGCCGCTCGAACTCGCGCCGTTCGCCATCGCCGTCCAACGCTTCCAGAAACGGCCTGAGGCCGGAACCACGAAACCACTCCAATACCGAATCCGGCCCGGCCAGCACGTGATAATAGGTCGTCTCCCAAATGTC
This sequence comes from Bryobacteraceae bacterium, assembly GCA_036557125.1. GTDB lineage: Bacteria > Acidobacteriota > Terriglobia > Bryobacterales > Bryobacteraceae > PSRJ01. Next base: position 4,193 of record DATBID010000531.1, on the reverse strand, counting down.
CAGGCGAAACGCGCGCGATTTCAGCAAGTCATAGTAGAATTCCGGCGGGTGATTCGTGAGGGCCGCTCGCGCCCCCGCCATTCGATCAGTCCATTCCGGTTCGCGCGACACTTCCATGATTTCCCGATGCAGCCGCGAATCGTAGTGAGCCGGAACCTGAAAGGCCAGAGCGCCGCCATCCGCCACTTGATCGAGCAGCCGTGGACACACATCCTCATGGTTCCTCACCCAGTGCAGCATCGCGTTCGAGAAAACCAAATCGAAAGGTTCTGCCGCTTTCCAGCTTGCAGCGTCCGCCGCCACCCAAATCGCTTCGGGAAAAGCCCCGCGTGCTCGTCCAATCATCTCCGGCGAGCTGTCGAGCCCGGTTATGTCAGCCTCGGGCCAGCGCCGCCGCAGCTCTTCCGTGCTGTTGCCGGGCCCGCAACCCAAGTCGATAATTCGCCTCGGATTCGGCAACTGAATCCGGCTGATGAGGTCTCGCACCGGCTGCGTCCGCTGGTCGCCGAACTTGAGGTATTGCTTGGCATCCCACTTCGGCATCGCCGCCGATTGTACTTCACCTCTGCGGCCCTGCAGTGAGTCCCGCCCCTTCCCGCAGCTCCGCGATCGTTTCCCGCATCTTCGCCGCCTGCGGCCATCCCGGATGCTGCTTCAAAAAGTCCTGCAGATCCGCCGCCGCCACGTCTCTCTCTCCACGCCGGAAATGAATCTGAAACAGCAGCAATTGCGGATAGGTGAAACTCGCGGGGTCAATCTCTCTCGCTTTCTCCAGGTACTTCACGGCCAAATCCAACTGCGCCGCCGCATAATAAGCCATTCCCATCTGCGCATTCGCCAGCGCATCGTTCGGTCGCGCGAGCACCGCCTTTAGGTTATAATCCATTGCCTCATCCAGCTTGTGCAGAGTCAACGACACCCCTCCCAGGTTCACCAGCGCTTCGAACGATTGCGGGTCCGCTTCCACGGCTTTGCGAAAGCACTCTTCTGCGCGGTCGAACTTGCGCGTCTGATAAGCGATCACTCCCAGGCTGTTCCACGCCGCGGCAAAACCGGGCGCCAGGTCCACGGCGTGCTCCAGGTGCTTCGTCGCTTGTTCGGAATCGTGCCGCGAAAGGTTTTTCTGCGCGTTCTCGTAGTCCCGCACGGCCGATTCGGGAATTGCAAGCTGCCGCGTGGAAACTTTGTGCCGGTCGAGCGTGCTGGCGAAAACGAAATCGGAATCGCGCAGTTCCAGCTTGAGAATGACGCGACTCTTCCGGTCCGCATTTCCCGGCCCGACATCCACAGTGCGCCGCGCCTCGCCGCGCCGCCGGTTGAAAATCGCCAAAGTGTAGAGGCCCGCCCGCAGGCGCTTGAACCGGAAATGCCCGTCCGGACCCATGTACGTGGTGGCGCTGAATGGCGAATCGGTGCCGAATAAAGCGACCCGCGCGCCCATCGCGGGAACCGTCCGCCCCGAGAGCTCATACAGGCCCGGCTCGGCTGCAAACGCTCCCCCAAGCGCTGACAAAGCCCAGACCAGGACCGCCAGCCACCGCAGCATAGGTGTTATCAATTCTAGCGCCCTCCGCGCGCGGTGTAACCTAGCAATCATGATTCGCTTCACACTGTTCGCCGCTCTATCCCTTCCTCTCTTCCTGGCCGCGCAAGACGGCCCTCTCGCGTCACTCCACTACACTCCCAGCCTCGATCCCGCCTTCCTCGATCGCTCCGTCAACCCCTGTGTCGATTTCTACAAGTTCGCCTGCGGTAATTGGATCAAGCTAAACCCCATCCCTGCGGACCAGGCCTCCTGGGATGTTTATGGGAAGTTAGAGACCGACAATCTCCGCTATCTCTGGGGCCTGCTTCAGGAAGCCGCCAAACCTCTGCCCACCCGCACTCCCAACCAGCAGAAGATCGGCGATTTTTTCGCCGCTTGCATGGATGAGGCGTCTATCGAAAGGGCCGGCGCCGCCCCGTTGCGCCCGCAGTTCGATGAGATCGCGTCGCTCGATCGCCTCTCGAACCTTCCTGCGCTCCTCGCCCGTTTCCACCTCGCTGCCACCGGTGAATCCGGCCCTCTGTTCGGCTTCACCTCCTCGCAGGACTACGCCGATTCCAGTCGGGAAATCGCTTTCGCCATGGCCGGCGGTCTGGGACTTCCGGACCGTGACTATTACGTGAAGGCTGACGCTAAATCCCAGGAGACCCGCGCCCGCTATGTTGACCACGTAGCCCGCACCTTTCAGTTGCTCGGCGACAGTCCCGCGCTCGCCAAATCCGAAGCGCAGGCTGTCATGGATATCGAAACCGCCCTCGCCAAAGCCTCTCTCACCCGAGTCGAAAAGCGCGATCCCTACAAGCTCTTCCACAAGATGACCGCTGCCGATCTCGCCGGACTCACTCCCTCGTTCAACTGGCAGGCTTACTGGTCCGCCTTGGGATTGCCGCCGCAGGCCCAGATTAATGTCACCGAGCCGAAGTTCTTCGAGGAAGTCAGTCACCAACTCCAAATCCGCTCGCTCGCCGATTGGAAAGCCTACCTTCGCTGGCATCTCGCGCATGAAAAATCGCGCTATCTCTCTCCCGCTTTCGTACGCGCCGATTTCGATTTCTACTCCCGCTACCTCCGCGGCGTCACCGAAATGCAGCCACGGTGGAAACGCTGCGTGCGCCTCATCGATCGCGATCTCGGAGAGGCGCTCGGCCAGGTCTTCGTGGAAAAGACATTCAGCCCGGAAACCAAGGCCCGCGCCATAACGATATCCCAGGAAATCGAAAAGATGATGCAGAACGATCTCGAACACCTCGCCTGGATGGGACCCGCAACCCGCGCGCAAGCCATTGCGAAGCTGCACGCCATCGTCAACAAAATCGGTTATCCCGATAAGTGGCGTGACTACAGTTCTCTCTCGATCGCGCGCGGCGATTTCCTGGGAAACGTCAACCGCTCGGCTATTTTCGAATCCCGCCGCCAACTGAACAAAATCGGCAAGCCGGTCGACCGCACGGAATGGGGAATGACGGCCCCCACGGTCAACGCCTATTACGATCCGCAGATGAACGACATCAATTTTCCCGCCGGAGTCCTTCAGCCACCGCTGTTCGATCCCCGCCTGGACGAGGCTCCCAATTACGGCAACACCGGCGCGACCATCGGCCACGAACTCACCCACGGCTTCGACGACGAAGGCCGCCAGTTCGATGCGCGCGGCAACCTGAAAGACTGGTGGACGCCCCGGGATGCGAAGCAGTTCGAAGAGCGCGCCGCCTGCGTGGTAAACCAATACGCCCAATACACCGTGGTGGACGATATCAAAATCAACAGCAAGCTCACCGAAGGCGAAGATATTGCCGATCTGGGCGGAACCATCCTGGCTTATCTCGCCTGGAAAGACGCCACCCGCAATCAAGACCTCAAGCCCGTCGGCGGCTTCACTCCCGATCAGCGTTTCTTCATCGGCATGGCTCAGTGGGCCTGCGGCGATGAGCGCCCTGAAAACAAGCGCCTGAACGCCACTATCAACCCGCACTCGCCGCTTCAATACAGGGTCAACGGCGTAGTCTCAAACATGCCGGAATTTCATAAGGCATTCGCCTGCAAGCCGGGCCAGCCGATGGTCCGCGCCCAAGCCTGCCGGGTGTGGTAGGGCAAACTGGCTTTTGCGTTACAACCAGCACCCCTTGCTACCATAAATCCTGCCTACCTCCATGCACACCAACCGCCTCGCCCGCGAGAAAAGCCCTTACCTGTTGCAGCACGCGCACAATCCCGTGGACTGGTACGCGTGGGGACCGGAAGCGTTCGAGAAAGCGCGGCAAGAGGACAAGCCCATTTTCCTTTCGATCGGCTATTCCACCTGCCACTGGTGCCACGTGATGGAGCGGGAATCGTTCGAGGATGAAGGCATCGCCGAGCTGTTGAACCGGGACTTTGTGCCGATCAAGGTGGACCGGGAAGAGCGGCCGGACGTGGACCGCATTTACATGACTTTCGTGCAAGCGACTACGGGAGGAGGCGGCTGGCCGATGTCCGTCTGGCTAACGCCGGACCTAGAACCGTTCTACGGCGGCACCTATTATCCGCCCGAAAGCCGCTGGGGGCAGCCGGGCTTCGCGTCCGTACTAAGGCAGATCGCATCCGCGTGGCGTTCCGATCGCGTGCGGGTGATGGAATCGGCGCGCGATGTGATCGAGCAACTGCGCAA
>DATBID010000530.1:0-24901 GCA_036557125.1 Bryobacteraceae bacterium | reverse complement strand
ATGCCGCCGCGACTGAGGCCGTAATATAGGTTGCGGTCGTCGGCCGCGCCGCCCCACACGATTCCACCAAGCCGTGTAAGGAACGCCTCCGGCCCTTTGGCGTTCGGGTCGGAGGGCGCCACGTTGGTCTTCCACACCACTGCTCCGTTCTTATCGGGATCGAGCGCGATGATGTTGCCGTCTTTCGTCGCCGCCACCAGGATGCGCTTGCCGTCCGGCAGGGTTTTCAGTATTGGCGAATTCCCGATGTCCAGATCGGGACCGTTTTCCGATGGGCAGTTGTCGGTCTTGCTTGCGCCGTTGCAGCCGCCGAGGAAGGCATCATTCGCCTGTGCCTGGTAAACCCAGAGCATCTTGCCCGTGTCGATGTCCACGGCCATAACGGCGTCGGTCGTTTTCGGAGCAGGCTCGGTTTCGCCGTCCCCAGTGCCGAAGTAGACGGCGTGGCGCAGTGGATCGACAGTCGGTGAATTCCAGACTGAGCCTCCGGCAGGGGCATAGTTCTGTACGCCTTTGGAATTCTTCCTGGTCGGCTTCGGCTCTTCCATGACAAACGTTTTCCAGATGCGGTCGCCCGTGCTCGCATCGAGCGCTACCACGCTGCCGCGCGAAGTGCAGCAGGGGTAATCCAGAGTCGCAGCCGTGAATTCCTCGGAAGAAGAGACGGGCACGAACAGGCGGCCTTCATAATAGGTTGGCGCGGCGGTGATGCGGGCGACGAAGTGATCGTCCACCTTAGTGGTCCAGAGCAAGTGGCCATCCTGCGCGTCGAGGCCATAAACGTTGGCATGAGCGTCGCCGAAGAACACGCCATAGCGGGTCGGGCCGCGCCCTTTCACCGCGCCGACGCTCATGGCATTGCGCACCGCGCCTTTCGTCTGGTACGACCAATACACACAACCAGTCTTCGCATCAAGCGAGTAGATGTAGCCGATATCCGTGCCCACAAAAACGCGGCCCGAAACAACCGAAGGCTGCCCATATGTGGAAAGGCCAGTGGGAAAACCGAAGGCCCATTTGAGCTTGAGGCGAGGAACATCGGCCGGAGTGAGGCCCGCATCCTTGGCCGATTGAAAACGCGCATTGGCGATGGTCACTCCCCAGCCGTTCCACGCGGGGCCGGACGCAGGGTCGGCCAGCGGCGGATTGGAGGCGCACTGGTTCGGCATGCTTTTGGCGTCGCCCTGTTGCAGACTACCGAGGGGCCGGCCGCTCATGAATGTAGCGACCATGCGCCGCTGGTCCTCGGTAAGCGCATCGCCCTGGCCTTTCATGACACCCGTAGTGAGCGCGTCATAAATTCGCTCCGGAGTCATCTCGCGAATCGCGGCAGGCGATGGAGCGCGCTCCACTTTCGGATTGCCGTGACAGTTCATGCAACGGCCCTGGAATACGGCGAAGCCCGACTCGGTGCCGGCCGATCGCGGAGCCTGCTTTGGCGGGGCTTGCCCTTGCGCCCATGCGGTGCCAGTAAGAATTAGTGCGGCAATTGCAAAACCGGAAATCTGTCTCATGGGATGTCTCTCTCTACTTACTTACTTGTCGCTTAGACCGCCCGGCCAAGCGGGATTTAAGTGATACGTCACTCCCGAGCCGACCATCTCAACCCGGCGGATTTTGCCGTTCTCGATCCGAAAAGCCTCGGTCACTTCGATGCTCGACGGCCGGTTGAAGCCCTTCATCTCCACGGTTTGGCCGTTGGTGAGATGAATCACCGGCACGTTACCCGGGTGGTCAAAGACGGCGTACGACCAGACTACACCGCGCTCCTCATCCACCAACGGATAGCGGCGATGGTGGATACGGCCGACCACGGCATAGTAGCCGCTTTCGAACTGCGGCTTGCAGGAGAGCGCCATGGCATTGAAGCCGCCGCCACGGGCCTGAATGGCGGGATTGTTGGTGGTGTGCGCGCCATTCTCGATGCGGTCGCAATCGTCGGTGAACGGGTAGTAGCCTTTGCCGTCGTTGCGCTCTAACCCCGCGAAATAGGCGTTGGCGGTGGCGATCAATTGCTGGCGCGAAGCCCGGGGCCCTGGAGGCGGCTCCAGCCATAGCGCTTCGGGCTTGCCGAGTTTATCTAGATCGGGAACTCCGGAAGGACCTCCGCCGCCCGGGCGGTAGTAACTGGTTTCGATCTCCGTTATGCGGCCCAATTCTACTTTGAGACGCAGAGCCATCAGGACCAGATGATCGGCCTCTTTCATCGTGCCCATAAAGGCGCCCTGTTCGGTGACCGGGTCGGCGAAATAGTGCTTGTAGTTGCCGAGGCCGCTGACGGTGTTCCAGAAGCCATCGCCGATGTCGAGCACCTGATCGTTCTCGGTGTATTTCAGATCTTTCGAAAGCGGCAGACGCTTCGGGTCGTGCGCAACCAGCGCGGACAGGTATTGATTCACCAGGCCTTCAAGACAAGCGCGGTCGCAATCGACGGGAATGGGTCCGGCGCCTCTGACAGGGCCGGCACACAAAGCGGCCGCCAGTACCGGAAAGACGTATGTGGCGCGCATATGGCTCCTTCGGCGGCGTTCGTGAATGCCGGGCCGAAGGTAATTATACACAAGGGAGGTCCGCCGCCCATCCGCGTTGGGAAAGGCGACGGGGCGCGGTACACTGTTAGCTTGCGCCATGAACCTATGACCGCGGTTGCCCCCTTGGAAATTGTTACGGCTCACAGCCCGGATTCCGATGATGCATTCATGTTTTACGGGTTGGCAACGAAGAAGGTTCGTTCGTCGAAGGTGACGTTTCGGCATGTGCTGCAGGATATCGAGAGCCTCAACCGCGCGGCCATGGAAGGCCGCTACGAATTGAGCGCCATTTCCTATCATGCCTATGCATACGTGGCGGATAAATATGTCCTGATGGCCAGCGGGTCAAGCATCGGCGATGGGTACGGCCCGATGATCATTGCGGCGCGCCCGATGGACCCGGAGGATTTGAAAGGAAAGCGCATCGCGATTCCAGGAACGATGACATCGGCATATCTGGCGGCAAAACTGTTCCAGCCGGATTTCGAACCGGTCGTAACGCCGTTCGACGAAATCCCCGACGCTGTGCGCGAAAAAGCCGTGGATGGCGGGCTGATCATCCACGAAGCGCAGTTGACCTACGACAAACAGGGTTTTCACCGCATAGTGGATTTGGGGCGCTGGTTCAAAAGTTGCTTCGGACTGCCCCTCCCGCTGGGAGCCAATGTGCTGCTGCGCTCGCTCGACGCGGAAATCAAGAGCGAATGCTGCCGCCTGATGCGGGAGAGCATTCAATACGCGCTCGACAACCACGACGAGGCGCTGGCGTACGCGCTGCAGTTCGCGCGCGACCTGGAAATGCCACAGGCCGAGAAATTCGTAGGAATGTACGTGAACCACTTCACCGTGGATGGCGGCGACATCGTGCCGCAGGCCGCGCAAAAGCTGCTCAATATGGGTTTCGAGGCCGGCTTGATTCCGCACCGTGTGGAAGTGGAGTTCGTGCGGTAATCGAAACAGTACAAAAGTTACAGTCTTTACCCTGAGATTCGCCTTGTCGTCGGGAACCTCCCGTAATAGAATATGTGAGCAGATGTACATAACGGGGAGTTTTCGAGGCCGTGTCCGTCCCGAAAAAGGTGGTTTTTTGCGTCGCGCTGGCATTAGCCAGCAATTTTGCAGTGGCCGCGACAATCGCGGGCGCTAATGGATTAACAGCTTCGGTAGATCCCAGCGGTACCTATTATCTATGGGCACCGTTCACGGGGTGGTATTTCGGTGGGAATATCGGAGCGCCGCTCACGAATATTTCGGTCTCCACGAGTGCCGATGCCGTAGGCGGCTACAGCGAGATTTCCTTCCAGTTTCAGACGGATGCCGCGCGGACAGCGGCGATCCGTGTGTACGGGAACCGGCAACTCGCTTTATTTACCGCGACCAGTACGGCTGGCTCGCGCAACACGTTCCCTTTTCCGAACTGGGTGCATTACCCGCATCAGCTTCAGCAGATGACGTATTCGGGCATTTTCGCTCCGCCCGCCTTTCACAGTTCGGCGAACGAAGGTCCGTGGGTTTTCTTCGACGCTTCCGGGAACACTTTCATCATTTCTCCCGCCACGCATTTCATGGTTTCGACTACCGGCTGGGGGCCAAACCTGGAGCTGGCCAGCGGCATATCGAGCCAGATCACAACCTTGCCGGCGGGATTTACCCAGCGAACGCTGATGGCTTTAGATACCGGCATCAACCGCACATTCGATAGCTGGGGCAACGCGCTGACATCGCTCTTGGGGAAAACGCGCCCCACTAACGACGCCGATATCAGCCTGCGGCAAATCGGATATTGGACGGACAACGGAGCGACTTACTATTATCAAACCGGAAATTCGCTGACGTATGAGCAGACGCTTGCGGCGGTCAAGGCAGATTTCGATCGGGCGGGAATCGGCTTGGGTTACATTCAGCTTGATAGCTGGTTCTATCCGAAGGGGCCAGCCGCTGCGTGGACGGCAAATGGCCACGGCATCTATCAATACCTCGCGGCTCCCGTGCTGTTTCCGGACGGGCTCGGAAATTTCCAGAGGAGCCTGGGAACATCGCTCGTCACCCATGCGCGCTGGATCGATCTGTCGAGCCCGTATCGCCAACAGTACACGATGTCGGGAAACGTGGTCACGGACGCCGCCTACTGGAGCATGGCGGCGATGTACCTGGCCGGCTCAGGCGTCAGCACCTACGAGCAGGACTGGCTGGGCGACAAAGCGCAGACGAATTTCGACCTCACGAATCCGGACCTGTTTCTGAATAACATGGCGACGGCGATGGCCCAGCAGAACGTGACGATTCAATACTGCATGGCCACGGCGCGGCATTTTCTGCAAAGCCTCTGGCACAATAACGTGACCACCATCCGGACAAGCGAAGACCGGATGCAGCGTTCGCACTGGACGAATTTTCTGTATACGTCACGGCTGGCGAGCGCGCTCGGACTGTGGCCATTTAGCGACGTTTTCATGAGCACGGAAACCGGGAACCTGCTGCTGGCAACGCTCTCGGCAGGGCCCGTCGGGGTGGGAGATCCGATCGGGTCGCTGAGCGCCGCGAATCTCGCGAAGGTGGTACGGGCGGACGGAATGATTGTGAAGCCGGACGTGCCGGCCACGCCAATCGACAGCAGCTACTTCGCGGCGGCGCAGGCGCCGAGCTTGGCGCAGATCACCACGCCTCAAATCGCCGCGACATACACGGATTTTGGAGGCTTGCGCGCACACTATATTTTGGCGTACACGCCGGCCGGGAACAGCGCAACGGCAACATTCCGGCCCGCGGATTTCGGGATGAGCCGGCGCGCTTATCTGTATAACTACTTTGCGAAGACCGGACAAGTGGCGAGTCCTGACGACTCGGTACCGATGCCGGGCGGCGATCCGCTTTACGTGCTTGCCGTTCCAATCGGGCGCTCGGGGATCGCCATTCTGGGCGATCTGGGGCAGTTCGTCTCGCTGGGTAAGAAGCGCGTGACCACCCTGCGAGATGATGGCATGGTACACCTGACCGTGACGTTCGCGCACGGGGAGAACTCACGGGTGATTTCGGGGCATTCGCGCGTGATGCCAATAGTGCAGGCAGATGACGGTTCGGTGGGGACCATCGGCTACGACGCGAGCACCGGATTGTTTCACGTTCCGGTGATGCCGGGGCCGGACGGCAACGCCGTGATTCGCATTGAGCCGTCGCGGAAGCCGGAGCCGCGGCATGCGCTCCAGTAAGCTGAATTTACAACGCGGCTGAACTCTTATAGCCTCATTAGCCGCACGTTATAATTAGAAGCTATCAGCGATCAGCCGTCAGCTATCAGCCAAAACCGATAGTATGCAAGCTGAGAGCTGAATGCTGAAAGCTGAGCGCTAAAACTATGCTGACGCCCACCGAAAAAATCTGGCACAACGGCCGCTTCATTCCCTGGGAGGAAGCGACGATTCATGTGCTCTCTCACGTCGTGAGCTATGGCAGCTCGATCTTCGAAGGCATTCGATGCTATGCCACGCCCGCCGGGCCGGCGGTATTCCGGCTTAAAGAGCATATTCGCCGCATGCTCGATTCGGCCAAGATTTACCGAATGGAAAACCTGGGCTATTCGGCCGGCCAACTGACGGAGGCGATGTTGGAACTGGTGCGCGTCAATCGCCTGAATTCTTGTTACATCCGGCCGATTGTGATCCGGGCTTATGGAGAAATGGGCGTAAACCCGCTGAAAAATCCAATCGACGTTTATGTCGCCTGCTGGGAGTGGGGCAAGTATCTCGGAGACGAAGCCTTGGCGGAAGGCGTGGATGTGTGCGTCTCCAGTTGGACGCGCATCGCCCCGAACACGCTTCCGGCGCTGGCCAAAGCCGGCGCGAATTACATGAATTCGCAGTTAATCAAGATGGAGGCGCTGGCGAACGGCTACTCGGAAGGGATCGCGCTCGATGCCTCAGGGTACGTGAGCGAAGGTTCCGGCGAGAACATCTTCGTGGTGCGGGACGGCAAGATCCACACACCGCCGCTAGGCGCCTCTGTGCTTCCCGGAATTACGCGGGACAGCGTGCTGACGCTGGCGCGGGAACTGGATATCCCGCTCGTCGAAACCATCATTCCGCGTGAGATGCTATATATCGCGGACGAGGTCTTTTTCTCCGGAACTGCTGCGGAGATCACGCCCATCCGCAGCATCGACCGGATTGCCATCGGCAAGGGCCGCCGCGGACCGATTGCGGAGAGATTACAAAAGGAGTTTTTCGCGATTGTGAACGGCACGCGGCCAGACCGCCACGGATGGCTTACGGCAGTGTCGGTGGCACAGCCCGCGGGAGTAAAGTAGGGCCGGACAAAATTCCGGCCCCAACCCTAGGACATTCTCCAGGACGACTGCGCAACGGGATGACCACCTCCCCCGAGATTTGCCAACCGAGCTACGCAGCCGCCTGATCGACTTCCCTTTTTTAACTCGATATAAGCGAAATTACCAGCGGGATTTAGAAAACGCGCGACCTTTTCAACAATTTTTTCGCGCATTTACTGCATAGAGTTACGGACGAAGCGTGTGGCAAAGTTGTGAATAAACCGCTCGAATTCGGAATTGTTTTTCAAACCTCTATGCTCGATTTAGTGCTCGAGCGAGCGGCGATAGAGGGACGTCGCGGCTGCGTGTTCGGCGATGGTGTTCGAGAACTCATGCGCGCCGGACCCGTTCGGCCGCAGGACGAAATAGAGAGCTTTGGAAGGAGCGGGATCGAGAACTGCGCGGAGCGAGGCGATCCCTGGATTGGCAATGGGGCCGGGAGGCAAGCCGGCATGGCGGTATGTGTTATACGCGTTGTCGCTATCCAGATCGGACCGGTAAATCGAGCCGCGGTAGCGGTGATCGAGAATCGCGGCATAGATGGTGGTGGGATCGCAATCCAGCTTCATACCGATCCGGAGCCGGTTTTCAAACACCGCAGCGATCATGGGCCGCTCGGAAGAAAGCTTGCCTTCCTTTTCGACCAGGGACGCCAGCGTTACGGTGTCATGCAAGTTGGCTCCGGCACCGAGTTTGTTCCAGACTTCCCGGAATTTTCCCGTCATCCGGCGGCAGAGCTGAACGGGTGTGGTTTTGCGGCTGAGACGATATGTGTTGGGGAACAGGTAACCTTCGAGACTGGGAGCGCTCGGATCAAGGTCCTGGATGAGGGAGGGGTCGCGAGCCGCGGCCACGAACTCGCGAGCGGGAAACAGGCCGAGCTGCTCGGCGGCGGCGGCGATATCGTAAATGTTAAAGCCCTCGGGAACCAGTAACTCGTAATAGAAAATGTCGCCGCGCGCGATGCGGTCATAGATTTCGCGCGGCGAGTCCGCGTGCTGGAAGCGGTATTCGCCCGCTTGGAGGGTGCGGCCGCGTTCCAGAACCCGCGCCAACAGAAAGTCCCAGCGGCTGCGCAGCACGCCCCTATCGGCCAACATGCGGGCAATGCCCGGAGCGGACGTGCCGCGAGGAATTTCCACAAAAACCGTGCCAGAGAAGCCACGATAAGGCGACATAAGGCGATAGCCAACGTAAAAGGCTGCCAGCAGCAGAAGGACTACCAAAACAGCAACGATGCGCAGTGGTTTCACAGCGAATCCAGGTAGCTCTGAAGCAAGATGACTGCCGAAAGGCGGTCCACGGCGGCCGCGCGCTTGGCAATACTGATGCCGCTGGACCGAAGCACACGGTTCGCCTCAACCGTGGTGAGGCGCTCGTCCCAGAACTCGACCGGAAGGTCGATAGCTTGCTGGAGCGAGTCTGCAAATTCATGTACCCACGCCGATTGGCGGCCTTCGCCGCCGCCCATGTTTTTGGGGTTGCCCAACAGAATGAGGCCAACCGACCATTCTCTGGCGATGGCTTCGAGCGCCGCCAGATCGGCGCGTTTGTTGGTCCGCTGGAGCGTGGGCAAGCCCTGAGCGGTGATGCCGAGGGGATCGCTAACGGCTAATCCGATACGTTTCTTCCCTAGATCGAGGGCGAGAGTTCGCACGTGGTTTCCGCGCTCACGCGCCCTTTACATCCAACTCTACATTTACATTGCCGCGCGTCGCGTGGGAATACGGGCAGATCTTTTCGTGCGCTTCCCTGGCCAGCTCGAGAAGTTCCGCCTGCGGGAGATGTTGATCCTCAACATGGAGCTTTACGGCGAGACCGAAGCCGCCGCCCTCGCGCGGCCCAATACTGACAGCGCAAGTGATGGCGGCGCCGGCGGCATTCTTCTTGTGCTGTTTGGCGACAAAGTCCAGAGCGCCCCCAAAGCAGGCGGCGTATCCGGCGGCGAAGAGATGTTCCGGAGTGGCGGTATGGGGCTTCCCCGGGCCGCCCATCTCTTTCGGCACGGAAAGATCGGCACTTACCACTCCATCGCTGGATGCTGTGTGTCCATTACGGCCGCCCGTGGCAGTCGCGGTTGCGGCAAACAGCGGCGTGATTTTGTCCATTTGTATCAGTGTCCCACGAGGACAAGGACGGGCGCTGCAAAGCGCTGGAATTTCGCTAACATAATTTCAGAGCTGCGATGACGCCGTTTCCGCGAATCACCGTCAATCCAGGCGTTGCGACTGGAAAACCCTGCATACGAGACCTTCGGTTCCCAGTTTCCCGTTTGCTTGGTCTACTAGCAGCGGGTGAGACTCGAGACTCGATCCTCAAAGCTTACCCCTACTTGGAAGCTGCCGATATCGACGAGGCGCTCCGGTACGCCGCATTCCTAGCGGAAGGCGAAACCGTTGAATCGACACAGTGAAGTTCCTGGTGGATATGGCCCTTTCGCCTGATCTCGCGGGATGGCTGCGTTCTTTGGGCCATGATGCCGTCCACGCGGCCGGGCTGCAGTTGGATCGTGCAAGTGACCCTCAGATTCTGTCGAAGGCGCTTGACGAGGCCCGTGTCGTGATCACGGCTGATCTCGATTTTCCAAGATTGCTGGCGATTGTTGGCGCGGAAGGGCCGGGCCTCATTCTTCTGCGCGGCGGTAATTACAGCGAGGCCGATAGTCTCGAATGCGTTCGCCGGGTTCTCATGGCGATTGCAGCGGAAGAACTGCCAAAGTGCATCGTTGTGGTTGACCACAAGAATATCCGGCGTCGATGGTTGCCGATTTGATGAGTCAATGAGCCGCGATCATCTTCGTGGCGCTCTCTCTCGCTTTGGCCATTGCCACTTGGAATAGACCTGCCATTTTCTGTCTGCCCAGGACAGGAGGGAATACATAAGACACAATGTCGACACCGCAGTGAACAGGAGAACGACGTCTCCTGACGACAGTGCCCCAGGACCGGGCGGGCGAGCGCGCGTGAGCCGGATAAAGGCCGCAAGACTGAGTGCATCAAGAACCGACAAAGCCAGACCGCACTTCAGAAAGGAGCGCCTGGTTCGATACGGATCACGGTGCGTCGAAAGAGTTGGCCGTGGCGTGGATGACGGTCTGACTTTCCTGTTTCGACTCTTCGGCGCTGCTGCCTCCGATATCGCAATTGGCCAATTAATACCGATACAGCCAGCGCGCCTTCTCAATCACCTTTTGCGCATTAGGCAAAAAAGCTTCTTCCAGGGGCGGGCTGAAGGGGACGGGGGTATCGGGCGCGGTGACACGCACGATGGGGCCGTCCAGGTGGTCCCAAACTCGCTCGGTCAGCGTCGCTGCCAGTTCGCCGGCCAGGCCGCCGGTTTGCGTGTCTTCGTGGAGGAGCAGAACTTTCGAAGTCTTGCGCGCGGTTTCGCAGACGGCGTCGCGGTCGAGCGGGGCCAGCGTGCGGAGGTCGAGCACTTCCACTTCGATTCCCTCAGGAGCCAGTGTTTCCGCGGCTTCGAGTGCGGTCCAGACCATAGCGCCGTAAGTGATAATGCTGAGGTCGCGTCCCGCGCGCGCGATCTTGGCTTTTCCGAGCGGGACTGTGTATTCGCCGGCGGGCAGATCTTCGCGGATGCGCCGGTAGAGGCCCTTGTGCTCGAAAAACAGCACCGGGTCGCTCGCGCGGATTGCGGACTTGATCAGTCCCTTGGCGTCATAGGCTGTGGCTGGCGCCACCACTTTCAATCCCGGAGTGTGCACGAACCACATTTCCGGGTTTTGGGAGTGGAAAGGCCCGCCGTGAATCCCGCCGCCTGAGGGCGCGCGAATCACCATCGGGACTGGAGCGTTCCAGCGGTACCGGCATTTGGCGGCGAAGTTGACGATCTGATCGAAGCCGCAACTGATGAAATCCGAGAATTGCATTTCGGCCACCGCGCGCAATCCCATCAGCGCGGCGCCGATCGAAGCGCCCACAATCGCCGATTCGGAGATCGGCGTATCGACGACCCGCTTTTCGCCAAACTTTTCGAGGAAACCGGCCGTCACCTTGAACGCGCCGCCGTAGACACCGATATCTTCCCCGATGAGGAACACGTTCGGATCGCGCTCCATCTCTTCCCAAAGACCTTCGCGGATGGCTTCCAAGTAGGTGGTTGGCATTAGCGCTTAGGAGCCGCGACCGTTAGGGAGCGGTTTACGCCCCTACTCATAAACTCCCTCGAGCAACGTCGCCGGATTAGGATAGGGGCTGTTTTCCGCCCATGCTACCGCTTCATCCACCTCGCGGCGAATCTGGTCGCGCAGATCGTCGAGTTCGCTCCGGGAGGCCCAGCTTTCCTTCAGCATGCGGGTTTCGAGCCGGGCGATGGGATCGAGCTTGCCCCATTCGTCCCAGAGATGCTTGGGAACGTAATCGGCGGCATCATGGGCGGAATGGCCGGTCATGCGGAAGGTTTTGCATTCCAGCAGAAACGGCCCGCGGCCGGAGCGGGCATAGTCGGCGGCGCGGCCTGCGGCCTGGTGAACGGCCAGCACATCGTTGCCATCCACGATCTCCGCGGGTATTCCGTACGCCGCTGAGCGGTCGGCCACGTTGGCTACCGCCATCTGTTTGTTCAGCGGAGTCGAGTACGCGTACTGATTGTTATTGCAGATGAAGACCACCGGCAGCTTCTGCACGGAAGCGAAATTGAGGCCCTCGTGCCAGTCGCCGCGGCTGGTGGCGCCATCGCCAAAATAGCAGAATACGATGCCGTCCTTCTGCTGGTAGCGCAGGGCCAGCGCGGCTCCGGCGGCGACAGGAACGGAAGCCGCCATGGCGCTGATGATCGAAACGATGTTCAGCTTCAGGTCGCCCATGTGCATGTTGCCGTCGCGGCCGCGACTCAGCCCGCCAACGCGCCCCATGTACTGGGCGAAAATCCGGGAGGGAGGCACGCCGCGAATGAAGAACACTGCCATATCGCGATGGGAAGGAAACAGCACATCTTCGGCCGTGGCATGCAGAGCCGTCCCCACCGGAATGGCCTCTTGGCCCCGCCCCACATACACGCCGCCCACGATCTTCCCCTGCCGGTAAAGTTTGCGCTCGATGCGGTCTTCCACCTCACGCATCAGCGCCATATAGTGCCATGATCGATGGGCCAGCTCCGCCTGTTCGCTACGCGAGGTTTCGGCTCCGAGCGCGCCGGCGCGTGGAGTGGTCAGTTCTGCTGCGGACATGAGTGATTTCGGCTCGCAAGCCGCAACCGAGTAGTATACCGCCCTTTCCGTACCCAGCGGTTTGAAATCACACATTCCGGCCGGCGGTTTCCCGGCCTCTGTAACGGCTGCCCCGCTAGGCTGGATAGAGGGGGCCCCGTTAGGATAGATAGGGGGGAATTGTTGAGCGGACTCGGATACCCGCGGCCCCAATTGGAGCGCGCGGAATGGTTTTGCCTGGATGGCGAATGGGATTTTGCTCTGGACCCGGAAATCCGATGGAGATTGCCAGAGGAGGTGGAATGGAACCTGCGGATTCGGGTTCCGTTCTCGCCGGAAACGCCTGCCAGCGGCGTCGGGAATACTGGTTTCTATCATGCCTGTTGGTACCGGCGCGAATTTGACGCGCCCCATCTTGAACACGGCGAGCAACTGCTACTGCATTTCGGGGCTGTCGATTACGGCGCCACGGTTTGGGTAAACGGACGCGCGGCGGTCCACCACGAAGGCGGCTACACACCGTTCACCGCTAATATCACCGATCTCCTGGTAGACGGCCCGCAGACGGTTACGGTGTGGGCTGACGACGACCCCGCGAACCTCTCCAAACCGCGCGGCAAACAGGATTGGCAGCTCGATCCGCATTCCATCTGGTATCCGCGAACCACCGGCATCTGGCAATCGGTTTGGATCGAGCGCGTGCCGGCAACCTATTTGTGTTGGTTGCGATGGACGCCCAATGTGGAACGTTGGGAGATCGGCTTTGAGGCTGGATTGTCCGGCGAGCGTCGCGAAGGGATGCGGCTGCACGTGAAGCTCGAAGCCGGCAACACCCTGCTGGCAAACGACACCTATACCGTTGTGGCGAACGAGGTGCACCGGCGGATCGCCCTCTCCGACCCCGGAATCGACGATTACCGCAACGAACTGCTCTGGAGTCCCGCCACTCCTACCCTGATTCGCGCCGACCTCAAGCTATGCGGGCCGGACGGCGAATTAATGGATAGCGCCAAAAGCTACACCGCGCTGCGTTCCATCGGCGCGCAGGGGGATAAGTTCGTCCTCAACGGCCGGCCGTATCAATTGCGCATGGTGCTCGACCAGGGCTACTGGCCGGAAACCGGCATAACGGCCCCCGACGATGACGCCTACCGGCGCGATGTCGAACTCGCCAAAGCCATGGGGTTCAACGGCGTGCGCAAGCACCAGAAAATCGAAAGCCCTCGCTATCTCTACTGGGCCGATGAATTGGGTGTGCTGGTGTGGGAGGAGATGCCCAGCGCCTACCGGTTCACCAAGGCGTCTATCGAACGCGTGGCGCACGAGTGGATTGAAGCCATTGCGCGCGATTCCAGCCATCCGTGCATCGTGGCATGGGTTCCGTTCAATGAATCGTGGGGCGTGCCCGACCTGCCAGACAGCCCGGCGCAGCGCCATTACGTGCAGGCGCTATACCACCTCACCAAGACGCTCGATCCCTCGCGCCCGGTGATCGGCAATGACGGCTGGGAGAGTGTGGCCACCGACATCATTGGCATTCACGACTACGACGACGATCCGGAACGCATTGCCAAGCGATACGGAGTCGATGAAGCGCCCCGCCTGTTCAAGCGGGAGCGGCCCGGCGGCCGTTTGCTGCTGCTGGAGGCACAGGCCCACGAGCAGCCGATAATGCTCACCGAATTCGGCGGCATTGCGTTTTCCCGCAATGTACATACCTGGGGCTATTCGAGGACGGAAAGCTCAGAGGAATTCGCCACCCGCTACGGGAACCTGCTGCGCGCAGTCCGCTCACTTCCCATCCTGGCTGGGTTTTGCTATACGCAATTCGCCGACACCTATCAGGAGGCCAACGGTCTGCTCTACGCCGACCGGACGCCGAAAATACCGATCGAACACATCGCGCTGGCCACCCGCGGCCCGCGCACCAAACGCGATTTCCAGATGGATTGGGAGTGGCGGGAGCGGCTGATGAATCAGCAACGAGACCAGTACATGGTGCCCAGCGCCGACCACCACACAGTCAATGAGTCCCGATAGTAGGGCAGGCGCTTCCGCCTGCCAACCGTCGCCCCTTTTTCGCTCTTTTTGGCAGGGAGGATTCGAATGCGCCTGCCAGATCAATTCGGCCGGAGTACGGCTGGATATGACGGCCGCCCTGGGACACGACCGCTGCGCCGCGCAGGATTACCGGCTGCTGCGGCAGGTTGGAATCGCGACGGCTCGGGACGGGCTGCGCTGGCACTTAATCGATCGCCAGGGAACTTACGATTGGTCGAGCTGGCTTCCGATGCTGGATGCCGCGCGCGACGCCGGTGTCCAGGTCATCTGGGACCTGTGCCATTACGGCTGGCCGGACGATCTGGACATACTCTCGGAGGCCTTCCCGGACCGCCTGGCACGGTTTGCGGCGGCCGCCGCATGTCAGCAACGCGAACATACCGGCGAACCCGGTTTCTATGTGCCGATTAACGAAATCAGTTTCTTTACGTGGGCGGCGACGCGGGAATTGATTTTCCCGCATGCCTTCGGGCGGGGCGCTGAGTTGAAGCGAATGCTGGTGCGGGCGGCACTCGCCGCGAGCGACGCAATCTGGTCCGTGGATTCTGAAGCGCGCATCTGCTATGCCGAGCCGCTCATCCACAACGTGCCGCCGCGCTGGCGGCCCTGGCTCACCGGACCCGCCCAAATCCAGTACAACAGCCAGTTCGAGGCCTGGGACATGATCGCCGGGCGCCAGGACCCGGAACTGGGCGGCGCCGAGAGATATCTGGACGTTGTTGGCGTCAACTACTACGCCGCCAATCAGTGGGAAGTCCCTGGCGGCCGCAAGCTGCACTGGGACGCAGGGTCGAACGACCCCCGCTGGGTGCCTTTGCACAAATTGCTGGCCACGATATATGAGCGCTACCGGCGGCCCATGTTTATTGCCGAAACCAGCCACTACGGTATTGGGCGGGCGGCGTGGCTGGATGAAATCGCCGCCGAGGCGGCGGCAGCGCTTCGCAACGGCATTCCTGTCGAAGGCGTTTGCTTGTATCCCATTCTGGACCGCTTCGACTGGGAAGATCCCACCCACTGGCACAACAGCGGACTTTGGGATATGGTTCCTAACGGCGCCGGCCACTACCAACGTGTGCTCAATCAGGAATACGCGGAGGCGCTGCGGCGCGCGCAGGTACTGGTAGGGCGATAGCTCAAAGCCTTACTCCCCCACCCTTGACTCCCTTTCCTGGTTTTCTGCAAAATTAGAGTACAGGCGAATAGAAGGCGAACAAATGGCTGCCGCGGCTCTTCCCAATAGATTCGAATCCTTGCTGGCCGGCCCTTTCGGCTGGCGGGAACGGCCGCTGCCGGAAACAGTTTCCACTGGCATTGCTGAACTGGATGCCGCCATTGGCGGGCTGCCGCGCGGCTGTTTAACAGAAATTTTCGGGCCGGCTTCTTCGGGGCGCGCGAGCCTGATGGCTTCTATTCTTGCGGCGGCGACGCGTCGCGAAGAAGTTTGTGCTCTGGTAGATGCCGAAGACTCGTTCGACCCGCTTTCGGCTGCGGCTGCGGGCGTGTGTCTCGACCGCCTGCTCTGGGTGCGCTGCGCGCATAACGCCGAGCATGCGCTCAAAGCGGCCGACCTGCTGATTCAGGGCGGCGGATTTGGCGTCGTCGTTATGGATCTCGGCGATACGTCCCCGACGATTGCCCGGCGCATTTCGCTCACTTCCTGGTTCCGGCTGCGGCGCGCCGTGGAAAATACGCCCACGGTTCTGATCGCCGTAGCGCGGCAATCGAATGCCAAAACCTGTGCTTCGCTGATGCTCGAATGCGTCCGCGAGCGGGTCGCCTGGAGAGGAACCACGCCATTGCTTGTAGGCATCCGCGCGCGCGTGGCCCGCCGCAAACCGGGGCGTGCCATCACAGCCTGCTACCACGCGGCGTTACTGGAGTAACTATGTTTGCCTCTCTCCATGGCGTCGGCAATTTGACTGCATTGGCATTCGAGTTTTCGCCCATCGTAGAGCAGACCGCTCCAGATACAGTAACTTTTGACGTTTCCGGCCTGGACCGTCTGTTTGGGCTGCCGCAGGATGTAGCTTCAGCTATCGCCCGCCGCGCGAAGGAGACTGGAGTAGAGGCCAGCCTTGCCTTGGCCGCCAATCCGGATGCCGCCATCTGCGCCGCGCACGGATTTCGCGGCACACACATCCTGCCGCAGGGCGATGAGGCCAAATACCTGGGAAGTCTGCCGCTCGCGGTGCTTTCTCCTTCCCCCGAATTGCAGGAAACGCTGGAGCGCTGGGGGATTCGCCGATTTCAGGATTTGGCGGCTCTACCGGCTCTGGGGATCGCCGAACGGCTGGGACCGGAAGGCCTGCGTCTGCGCCAATTGACTCGCGGAGAAGTGGTGCGGAAACTGGTTCCGCTCGAAGAGCCGCTGCACTTCATGGATGAGCTCGAGCTGGATTATGCTGTAGAACTGCTCGAACCGCTGATGTTCGTGCTATCCCGGCTGCTGCACGGCTTGCTTACACTGTTGGCAACTCGCGCCCTGGCCACCAATGAATTGCGCCTTTCGCTCGGTCTGGAAAATCGCGCTGCCCATAACCGAACACTGCGTCTGCCAGTGCCTGCGCTCGATAGCCGGGCATTTTTGAAGCTCCTGCAGTTGGATCTTGCGGCGCATCCG
The DNA here is from genome assembly GCA_036557125.1 of Bryobacteraceae bacterium. Lineage (GTDB taxonomy): Bacteria > Acidobacteriota > Terriglobia > Bryobacterales > Bryobacteraceae > PSRJ01. The sequence continues at coordinate 8,198 of DATBID010000530.1, read as the reverse complement.
CCGCCGGCTCCGGTTATCAAGGTAACGCTCGAAGCGAACCCGGTGAAACCGCAGGCGGCGCAGCACGGCCTGTTCATTCCCCAAGCTCCCGAGCCGGTCAAACTCGAACTGACCGTGGCCCGTATTCAGGCAATTGTGGGCGAAGGCCGGGTTGGCTCGGCGGAACTGGTGGATACGCATCGGCCGGCAGCTTTCCGCATGGTTGCGTTCGGTAGTCGGCGGGGGTTGGCAGGCGAAAGCGCCTGCCCTACAATTCCCCGCCAGGCGCTGCGCTTGTTTCGCCCGCCGCTGGCCGCACGGGTTGCGATCGAAGCCGGACGCCCGGAGTTCGTCGCAGCCAAGGGCGTGCGCGGCAAAGTGATCCAATCGGCCGGACCCTGGCGGACCTCAGGCGACTGGTGGACTTCCGATCCCTGGTCGCGCGATGAGTGGGATGTCGCCTTGAGCGATGGAGCCCTCTACCTGATCTTTTGCGAACCGCGCGGCTGGTTTGTGGAAGGCAGTTACGATTGAGGGCCGCTGTCGATAGCTTTCGCCAGCTTCGCAGCGCTGATGGCCTGCCCGATATGGCGCTGGATGTGTTCCGCTATATGGGTAAGTAGCCCGGCGACTGTGGTGGGCAAGCGCTTTTTTCCCACCCAGCGCGGTTCGCTCAACGAGGCGGGGTCAATTGCTCGCACAACCGCTTCTGCCGCTTGAAATACGCGGTCCATGCCGGCCAGGAGTTCCGCCGCACTCAGCCCTTCCGTTTTCTCTTCGGCCGCTAGCGCAACAAACTGTTCGCGTGTGAGTTCCCGCCCTTCCAGATAACTCATCAAACGGTCCGTGCTGCCTGCAATATGCAGCAAGTGAAATCCGACCGAGCCAAACCCGTAAGGTTTGGCCCAGAGTTGAGCCGTGGTGAGGCTCCCGGCGTAGAGATCCAGGTCCTCGCGGGCCTGCTCGAACGTGTACAGGATGGGTGCGACGCAAGCGTCCATTTCGGGAATGGAACCGCGCAGCCAGGGTTCAGGGACAGCAGCCATGCTTCAACTATAAGTTGTTTTTAGACAAGAAGATAGGGAAAACGGCTGTGAACCTTCGCACTGCGGTTTCCGAACTGCTGCTTGGAAGCAGACATGAGCCCAAAGTCCACTCCCGCCGCGGTTTTATTGCTTGCCGCGTGCGCCTGTTTCGCTCAGAGCGGCGTTGCGCCATTACCGCCACCGCCGCAACCCGCGCCAAAACCGCCAAAGCGCATCCTCGGTATCATCCCCAATTACCGGACCACTCCTGCTACAGCCCAATACATGCCTATCTCATCCCGCGAGAAGTGGAAGCTCGCGGCGCAGGATGCATTCGATCCCGGCTCTTTTATCCTCGCCGCAGGCTTCGCTGGTCAAGGCGCTCTGTCCCGCAACGAGCCCTCGTTCGGGCATGGCGTGCCCGGTTATGCACGGTATTTCGCAGCGGCATACGGCGATGTCGCCATTGGCGATTTCATGACCGGAGCGATTTATCCATCACTGCTGCACCAGGACCCCCGCTATTTCCGGTTGGGCACAGGAAGCACGGGGACGCGGCTTCGGCACGCCGTGACTCAGATTTTCTGGACTCGGACCGACTCCGGCGGCCATCAATTCAATTACTCCGAAATCGCGGGCAATGCGACTGCGGCCGCCATAGGCACCGCCTATTATCCGAGCAACCGCACTGCGGGGGCGGTAGCTTCCAAGTGGGGCGTGCAGGTCGGTGTCGATATATTGGGCAACATACTGAAGGAGTTCTGGCCGGACGTGGACCGGAAGATTACCCACAAACCGAAATCCGCAAGCCCATAAGCGCGCGCCAGGGTTCCGCTAAGCTAGGCGCAACCTTCGCCTTCCGACGGAAAGCGTCGGAATGGATACCATAGTAGGTGAATGAATTCGTTAAGCAACGGAGATTCAGCGAATTCTCCTAATGGCCAACCCTCCAAATTGGGAACCGGCTATTTTGCCCTTGTGATTTATGTGCCCGACCCGCTGGGGCGCTTTTTGGATGATTTACGGCGGGACCTGGTACCGCACGACAACCCGCGGGCGCATGTGAGCGTTTTGCCGCCAAGGTCGCTGGCTGTGGAGTGGCAGATTGCCTCCGGCGAACTTCGCGCCCTTTCCGAAATGTGGCGGCCTTTTGATATTGAGTTGACGCGCATCGATGTGTTCCCGGTTACCGATGTTATTTATCTGGAGTTGGCTTGGGAAGGCGCTGGAGAATTACACCAGATGCACGCCGCGGCCAGCCGCTGCCTCGCCTTTAACGAGCCGTTCAGGTATCATCCGCACGTCACTCTCGCGCAGGAAATCGTCCCGGACCGGGTTACGGAAATGCGCGAGCGGGCCGAACGGCAGTGGCACGAGTATCGGGGGCCGCGGCGGTTTCACGCCGAGCGAGCCATATTTGTACAGAGCGCTCCCGGCAACTGCTGGGTGGATTTGGCGGAGTACCCGCTAGGCGTGCCGGTCGCCCGGTAGGGCGACAAAAGATGCCCGACGAGCGCGGATTTGTCATTTTCGCGCACGGCTCGCGTATCGAATCCGCCAATGAAGGCGTTCGAGAGATCGCAGCCGCATTTGCGCGCGCCGGGAGGTATCCGCACGTAGAAGCGGCATTTCTGGAGTTGGGTCAGCCTGACCTTGCCGGCGCGGTTGCGCGCTTGGCCATCGAGGGCGTGCGATACATCGTGGTGATTCCGTATTTCCTGACCCTCGGAATCCACCTCGAACGGGATCTCCCGGCGCTGGTGGCGCAATTGATGGCTGCCCATCCTGGCATCGAAATCCAGGTCACGAGACCGCTCGAAGGCCACCCGGCTTTGCTGGAAGTCTTGTTGGATCGGGCTTCGGGTAATTAGCGGGCAGTGCTCTGCCGATCGGGAGCGGCCAGGTAACCTTCCCTGGTCCGAACCAGATATTTTTGGCCATGCGACCCCGTAGCGACCAGGCGGATGGTTCGATAGGCATTGTCGAACTTCCGGTTGGAGGGGATGTAACCGATCGTATATTGATTGCGGATATCCGTGGCGATGCGCTCGCAGATTTCGACAACCTCCGAGGTCTCTTTGGGAAAAAATGCTTCCCCTCCGGTGGCCCGGGCGATTTTCTTCAGCACCCCTGGATTGCTGTCTTCATCGTATGGATCGAATAGCCCGATCGTATAAATGATGGCGTCGGAGCGCCCGGCTGCTTCCAACACGTGAGGGAGCGTGTGATGGCTGGCGTTATCGCCCCCATCGCTGACGACGATCAGCACCTTCTTATCAAGCGTGGCCTTCTTCAGGTGATCGAGACCGGCCAGAATTGCATCGTAGAGAGCGGTCTTGCCGGCGGCGGGGACGCCATTCAGCGCCGCTTCCAGTTCCGCGGGGCTGGCCGAGAATAGTGCCGTGTTGGGCAGCCCGAACATCACGTGCTCGTTGAAGTTAACGACAAACATCTGGTCGTGCGGATTGCTGGATCGCACAAAAGCCAGGGCCGCCGCAGTCACATCTTTTCTTTTCGAACGCATGCTGCCGCTGTTGTCCACGACCAGCCCAACAGCCACGGGCACGTCCTCGTGTTGAAACAACCGAATGGTCTGCGGTTGGCCGTCTTCTAAGACCTGGAAGTTTTCCTGCCTCAGTCCGGAAACAAAACTGCCGCTTCGATTCCGAACTGTAGCGTGCAAGACAACCAGGCTAACGTCCGCCGAAAAGTTGGCGCTCTCAGACTCGGCGGCGCTTTGCGCGGTGGCCCTCTGCGCAACTATCAAAAGCGATAGCGAAAAAAACAGCAGCGGAAGGGCGCGCCGGAGGCGGCGCATAGACCCTTCCGCTATGATTGCTTTACGCATTCAATCTTCCGGTACTCAACACTTATGTTACCGGTTCATCGAATACCGCCACAGAAAGCCGCCGCTGGCGAGCGACAGCAAGCCCATCAACACCAGGAACGGAAAATCACTGGCCGTCTGGGGTAATGTTTTGGGCGTCGTCTGCGGCTCGGTCTGAGCCGGCGCTGGAGGCGTATTCGGCGCCGGAGGCGTATTTTGCGCAAGATTCTCCTCTCCCTGAGTAGAGTTTTGCGCAGTTAGCGGTGCATTATTCGGGGCACTGACCGCGGGCGGGTTGTTTTCCGGGGCCGTGGTGGTATTCGCCGGCGGCTGGCTTTGCACAGGCGGAACTGCGGTGTTCGTTGTCTGGGAAAGTTCTACCGCCCGCGCTTTGCCGTACACGAACTCATGACCATAATTGTCGCCGGGATAGAACCAGGACCGAACTGCCTGCGGCGCGCCCGCAGCTCGCTCTTCGAAAGTAATGATCGGTTTACTGGCTGGCTGCAGCCGGTAATCCGGAATTGTCATAAATGTGCCGTATAAGTGGTTCTCGTTCTTGTTGAACACCTCAACAATGTTGCGATCCGACTGCGAATCGGCGAGCTTAAAAACGTAACTGCCCGGACTCAAGACCTTCCCCGGAACCTCTACGGGACCGCTGAACGTGAAAGTAGTCTTTTGGTTCCAAGCATCTGCCTTGGCCTGCGGCAACAGGGTGGGGAGCAGGCCGGCGCAAACGAACGTGACGATTCTGAAGGTACTCATTCACCTCTCCATTTCGAGCACACGAAGGTCGCACCTCCGGGCCCGCATATTCAAAATGTCTGTGGCGCTTCGGTCAATCGGAACGCCCCCAAGCGGGGAATCTTTTACACCGCGGGGACGCCGGTGGCGCTGAATGTTATCCCATTCCACTGCCTGAAATGGCATGTGGGGGAACAACCTTCAATTCCATGATGAAACATTGCATTCGCGTGACCAATCCTGTGGTCGCAGTACCTTCTGGCCGGGTGTGCTGTTCGGGACGCCGTTGGGCGTTCGGCAGTTGCAGTATGATCGATAAAGTTTTATACGCTGTCTTTTTCTTTGGGTGCTTGCGGTTTCCGCCGCTTCGGCCGCGGATTGCGATCGCGGCTGCCTGGAAGATTTCGTCACCCGCTATCTGGATGCCATGGTGGCGCATAACCCCGCCGCGCTGCCTCTTGCCGACACAGTGCGATTCACCGAAAACAGCCAACCAATGAAGCCAGGCGAAGGGCTGTGGAAGGATGCTTCGAAGGTGCGGCCATACCGGCTGGATATTTTGGATGTGCGCGAAGGCATCGCGGCAACTCAGGTGGTGATGGAAGAGGCCGGCTCGCCCGTGCTGCTGGTGGCGCGGCTGAAGGTTGCGGGAGGCAAGATTACCGAGATTGAAACAATGGTCACTCGCAGCCAGAAGGAAGGAGCCATTTTCAGTTTCGATGCGCTTGAGACTCCGCGCAAAGAGATGACCTTCGCGCCGGATCGCAGCCGGCTTCCCTCGCGCGCAGAAGCCATCCGGTTGGCTGAGTTTTATCCAGCGGGGCTCAAGGTGGGCAGCTTTGTTGACGTGAATGCGCCCTTCGCCCGAGACGCTTATCGGATCGAGAACGGACGCATCACTGCTGGGCAAATCAGGGCGGGACCGGGCTGCGCGCGCGCCGGATGCGAAAATATCAAGACGCAGCGAATCATCAAGCATCCGGCGATCACTTATAGGGTTGCTGCCGTGGATGAAGATTTGGGAATCGTGCTGCTGCAGATGAATTTTGGCGACACCGGCTCATATGGTCCGGGAAACGCGCTCTACGTGTGGGAAGCATTCAAGGTATACGGCGGAGAGATTCATGCAGTGGAAGCGTTCATGCGAGTGATGCCGGCCACTGCGGGCTGGGCTGGGAGTGAGGGCGGGTATGAAACCGCGAGTAGGGAGGAAGAAATGCGCCTCAAATTATTGGTACTGTGCGCAAGCTTGTTCCTAGCCGCGCTGCCGGCGGCTGCGCACCACTCGTTTGCGACCGAGTTCGACACATCGAAGCCGATTACGCTTGAAGGCGTGGTGACGGGCGTCGATTGGGTGAACCCGCACGTGTACTTCTACGTGGACGTCTCCGATGACGAAGGCCACGTAGTGAACTGGAAGTGCGAGACCCGCGGGCCGAACGGCCTGCAGCGGATGGGCTGGCGGAAAGATTCCCTTAAGAAGGGAGACCGGGTCATTGTGCATGGCTTTTCGGCCAAGGACGCATCGCACATGGTGGATGGCCGCAAGGTTACCCTGGCGGACGGCCGGAAGATTCTGTCGGGGAAGAATGACTGAACCCCCGGCCTGGCAGCTAGCCGGGCCCGCTCCTGTCCGCGGGACCGGCCCGCGACTGCACGGCCTTTTCGATCTCGGAGTTCATTTCGCCGCCGATCAGAATGGCCCCGTTGGTGACGTAGAGCCATAACAGCAGCATGACGACCCCGTTCAAGTGGCCATAAGTGCGTGAATAATCATCCACACGGTCGAAATAGACGCGAGCCGCGAAGGTCGCGCCGAGCCATAGAACGAGCGCGCAGACTGCGCCCGGTGTGCTCCAGCGCCACTCGTGATAGCGAAGGTTGGGAGCGAAGCGGTATAGCAACTCAAAGGAGACGGAGAGTAAGAGAATCAGAGCCAGCCATTCCGCGACGCGGAGAACGGCAACTCCGGTGCGGAAGTGAGCCTCGACCTCAACTCCGCCGAAGATGAGGAACAACGCGACGCACGTCATGATCCCCAGCGATAGTGTCAGACCACCGATCGTGAGACCCAGTTGCCGCCAGGATCGGCGCTCTTCCACTTCGTAGGCGCGGTTGAGGGCGTAGACCATGGCCCAGGTGGCATTGCAAGCGGCCCATAACGCACCGGCGCACACCGGCACAAAGTGGAAGCCGGAAGCCGCGCGTCCGCGGAACTCGTCCATTATGGTTGCGAAGAGATGCGCCCCTTGGGAGGGAAGAACTTGTTCAGACAGATCCTGGAGCCAGCGCCTCAGAGATTCGCCGAGGTGAGGCACTCGCGCGGAGATTGCGAGTAGAACCATGAGTGATGGGAAAATGGCCAGGAACTGGTAAAACGCCATCCGGCCGCCTTGACCAAAAACGCTGTCCTCCCAGGTTTCGCGAGCGGTCCGGCGAAGCAACTCCCGCAGCGAAAGACCGCCGAGACTCCAGAGATCGACCATGCGCCCTATTTTCATTTTTTCATTCTCAGTCGACGCCGGCTCGACTGGCCCGAACAAACCTAGCTTTGCCTTTCGCGAGGTCGGGGCGAGGACCAAGCGGGTTCGGAATCACAACGGGAACAAAACGAAGCAAATTGGAAGTCGTGGATGGTTAGAAAAATGCCTAGAGGTCTTGACAAGGGAATGACCAAGGCAAATGTTACTACTACTGATCATAGTGATTGTTCTGTTGTTGGCGGCGGCTCCTGCTTGGCCTTATAGCCGGGGTTGGGGATACTACCCGAGCGGAGGTCTGGGTCTGGTGCTTCTGATCCTTATCATACTGCTACTCTTCGGATTCGTTCGGATCTAAGCCGATACCGAGTGATACGGGGCGAGCCTGCGAGCAGGCAGGCAGCGAGGCGGAAACTGCGCATCATCCCCACTTGTGGCTCATTTCGCCAAGCCGAGTTGGGGCATGGATTCGGCGAGGTCTTCGTAAATCAGTCTGGCTTCGCCCCGGCCTTCGACGCGCTGGCAAGTGCCGGGCACTTCGATTGGGGTGCGCTTGCCGGTGGGGATGCCGAGCAGGTGGAGGGAGCAGCGGCCGAGTAGCTGCAACTTGGCCATGCCGTTCGGCGATGGAAGAGCTGTTTGGCAAGGAGATGCGACGGCGGGCGAGAGTCCGGCGTTTCCGGCGACATTAGCCGCGCGGAAAGCGAACAATCAAACCCACTTATAGTAAAATAGGCACGTGATGCGAGTCCCCGCAAGCGAAATCCGTCTGTCACGCGAAGGTCGTGCTGACATCATTTCGAAGAACGGCGCGCACTCGGCAGGTCCGGGGAACTCAGGACGGGAAAACGTAACTGGAGCCCTCCGGAAGCGTACGCACCGCAAACTGGAAACCCACGATGAAAACTCAGGTTCGCGCTGTACTTCGGCTGCTCATCTTGCTGACCTGCTTCTCCACTTCTTGCCTGCTCCAAGCACAGAGAATCGTTGATACTGTGTTTGGCGGTTCGCCTCCCGTGGGATTGCCTGCCACAGAAGGCGTGGTCGGTTCTCCCCATGGTCTGACCCTCGATCCATCAGGCAACTTGATTTTCGGCGAGGGATATACGATTCGCAGGATCAATGCCTCCTCGGGCATAG